>JANNGZ010000001.1:0-2242 GCA_031404155.1 Burkholderiales bacterium
GTCAGTTTACGAAGTGCGCTTCGCGCGCCGACCCCAGGGCTGCGTTCCTCGCCGCCCCCCAGTAAGCCCGCACCGGGCACCACCTGCCGCGAGGACCAAGGTTGGGTTTCCCCTCGCGAGCACCCAAAACGCAGCCCACAAAGCCGCACCCGGGCAGGCCGCGGCGTGCGTGTGCGGCGCCGAGGAACGGAGGGCTCATGGCCGCGCGCGCAGCGCGCTTCGTAAACTGACTCGCCGCGGCTGTCCGAGTGCAGTGAGCGCAGCGAACGTAGCGAGTTCGGCGGCGGGCCATGGGGCTGAGTACCGCAGGGCAGTCGGCCGCAGGCCGACTGCCGCAGTCGCACGCCGTGGCCTGCCCGGGTGCGGCTTTGCCGCGCTGCGCGTCGCAGGGTGCGGCTTTGCCGCGCAGACACCGCGGCCACCACGGCCTGGGGCTGAGTACCACAGGGCAGTCGGCCGCAGGCCGACCGCCGCAGTCGCACGCCGTGGCCTGCCCGGGTGCGGCGTTGCCGCGATGCGCGTCCCAGGGTGCGGCTTTGCGGCGCAGACACCGTGGCCACCACGGCGGTGGAACGCCGGCAACAGTTCGGAAACAACGCCCAAGTTCGGAAGCGCTTTCATCTCAATCCGAGCGCTCCACCACCAGCGCCATCAGCGCGATCAGCGCAGCCCAGGCGCCGAAGAGGTAGACGTACAGGAGGGGCACGCCGAACACCTTGCTGTCCAGGTTGAACAACGCCATCAGCGGAAAGCTGAACAGCAGCGCGCCGAGCAGGGAAAGGGACACCAGCCGCTGCGATTGTTTCGGAGTCAGGGTCATGCGCGCGCCTTTCGCGGCCGGTGCCGGTGGCGGCGATTCTAGGAGCCCGCAACCACGACTTCGCAGAATCCTTCGGCCTCGATTTGCGCAGCCGCAAAGAAAAGGGCCCCGCACTGCGGGGCCCTTGAGAGCGTTGCGGCGTGGTGCCTACACGCTCAAGTCTGGCCCAACTTCAGGTCGGGGTAACGCACATGCTCGACGAGCTCCTGCGTCTCCTTGCCCGGGGGCGCGGTGATCAGGCTCACGATGATGATGACGAGGATGCCGACTGGCACGCCGAACAGGCCGGCGGAGATCGGGCTGATGCCCCACCAAATGTTGTCGGCGATCGGGCTGGTGACGCCGAACACGCTGCGCAGCCAGGGCTGCGTGGTGGCCATGTAGTAGAACGTGGTGCCCAGGCCGGCGATCATGCCCAGCGACGCGCCCCAGCGGTTCGCGCGCTTCCAGAAGATGCCCAGCACCAGCACCGGGAAGAACGTGGCCGCCGCGAACGAGAACGCCGCCGAGACCAGGAACAAAATGTCCGCCGGTTTCTGCGCCGCCACCGCGGCTGCCGCCAGCGCCACCACCACGAGCAAGGCCTTCGAGATGGCGACTCGGCGCGCGGTCGGCGCGTTCGGGTCGATCATCTTGTAGTACAGGTCGTGGCTGAGCGCGTTGGCGATCGTCAGCAGCAGGCCGTCGGCGGTGGACAGCGCGGCCGCGAGGCCGCCTGCGGCCACCATGCCCGACACCACGTAAGGCAGGCCGCCGATTTCCGGCGTGGCCAGCACGATGATGTCGCCGCTGATGCGCATTTCACCCAACTGGAAGATGCCGTCCTTGTTGATGTCGGCCACCGACAGCAACGCGGGGTCGACCTTGGCCCAGTTGGAGATCCACACCGGCAGCTTGTCGAACGGCGTGCCGACGAGCACGTTGAAGACCTCGTACTTCACCAGCACCGCCAGCGCCGGCGCGGTGAAGTAAAGCAGGAAGATGAAGAACAGGCTCCAGGTCACCGAATCCCGTGCTTCCTTCACCGAGGGCGTGGTGTAGTAGCGCATCAGGATGTGCGGCAACGCGGCGGTGCCCACCATCAGGCAAAAGATCAGCGCGAGGAAGTTGCGCCGCGAGGTGTCGAACGCGTCCTTCGCCTTGGCGTCGCCGTTCGGGTCGCCCGCGAACTGCTGCGCATGCGGGGGCATGCCCGCCAGCGGCAGCGCGCGCGCGGCGTTGCTGGTCTTGTCCGCGGTGTACTTCTTCTTCGCGTCCTCGGCGGTCTTGGGCACCGCGGCAAGCGCCTTCTCGGCGGCCGAAATCTCCGCCACCGGGCCGTTGGCGGCCTTCAGCTCGGCGAGCTTCTTCTCCGCGGCGTCCTTCTCCGCCGCCATCGCGGCCGGCACGTCCTTGAGCTTGGTGTCGGCTGCAGCGGCACGG
>JANNGZ010000002.1:0-1554 GCA_031404155.1 Burkholderiales bacterium
GGCAGCAACTTCTCGCCGCGCGCGCGCTCGGCTTTGGCCAATTCCACCTGAGTGCGTGCGGCTGCCAGCAGCGATTGCAGCCGCTCGATCTCGGCCGCCATCGGCCGCGCGTCGATGCTGAACAGCGGCGCACCCTTGGCCTGATTGACCCGACGGGATGAGGGTTGCCGAGTTGGTGCTGGAAATGTACCAAACGACGAGGTAGCAGAACGCCGCCGCGGCGATGGTGGGCCAGTGGCGGCGCTCGATCACGAGCGACTGCCCCCGCAATCGGGCCACGAGCAGCAACACGATGCCAGCGATGCTCACCGAAACGGCGCGGAAGGTCCACACCGAAACCTCGCGCACGGCAATCGGAAAAAGCGGCCAGGTGGTGCCCCAGACGAGCGTCAGGACAAGAAGCAGGACAAGCGCTCGGGGCGGAATGGTTGGATGCTGCTGCATCGGTGGCGAGGGTAGCAGCGAAGCGTTGCTGCTGGCGGACGCGGTCACCTAACGGGCCGGCGACAGACGACCGCGAAGTGCGAGTGCGCTTCAGCGGTCTGTGCCGCGCGATGAACGAAGCGTGCGTGCGGCCTATGACGCCTTCAAGGTCATCAGGAAAGTCTTCGTTACTCCACGGGGTTGGTGCGCCGCGCATGCCGCTTGGCAGCGAGTGCGGGGGCTACGAAGCCGACATCGCGCCGATGCGCCGAGCGTCGGCGAACGACTCTCTGCTGTCCATGGTTGCGACGACCTGAGCGTCGGCAATGCAGCGGTTGCGGTCCGTCGCTGCCGGCGGCCGAACTCACGGTCTGGAACACATTGCAGTCGCTCGGGCCAGCGCGCGACCTCGCCGCCAGCGGCCGGTATCGAGGCACTGCTGACGTTGCCGGAGACCATGGGTGTGCCGTGATGAAAACGCCGCCCGTCCAACCCTGAACATCGTCACGGTCAGGTCGAACGACTGCTCCTGCTCGGCTCGACAGGTCACTGCCGACCCGTTGCTGTCGGTCACGACGCCAGATTCGACGCCGAAAAGCCGTCATTCGGTCGTTTGAACTCACTCAATCGACCCGATGCGGTCACAGTGCGGCTCAAGGGCGACGGTTCAAGACCACTACGCCAGATGGGGGCCCATTTAGGCGAACGTGTGCGCCGCTGAACGTGACGTTGCTACCCGTCAAGTCACTCCCCTTCCGCTGCGCTTGAGACAAGCACGAACGCGCGCGGCGAGTTGCGGGATCGAGAAGGGCTTGGTCACGTAGTCCGTTGCGCCGAACTCGAAGCCGGCACGGGTGTTGGCCTCGTCGTCCATGGCCGTCAACACGACGACCGGTAGCGCTGCCGTCACCGGGTTGGAACGAAGGATCTTGAGCACCTCCAGGCCGCCCTGTCCTGGCATCAGCAGGTCCAGGAGGACCAGGTCGGGCGCTTGCGCAGCGACTGTCGCAAGAGCCTCCTGGCCGCTGGACGCTTCGATCACCGTATGGCCGTCCCGGCTCAGCGCAACGTGCGCTAGGGCACGAATGTCTGGGTCGTCGTCCACGACCAGGACAAGGCGGCCGCGCAGGA
>JANNGZ010000003.1:0-3145 GCA_031404155.1 Burkholderiales bacterium
GAATTTCCCGATCGCGATGATTACGCGCAAGGTCGCACCCGCGCTTGCGGCCGGCTGCCCGGTGGTGATCAAACCCGCCGAGCAGACGCCGCTCTCGGCGCTTGCGGTGGCCGAACTCGGGCAGCGCGCCGGCATGCCCGCCGGGGTGCTCAATGTGCTCAGCGCCGACAGCGCGCGCTCGGTCGAGATCGGCCGTGTGCTGTGCGAGAGCGACATCGTCCGCCACCTCTCGTTCACCGGCTCCACCGAGGTCGGCCGCATCCTGATGCGCCAATGCGCGCCGACGATCAAGAAGCTGAGCCTTGAGCTCGGCGGAAACGCGCCCTTCATCGTCTTCGACGACGCCGACATCGACTCCGCGGTGGAAGGCGCGATGGTGAGCAAGTACCGCAACGCGGGCCAGACCTGCGTCTGCGCCAACCGGCTGTATGTGCAGGACGGCGTCTACGACGCCTTCATCGAAAAGCTGGCCGCGAAGTCGCGCGCGATCAAGGTCGGCAACGGCTTCGAGGCCGGCGTCACGCAAGGGCCGATGATCGACGACGCCGCCATCGCCAAGATCGAAGCGCATGTGGCCGACGCACTGGCCAAGGGCGCCAAGGTGCTCACCGGCGGCAAGAAAATCGGCGCGCGTTTCTACGAGCCCACGGTACTCGCCAACGCCACCAACGAGATGCTCTGCGCGCGCGAAGAAACCTTTGGCCCGGTGGCGCCGGTGTTCCGCTTCAAAACCGAGGACGAGGTGGTGGCCCTGGCCAACAACACCGAGTTCGGCCTGGCGAGCTATTTCTACAGCCGCGACATCGGCCGCATCTTCCGCGTTGGCGAGGCGCTGGAGTACGGCATGGTGGGCATCAACACCGGCTTGATCTCCACCGCCGAGGTGCCCTTCGGCGGTGTCAAGCAGTCCGGCCTCGGCCGCGAAGGTGCGCGCCAGGGCATCGAGGACTATGTCGAGACCAAGTACCTCTGCCTGGGCGACGTGCTGAAGTAAACCCGGCGCCAAGACAAGAAGGCTCCGGGGGCGGTGCCGGAGCCTTCTTGTTCAACACCCGGTCAGCCGATCCGGCCGCGGCGGGGCCCGCACAGCGTCAGTGCCGGATCCAGCCGCCGCCACGCAGATGCCAGCGCCCGCCGTTGCCGGGCACCCAGCGGTGCGGTTGCCAGCCGTGGCCGGCGCGCGGCTGAGACCAGTGGCCGCCGACCCAGTTGTGGCGGCCACTCGACCAGCCCCAGTAGCCGCTGAGCCAGACCGCGCCAAGGAACGGGATCACCGGGATCACCTCGTACTGCGGCGGCGGCGGTGCCGCGTTGGCCACCGCGATCTCCTGGTCGTAGACGGTGGCGGGTTGGCCGCCGTACTGGCCGCCATATTGGCCGCCGGGCTGGCCGCCGTATTGGCCGCCGTAGTAGCCGCTATTGCGCGGATAGGGCGCGACCACGCAGCCGCCAAGGCCCAGGGCCGCCACGGCGACCACAACTGCATTCAGGGTACGCATCGTCTTGCTCCAAGAGGCAGCCACCCGGCGGCGTGCCAGGCGTGCCTCCCGTCAACGATGCGCCCGACCGCGTCGACGACACAGCAACGTAGCTTTACGTTGCCGGCGGGAAAAGCTGGGCTGGCCGCTGATGCCTGCTCGCCCCAAGTACGACAAAGGCCCAACCGGGGGCTTTTGTCGTATGGAGCGGGTGAAGGGAATCGAACCCTCGTATGAAGCTTGGGAAGCTGCCGTTCTACCATTGAACTACACCCGCTTGATCCGGCGGATTATAGGCAGCGCTGCACCGCCGAGCCCTCAGCGAAGCGCGGGCGGCGGCTGGGCGACAATCCGCGCCGCTTGATGTCTTTGGGCGCAGTTCAGCGACCGCCCGCCCGCGCCACGACGTGACCGACTCCGCCGCCTCCCGCCCCCACACGATCCGCAGCTTCGTCACCCGCCCCGGCCGCATCGGGCCGGGGCAGCAGCGTGCGCTGCAAGAGTTGGGCCCGCGCTACGTGCTGCCCTTCCAGGTCCAGCCGCTGGACGCCGCCGCCACCTTCGGCCGGGTGGCGCCGCGGGTGCTCGAAATCGGCTTCGGCATGGGCGACGCCACGGCGCAGATTGCCGCCGCGCTGCCGGGCACCGACTTCATCGGCGTGGAGGTGCACGAGCCGGGGGTCGGTGCGCTGCTCAAGCGCATCGGCGAGCTGGGCCTGAGCAACTTGCGCATCGTGCAGCACGACGCGGTGCCGGTGGTCGAACGCATGATCGCGCCGGCCTCGCTCGCCGGTGTGCATCTGTTCTTCCCAGACCCTTGGCACAAGAAGCGGCACCACAAGCGGCGCCTGGTGCAGCCGAACTTCGTGGCCCTGCTCGCGTCGCGCCTCTTGCCCGGCGGCACGCTGCACTGCGCCACCGACTGGGAGCTGTACGCGCAGCAGATGCTCGAAGTGCTTTCGGCCGAGCCGCTGCTCGCGAACACCGCCGCGGCCTATGCGCCGCGGCCCGAGCTGCGGCCGCTGACCAAGTTCGAGCAGCGCGGCCTGAAGCTCGGCCACGGGGTGTGGGACCTGGTGTTCACGCGCCGCTGAGGGGAGTCGTCAATAGTCCCCGGGCCCACCGGCTAACGCGACTTGCGGTACGGCTCGTCTTCGACGATGAAATCCTGCTCGGCCAAGGCGTCGGCCACCCACGCGGCCACGCCCGGCGTCGCGAACACCTGCGCGATGTAGGCCTCGATCGGCTGGGGCACCGGCAGCGCGAAGTTGCGGATGCGCACGCACACCGGCGCGAAGAAGGCGTCGGCCGCGCCAAAGTCGCCGAAGAGGAAGGGGCCGCCGCTGGCGCCGAGCTGCTCGCTCCACATCTGCACGATGCGCGCGAGGTTGCGCCGCACAGCATCCTGCTCACGCAGCACGCGCTCGCCGATCTCCGGGAACTTCGATTCGATGTTCATCGGGCAATGGCTGCGCAAGGCGCTGAAGCCGGAATGCATCTCGGCGCAGAGGCTGCGCGCACGGGCTCGCTGGCGCGGCTCTCGCGGCCAGACGGCGTGCTCGGGGAACTGCTCGGCCAGCGTCTCGACGATGGCCAACGTGTCCCACACCGCGAAGCCGGTTTCGTCGACCAGAACCGGCACGCGGTGTGCCGGGCTGTAGCCGCCA
>JANNGZ010000004.1:0-5891 GCA_031404155.1 Burkholderiales bacterium
GCGGGCTCGCGCCGGGCTGCGAACTATCATGCCCGAAGGCGGCTACGGGAGCTTCGAGATGAACGCGACGAACACGGTCCCCTTCGACAGTACGCAGGGACGCCGGCATCCAGAACGCGGGGCAGAACTGCTCGGCAGGTCGCAGTGCAGGCGCAGATCGCCAGCGGCGCGCCCGCCGGCGGCTACTGCGTGAGGCCGACGCTGCTGGCGCCGGTGGCTGCCGAACATCAACTCGCGCAGGAAGAAGTCTTCGGTCCGGTGCGGGTGGTGATCCCGTTCGACGACGAGGCCGACGCGCTGGCCAAAGCCAACGGCACCGCGTACGGCCTCGTGGCGGGTGTCTGGACCCGCGACGGCGCGCGCCAGATGCGCATGGCGCGCGCGCTCAAGTGCGGGCAGGTGTACATCAACAACTACGGCGCCGGCGGCGGCGTCGAGCTGCCCTTCGGCGGTGTCAAGGCCTCGAGCCATGGGCGCGATAGAGGCTTTGAAGCGCTTTACGGTTTTTCGTCGCCGAAGACGATCGCGATGCTGCATGGTTGAACCGCATGCCGCAGCGACATGAGCGAGCGCCATGACTGAGCCTGCGTTCACGCTGCGACCCTACCGCCACGAGGACTTCGAGTTCGTCTACCAGCTCGGCAAGAGCGGCCTCGGGCCCTACGTGGAACAGCTGTTCGGGCCCTGGGTCGATTCCGAACGCCGCGCGCAACTGGCGCAGCGGGTGCTCAGCCATGCCTACGAACTGGTCGCCGACGGCGGCGCCGAAGACGGCGCCAACGGCAGCGCTGGCCTCGGCTTCCTGAGCTGCGAAACCTTGCCGACACATCTGTCGCTGCACCAGCTTTTCATCGCGCCGGCGCAGCAGCGGCGCGGCCTGGGCAGCGCGGTGGTGCGCCAGGTGCAGCGGCGCGCCCAGGCACTGAACCTGCCGCTGCGCCTGCGCGTGTTTTGCATCAACCCGGCCCATGCGCTCTACCGGCGTCTGGGTTTTGCCGTCGTCGAACAAACCCCCGAGCGTTTTTTCATGGAATGGAGACCCGAACAATGACCAACACGCAAACCAGCACGCCGACGAGCACGCCGACCGGCACGAGACTGAGGAACAAGACCGCCATCGTCACCGGCGCCGGCTCCGGCTTCGGCGAAGGCATCGCGCGCAAGTTCGTGGCCGAGGGCGCGCAGGTGCTGCTCGCCGACCGCGACCTGGAAGCGGCCTTGCGCGTGGCCGCGCTGCTCGGGCCGGCGACCCGCGCGCTGCGGGTGGACGTGAGCGTGGCCGCGGACGTGCGCACCATGATGGAAGCGGCCGAGCTGCATTTCGGCGGCCTGGACATCCTGGTCAACAACGCCGGCATCGGCCACCTGCCGCAGGCGCTGGAGGGATTGCCCGAGGACGAGTTCGACCGCATCGTGGCGGTGAACATGAAGTCGCTCTACCTTGCCGCGCGCGAAGCGGTGCCGCGTTTCAAGGCCCATGCGCCGAGGCATGACGGCATCCGCGGCGTGATCCTCAACATCGCAAGCACCGCCGGGGTGAGCCCGCGCCCGCGCCTGGCCTGGTACAACGCGAGCAAGGGTTTTGTCATCACCGCGACGCGCGCCTGCGCGGTCGAGCTGGCGCCATTCGGTATCCGCGTCGTGGCGTTGAACCCGGTGGCCGGCGAGACGCCGCTGCTCAAGACCTTCATGGGCGAGGACACACCCGAGATGCGCAGCAAGTTCCTCTCGACGATTCCGATCGGCCGCTTCTCGCGCCCGGACGATCTCGGCAACGCCGCGTGTTACCTGTGCAGCGACGAGGCGTCGATGATCACCGGGGTGTGCATGGAGGTCGACGGCGGGCGCTGCATTTGATGCGTGTTGCCTGCAATGACTCAACTACGACGTCATTGCACGACGTGCGGAGCGTGCGCGAGGCCGGTTGTGGCGCTGTGCTCCGCTCGTGTCCCCCGATGCCGGCCTGCGGCCAGCATCTCCTCCTTGACCTCGCTGCACACAGCACCACAACCGGCCTCGCTGAGCTTGGCGGGTGAAGGGCCGCGCCAAATTCAGAACGGAATGTCGTCGTCCATTTCCTCGAACCCTGTGCTCGACTTTTGCGCCGCCGCGGGCTTCGAGGCGGGCGGGCGGGCGGCGGATGCGCTGCCACGGCTCTCGCCGCCACCACCGGCGCCGCGGGCATAGCCACCCTCTTCATCGCCGCCGGCAGCACCGCCACCGCCGCCGCCTTCACGCGAGCCGAGCATCTTCATCTCCTCGGTGACGATCTCGGTGGTGTAGCGGTCGTGGCCGTCCTTGTCCTGCCACTTGCGGGTTTTCAGGCGCCCTTCGATGTAGACCGAGCGGCCCTTCTTCAGGTACTCGCCGGCCACTTCGGCCAGGCGGTCGTAGAGCACCGCGGAATGCCATTCGGTTTCTTCGACCCGCTCGCCGCTTTCCTTGTTCTTCCAGCTGCGCGTGGTGGCGATGCGCAGGTTGCACACCGCGGCGCCGCTGGGCGTGTAGCGCACCTCGGGGTCACGGCCGAGGTTGCCGATGATGATGACTTTGTTGACGGAGGCCATGGTGCGGTCCTTCAGCGATGCGCGGGGCGGAGGTGGGGTAAGGAACAGTGGCCGATCAGCGTGATCGATCAGGGCAATGATGATAGCGGGCGACCCCCGCTGCTTTGGTGGCCACCTCCGTGGCTACTTCGGCGCCTGCGCCGCGGTGGTGTACCCCGGTACGCCGAACTGCCAGAGAAAGAACGCGAAGATGTCGGCGCGCTCCTGCAGCACCTGCTGCTTGGTGCTGCCGACGCCGTGGCCGGCGTCGTAGTCCAGGCGCAGCAGCACCGGTTTGCCGCCGGGGTTGGCGGCGAGCAGCCGCGCCGCGGTCTTGGTGCTGTGCCAGACCTCGACGCGAGGGTCGTTGACCCCGTGGGTCAGCATCACCGCCGGGTACTTCACCCCGTCCTTGACCTGGTGGTAGGTGCTCATCGCCAGCAGCGCGCGAAAGCCCGCTTCGTTGGCCCGGGTGCCGAACTCTGGGATGTTGGGCACCCCGTTGGGTGTGACCTCGGCGCGCACCGCATCGAGCACGCCGACCGCGGGCACCGCGGCCGCGAACAGCTCCGGCCGCTCGGTCATCGCGCGGCCGACCAGGATGCCGCCGGCGCTGCTGCCGAAAATGCCCAGGCGCTCGGGTGAGGTCCACTTTTGCGCGACCAGCCATTCGGCGCAGGCGATGAAGTCCTTCCAGGTGTTGGGCTTGGTGCCCTGGAAGCCGCCCTTGTACCAATCCTGCCCATACACCCCGCTGCCTCGCGGGTTGGCAATCGCGTAGACGCCGCCCTCGTCGAGCCAGGCCAGCCGGCTGATGCTGTAGAACGGCTCCTCGGTGATGCCGTAGCTGGCGTAGCCGTACAGGATCGTCGGGTTGCGGCCATCGAGCGCCACGCTCTTCTTGTGCACGATCGACATCGGCACCATGGCGCCGTCGTGGCTCTTCACCAGCACTTCGGTGGTGGCCACGTCGGCCGGTGCGTCGTACGGCCCCTGCGGCTGCAGGCCGGTGTTGCTCGCCCTGCCGTCGGCGCCGAGCGTGTAGATCTGGCGCGCGCGGTTCCAGCTTTGCAGGTCGAGCACCAATCCGGGCAGGTTCGGGTTGGCGGCGCCGGCACCACCTTCGTCGCCGTTGAGCCGGAACGAGCCGGCCACCGGCAAGGTCACTTCGCTCGCCGGCTCCGGCTTGGCACCCTTTGACGATGCATGGGCACGCTTGAACAAACGCTTGACATTGCCCTCGCGCATTTCGATGTACAGCGCGTCGCTTGCCGCGGTGATGCCGGCGACCACCTTGTCGGACTGCTCGACCAGGGTCGTCGCGCCCGCGAGATCGCGGGCGCCGATCGGCACACTCAACACCCGCGAACGCGGCGCGCCGCGGTGGCTCAGCAGGTACAGCGTGTTGTTCATGTAGGCGACACCGGTGACCTCGTCGCGCGGCTGGATCAGGCGCCGCCATTTCGGCTTGCCGGCGAGCACCGATTTCGCCGGCGCGACGAAGAGGCCGATCTCGCGCTGCGTGCCGTTGAAGACAACCCCTAGCGCCCAGCGGCCGTCGTGGGTGAACGCGGCGAACGGCAGTTCCGCCGGCGCGATGTCCACGCCCGGCACGCCGACGCCGAACACCGGCTTGGCCGCCGCCACGTTGCCGCCGCGCGCCAGCAGCAGCACCTGGCTTTTCTGGTACTTCTCGGTCTCAGGCATGCCCGCTTTCATCTCCTGCAGCCGGGTGAACAGAAACTGCCGCGTGTCGCCCGACCAGCTCACGCCGCCGAAATCGGCGCGGTCGATCGGGCTGCCCACCGGCTGGCCGCTGCGCGTGTCCAGCAGGTGCAACACCGCGGCTTCCGAGCCCTGCGTCGACAGCCCGTAGGCGACGAAACCACCGCCCGGCGCCGCGGTGTAGTAGTTGATCGCATGCGGCTTGCCGAGCTTCTTTTCCAGCGCTTCCGGGTCGACCAGCAGCCGGTCGGCGCCACGCAGGCCCTGGCGCATGTAGAGCTTGAACTGGTTCTCCTGCGCACCGCGTTTTTCGAAGAACCAGCGCTCGCCGGTTTCACGGGTGACCTCGGCCACGCGGGCCGACACCGCGCCGTCGTACTTGACGATGCGCTCGAACATCGCCTGCCGGCCGGGAATGGCCGCGAGCGTGTTGCGCGCGAAGTCGGCTTGCGCCTTCATCCAGGCCGCGACCTCGGGGCTCTTGGTGTCCTCAAGGTGGCGGAACGGGTCGGGCACCGCGGTGCCGAAGAAGGTTTCGGTGGCGTCGCGCGGTGCGACCGGGGCCGGGACTTGCGCGCTGACGGTGGCGCTGCCGAGGCCGGTGGAGGCAAGCGCCAGGCCGGCGGCGAGGGCGGCGAAAAAACGTCGGTTCATCTTGAATTCCTCGTGGGAAAGGTGGATGAAGAATCGGGCCGACATCCTGCCACGCCGCGGCCGCCCCCGGCTGATGTCGACCCACGCGGCGGGGAGCGATGCCGGTTAGCGGCGCAGGCGTTCGATACCATTGCCCGCTGCCATGCTCGACACCCCGCCCGCCACCTCCGCACCCGCGCCCGCGCCAGCAACCCCGCTTGCTGTTCTGCACGAGGTGTTCGGCTACCCCACGTTCCACCGCACCCAGGCCGACATCGTCGAGCATGTGGTCGCCGGTGGCGACGCGCTGGTGCTGATGCCCACCGGCGGCGGCAAGAGCTTGTGCTACCAGGTACCGGCGATCGTGCGCCACCGCGCCGGCCAGGGTGTGAGCCTGGTGGTCAGCCCGCTGATCGCGCTGATGCAGGACCAGGTGGGCGCGCTCGAAGAACTCGGGGTGCATGCCGCGTTCCTCAACTCCACGCTGAGCAGCGACGAGGCGCAGAACGTCGAACGCGAACTGCGCTCGGGCCGCCTGGTGCTGCTCTACGCCGCGCCGGAGAGGGTGCTCACCCCGCGCTTCCTGGCAATGCTCGACTCTCTGCACGAACGCAACCTGCTGAGCCTGTTCGCGATCGACGAGGCGCACTGCGTGAGCCAATGGGGGCACGACTTCCGCGAGGAGTACCTGGGCCTGTCGGCGCTGCACGAACGCTTCCCCAGCGTGCCGCGCATCGCGCTCACCGCCACCGCCGACGAGATAACGCGCGCGGACATCGTGGCGCGCCTGGCGCTGGACGCGGCACAGGTGTTCATCGACAGCTTCGACCGCCCCAACATCCGCTACCAGCTGGTTGAAAAAGACGCCAACCCGCGCGGCGCGCTGCTGCGTTTTCTGCACGACGAACATGAAGGCGACGCCGGCATCGTCTACTGCGGCACGCGCAAGAAGGTGGAAGAAACCGCGGCCTGGCTGCAGGCCGAAGG
>JANNGZ010000005.1:0-1678 GCA_031404155.1 Burkholderiales bacterium
GGCACGTTCCGCATGTTCGGCCTGGGGCGCAACAAGATCCGCGAGCTCGCCTTCAAGGGCGACATTCCCGGCATGGTCAAGGCCAGCTGGTAAGCCCGGCGAGAGATCAGGAGATAAAGCATGAGCATGAGTGATCCGATCGCCGACATGCTGACCCGCATCCGCAATGCGCAGATGGTGGAGAAGCCCGTCGTGACGATGCCCTCTTCGAAGCTGAAGGTGGCCATCGCGCAGGTGCTGAAGGACGAGGGTTACATCGACGGCTTCTCGGTGCGCGACGACGCCGGCAAGCATCAGCTCGACATCGCGCTGAAGTACTACGCCGGCCGCCCGGTGATCGAACGCATCGAGCGTGTCAGCCGCCCCGGCCTGCGCGTCTACAAGGGCCGCAACGCCATTCCGCAGGTCATGAACGGCCTCGGAGTGGCCATCGTCACCACGCCCAAGGGCGTGATGACCGACCGCAAGGCGCGCGCCACCGGTGTCGGTGGCGAAGTGCTCTGCTACGTGGCTTAAGGGGGATGATCAGATGTCCCGTGTAGCAAAGATGCCCATCACCGTGCCCAAGGGCGTGGACGTGGCACTGAACGCCGAACAGATCACCGTCAAGGGCTCCGGCGGCACGCTGACGCGTGCGCTGAACCCGCTGGTGAGCGTCAGCAGCGACGCCGGCATGCTGCGTTTCGTGGCCACCAACGACAGCGCCGAAGCCGACGCGATGAGCGGCACGATGCGCGCGCTGGTGGCGAACATGGTCGGCGGCGTGACCAAGGGCTTCGAGAAGAAGCTCAACCTGGTCGGCGTGGGTTTTCGCGCCCAGGCGCAAGGCACCAAGCTCAACCTGCAGGTCGGCTACTCGCACCCGGTGGTCAAGGAGATGCCCGCCGGCGTGAAGGTTGCCACCCCGACGCAGACCGAAATCATCATCTCCGGTGCCGACCGCCAGCTCGTCGGCCAGGTCGCTGCCGAGGTGCGTGCCTTCCGTCCGCCCGAGCCTTACAAGGGCAAGGGCATCCGCTATTCGGACGAGCGCGTGGTCCTCAAAGAGACCAAGAAGAAGTAAGGAGCCTGACCATGTTGACGAAGAAAGAACAGCGTCTTCGCCGCGCGCGCCAGACGCGCGTGCGCATCGCTTTGCAGAAGGTGGCGCGGCTCACGGTGTTCCGCTCCAATCTGCACATCTATGCCAACGTCGTCTCCGACGACGGCACCAAGGTGCTGGCCAGCGCTTCCACCGCCGAGAAGGAAGTGCGCGAACAACTCAGCGCTGCGGGCAAGGGCGGCAATGCCGCCGCCGCGACGCTGATCGGCAAGCGCATCGCCGAGAGGGCCAAGGCCGCCGGCATCGACAAGGTGGCCTTCGACCGCGCGGGCTTCGCGTACCACGGCCGTGTCAAGGCGCTGGCCGAGGCCGCTCGCGAAGCCGGCTTGCAGTTCTGACCCGCGCGACACAAGGAAAACAGCAATGGCAAAGTTCACTCCCCGTGCCCAGACCGAAGGCAGCGAAGACGGCCTGAAGGAAAAGATGATTGCGGTAAACCGCGTGACCAAGGTCGTCAAGGGCGGCCGCACGCTCAGCTTCGCGGCGCTGACCGTGGTCGGTGACGGCGATGGCCGCATCGGCATGGGCAAGGGCAAAGCCAAGGAAGTCCCGGTCGCGGTGCAAAAGGCGATGGAA
>JANNGZ010000006.1:0-12366 GCA_031404155.1 Burkholderiales bacterium
GCCACCATCAACGGCCACAGGACCACCAGACCGGCGCCGAGCCAGAACACGCGGCCCAGCCAGGCCGGATCGCGGCGCGGCGGCAATGGCAGGGTCAGGACGGTGCTCATGGTGCGCGGCGGTGCGGCAGTCGATGGCGGGGGCGATGAAGGCAGGTACGCGGTGCGGGGGTCGGCGGATGCGCAGGTCGATGCGGCGTTCGCCTCAGCGGCAATGCATCACCGCTGGAGCGTTCACCGCCACCGCGGCGTCATCGAAGCCCACCGGCGCGGTGCTGAACAACTCGTCTTCACGCTGTGCATACAACTTGTCCAGCCGGTCGCTAGAGACCTCGGCGGCAGGCAGGTCGAAGGCCATGCGCCCGTCGCGCAGGCCGACGATGCGCGGGAAGCGGGCCAGCGCCACGTCCACCTGGTGCAGCGTGGCCACCAGCGCCGCGCCGCGCTGGCGCGAGGCGTCGATCAGCGTGTCGATGGCCTGGTGGGCGCGCGTGGGGTCCAGCGCCGAGAGCGGCTCGTCGATCATCCACAGGCTTGCCGGCGATGCCAGCGCACGCGCCAGGCCGACGCGCTGGCGTTCGCCGCCGGAGAGGCGGTCGACGCGGTCGAACAGCTTGTCGGCGATGTCGAAACGCTCGAGCACCGAATGTGCCAGCGGAATGTTGCTCGGGTAGAACAAGGAGCGCACGCTGGCCCACAAGCCGAGCGCAGGCAGCCGGCCCGCCAGCACCGAGGTGACGACACGCTGGCGCGGCGGCAGCGGCGGCACCTGCGGCGCGAGAAACAGGCCGCCACGCACCACACGCAAGGTGCGCACACCCACGGCCCAGGGGTCGACCCCGCCGAGCCGCACCTCGCCCGAACCGGGCCGCAGCGCGGCCGCCGCCACATGCAGCAGGGTGGTCTTGCCGGCACCCGAAGGGCCGATCACGGCCACCTGTTCGCCCGAGGCGACATGCAGGCTCACACCACGCAAGGCCGATGCGGAGCCGGCGCGCGCGGCGGGGTGGCGTGCACTGACGCCGTCGAGGGTGAGTTCCATGGTCGCCGCTACCGGCGCGGTCTCAGGCCAGCGCCGGGCCGCTCCCAAGCGGCCTGAGCTCCCCTCGGGGGACGCGAGTGAAACGAGCTAGGGGTCGTCATCTCTAAAGCAGCGACGCGCCGCGGGCGGCTGCCTCGATGCCCTTGTAGTTCTCCACCTTGGTCGGCACGAAGCGGGTGGCGCGTTGCAGTTCGAGAATTTCCTTGCCTTGCGCGGTGTCGCGGCTCAAGGCGAGAAAGGCTTGAGTGAGCTTCTCGCGCATCGCCAACGGCATGTCGGCATGCACCGTCCAGTTGTAGTCGTAGTAGGTCGGCGTGGTGTACATCACCCTCACCTTGTCGGTGTCGACCTTCTTGTCGGCGACGAATTTCTCCCACACCGAGATGTTCAGCGCGCCGGCCTGCACCTTGCCCGAGGCCACCGCGGCAATCGTGGCGTCATGGGCGCCGCTGTAGGCCACGCGCTTGAAGTCCTTGTCGGGGTCCACGCCGGCTTGCATCAGGAAGCTGCGCGGCATCAGGTGGCCGCTGGTCGAGCTTTGCGAGCCGAAGCTCACGTCCTTGCCCTTGAGATCGGCGAGCGTCTTGATCGCCGGGTCGCCGGTGATGAACACCGACCTGAATTTTTCGTCCTCTTCGCGCTGCACCACCGGGATCACCTTGCCGCCAGAGCGCGAATAGGCTTGCACGAAGGTGAAGCCGCCGAACCAGGCCATGTCGACCTTCTTGTTCACCAGCGCTTCGACCGACGCCGCGTAGTCGGTCACCGGCGTGTATTCCACTTTCACGTTCAACTTCTCTTCCAGGTACTTCATCAGCGGCACCGCCTTGCGTGCCAGCTCGGTCGGCGACTCGTCGGGTATCGCGGTGACGCGGAAGATTTGTTGCGCGAAGCTGTGCGAACCGTAGGCGAGGATCGCGCAGGTCATCAGCGCCTTGAAGGTGCGCGAAGAGGAAAGGCTGAGCATGCTGGAATCTCCTGGTCGAGAGTGAAGGCTGCGCCGCGGAATCGACTAGAGGGCGCAGGTGCGAAAGCCCGCGAACACGTCGGCTCGCTCAGGCAGGAAAAAGTTGCGGTAGCGCGGGTGGTGCATTCGTTCGTGCGTGGCGAAGGCGCCGCCGCGAAGTTCGCGATGATCGCCGAACCAGGGCGCGGAGTAGTCGCGGTAAGGCCCCGGGCTGAACCCGGGATAAGGCTCGAAGTTGTCGGCGGTCCATTCCCAGACGCTGTGGCCCCAGGTGAACCGCACCCCCTCCGACGCGGAGCGAGGCAGCTGGGGGCTGAGGCCCGGCGTTTCCTGGAGAGCTGCGGCGGCCTCCCACTCGGCCGCGTGCGGCAGGCGCCGGCCGGCCCAGGCGCAATAGGCCTCGGCCTCGTAGGCGTTCACATGGATCACCGGCGCGTCGGGCTGCAACGGCTGCCAGCGGTCGAACCAGCGCACCTGCCAGCCGCCGGCGCTGCGCCGCCAGCGTTCGGGGTGCGAACGCTCTGGGTGGGCACGGGCCATCTGCTGGCGCCACGCCCCGCCGGCACCATGCCAATGCTCGGGCTGGTCGTAGCCGCCGGATTCGACAAAACGCAGGTAGGCACCCGCACTGAGCGGCGTCGCATCGATCTCGAAGGCCTTCAGCGCTACGCGCTGGCCGTGGCTTTCGTTGTCAAACGCAAATCCGGCCTCGCCTTCGGGCCAGCCGACCCACACCTCGGCCGCGTCGAGCCGCAGTGCGGGCAAGCCGGGCAGCACTGGCAGCGCCTCGCCCGGCGGCGCTGGCAAGCCGACCGCGGCGCGCAGCCACGCGAAGGCCTCGCCGTGCATGTCCTCGTGGAACAGCGCGAGGCGGTGCAGGTACAACGCGGCGTCGCCGTCGCTGTCGCCGCCGGCCTCGGGGATGTTCGCGCGCGTGGCATCGAGTTGCGCCGCATGCATCTCGCGCAGGCGCGCGAACCCGGGCAGCGGCGTGTCCCAGCGCCGCGCATGCGGCAGGCGCGCCGAGTCCAGGTGTGCGTCGGGCCCGGCGTGGCGCGGCGCCCGTGCGGCATGCACCAGGCCGTCGGCAAAATGGTGCGGCCCGCGCGTGGTCCAGAACTCGGCGAACCAGGCCACATGCGCCAGCTCCCAGGCGATCGGGTTGACCCCGGCTTGTTGCGGCGGGCGCCACTGGTGCTCGCTGAGGTCCTCGACCATCGCCCAGGTGCGCGCACGTGAGTCGCTCAGCGCGCTGGCGAGTTCGTTGCCCCGCAAGCGGCGCGCGTCAGTCGCCACAGGCATCCACCAAAGGTCCTGCCAAAGCACCGACCAACGCGCCAAGGCGGCGTTTTCGGCATGCCAAGATCACGCCATGGCAAAGCCCCGCGTCTGCATCGTGTCGCCGGCCCTGGCCGCGGCGAACAACGGCAACTGGCACACCGCGCGCCGCTGGCAGCGGTACCTGGCGCCGCTGGCCGAGGTGGAGATCACGTTGGCCTGGAGCGGCGAGCCGGTGGACACGATGGTGGCGCTGCATGCGCGCCGCTCGGCCGATTCGATCGCCCGTTTTCACCACGCGCACCCGCGGCGCCCGCTGGCACTCGTGCTCACGGGAACCGACCTGTACCGGGACATCGACGAGGACGCAAACGCACAGCATTCGCTCGAGTTTGCCAGCCACTTGGTCGTGTTGCAGGACGAGGGCTTACAGCGCCTGCCTCAGCGTTACCAAGCCAAGGCCTGGGTGATCGTGCAATCGGCCAGCCGGCTGATCCGCCACGACCAGGCGCGCCGCAGCATCGACTTCGTGGCGGTGGGCCACCTGCGCGACGAAAAAGACCCGCTGACGCTGATGCGTGCCGCGGTCCAACTGAACGATGCGGCGCCGTTGGCCTTGCCGATCCGGGTGCTGCACATCGGCAACCCGCTGGACGAGGCGCTTGCGGCGCAGGCCCGCCGCACCATGGCAGAGTGCCCGCGCTACCACTGGCTCGGCGGGCTGGCGCAGGCCGATGCGCGGCGCTGGATCGCGCGCGCGCGGGCGCTGGTGCACATGAGCCGGATGGAGGGCGGCGCCAACGTGGTGATCGAGGCGATCCGCTCGCAGGTGCCGGTACTGGCAAGCCGGATCGACGGCAACGTGGGCCTGCTCGGGCGCGACTACGAAGGCTACTTTCCGCTCGGCAACGCCGACGCGCTGGCCGCGCTGATGCATCGTTTTGCCGCCGAGCCGGCCTTTGCCGCACGCCTGGCGGCGCAGTGCGCGTTGCGCGAACCCCGGCTCACCCCGCAGGCCGAGAGTGCCAATGTCCGCAGCCTGCTCAAGGACATGCTCACCGGCGTGCCGGCAGAGCTGCTGCCACAATGAAAGCTTCCGAGTCCACCCGCGACCAAGCCCGATGAACACCACCACCCCTGCCGAAGCCTGCGCCTTGCCTGGCGCCGATATCCGCCTCACCAGTTTCAGCCACGGCGGCGGCTGCGGCTGCAAGATCGCGCCCGGCGTGCTTTCGGAAATCCTGAAGAACAGTGCCGGCGGGCTGATCCCCAAGGAGCTGATGGTCGGCATCGAGACCGCCGACGACGCGGCGGTCTACAAGCTCAACGACGAGCAGGCGCTGATCGCGACCACCGACTTTTTCATGCCGATCGTCGACGACCCGTACGACTTCGGCCGCATCGCCGCCACCAATGCGATCAGCGACGTGTATGCGATGGGCGGCAAGCCGATCATGGCGCTGGCGCTGGTGGCGATGCCGATCAACCAGCTGCCGGTGGAGGTCATCGGCAAGATCATCCAGGGCGGCCAGGCCGCTTGCCAGGAAGCGGGCATCCCGATTGCGGGCGGCCACACCATCGACTCGGTCGAGCCGATCTACGGCCTGGTGGTGATGGGCCTGGTGCACCCGGACCGGGTGCGGCGCAATGCCGACGCCAAGGCCGGCGACGTGCTGATCCTGGGCAAGCCGATCGGCGTCGGCGTGATGTCGGCAGCCCTGAAGAAAGGCAAGCTCGACGCCGCCGGCTACAAGCAACTGGTGAAGTACACGACGATGCTCAACAAACCCGGCGCGGTCTTTGCCGACCTGCCCGGGGTGCACGCGCTGACCGACATCACCGGCTTCGGCCTGGCCGGCCACACGCTGGAGCTGGCTCGCGGCGCCAAGCTGCGCGCGGTGATCGACTGGCACAAGGTGCCGATGCTGCCCGGTGTGCCGGCGATGGCGGCCGACGGTTTCATCACCGGCGCCTCCGCTCGCAACTGGGCCGGCTACGGCACCGATGTGACGCTCGCCGCCGACCTGCCGAAGACCGCGCAGGACCTGCTCACCGACCCGCAAACCTCGGGCGGCCTGCTGGTGAGCTGCGACGCCAGGAGCGTGGACGAAGTGCTGCGCATCTTCCGCAGCTCGGGTTTCGACGACGCGGCGGTGGTCGGGCATGTCGAGGCCGGCGAGCCCGGGCTTACGGTTCGGGCCTGAGAGCGCCCCCAGGCCGACGAGTACGTCGTCCGCCCCCCGAGGGGGTATGAGCAAAGTGGCCAGAGCCACATTTGCTCATGAGCCCGCGCACCCCAAAAAACCGAAAGCCGCCCGCGGGCGGCTTTTTTTCCGGCGCGAGGCGCGCTATCCCATGTGCAAACCGCCGTTGCACGAGAAGTCCGCACCTGTGGTGAAGCCCGAATCCTCGCCGGCGAGCCAGGCGACGATGGCGCCGATTTCTCCCGGCGTGCCAAGGCGCTTCACCGGAATCGTGGCGACGATCTTCTCCAGCACTTCGGGCTTGATTGCGCGGACCATGTCGGTGCCGATGTAGCCCGGGCTCACCGTGTTCACGGTCACGCCCTTGGCTGCCACCTCCTGCGCCAGCGCCATCGTGAAGCCGTGCATGCCGGCCTTGGCGGCGGAGTAGTTGGTCTGCCCGGCCTGGCCCTTTTCGCCGTTCACCGAGCTGATCTGGATGATGCGGCCCCAACCCTTCTCGACCATGCCCGGCACCACCTGCTTGGTCACGTTGAACATCGAGTTCAGGTTGGTGTCGATCACCGCATGCCAGTCGTCCGGCGTCATCTTCAGGAACATGCGGTCCTTGGTGATGCCGGCGTTGTTCACCAGCACATCGATGACGCCATTCTCGGCCACCGCCTTGCTGAAGGCGGCAACCGTGGACTCCCAATCCGCCACGTTGCCCACCGAGGCGTGGAAGGTGTAGCCCTCGGCCTTTTGCTCGTCGAGCCACTTCTGCCAGTCGCGGCTCGGGCCGCAGCCGGCGATGACCTTGAAGCTCTCTTTGTGCAGGCGCTGGCAAATGGCGGTACCGATGCCACCCATGCCGCCGGTAACGTAAGCAACTTTCTGTGCCATGTCTCTTCTCCTGTGGTGTGTGTGCGGGGTTCGATTGAATTCGTTCAGCGCTCGACCGTCAAGGCCACGCCCATGCCACCGCCAATGCAAAGCGAGGCGATACCGCGCTTGGCATCGCGCTTTTGCATTTCGTGCAGCAGCGTGACCAGGATGCGGCAGCCGGAGGCGCCTATCGGGTGGCCGATGGCAATGGCGCCGCCATTGACGTTGACCTTGCTCGTGTCCCAGCCCATTTCCTTGTGCACCGCGCAGGCCTGGGCGGCAAAGGCTTCGTTGATTTCGAGCAGGTCGAGGTCGGCGGGTTTCCAGCCGGCACGTTCGAGCGCGCGGCGCGCCGCCGGCACCGGGCCCATGCCCATGTAGGCGGGGTCCAGGCCGGCTGACGCATAGCTGGCGATGCGGGCCAGCGGCTTCAAACCGAGCTGCTCGGCCTTCTTCGCGCTCATCACCACCACGCCGGCCGCGCCGTCGTTCAGGCCCGACGCGTTGCCCGCGGTCACGCTGCCGGCCTTGTCGAAGGCCGGACGCAGGCCCGCGAGGGCTTCGGCGCTGGTCTTCTTGTTGAGGAACTCGTCGTTGGCGAAGACGATCGGGTCGCCCTTCTTCTGCGCGATCGAGAAAGGCACGATCTCGTCCTTGAAGCGTCCACCTTCCTGCGCCGCTGCCGCTTTCTGCTGGCTGGCCAGCGCCATCGCGTCCTGCTGCTCACGCGTGACGCCGTATTTCTTGGCCACGTTTTCGGCGGTGATGCCCATGTGGTACTGGTTGTACACGTCCCACAGGCCGTCGACGATCATCGAGTCGACCATCTTCCAGTCGCCCATGCGCTGGCCGTCGCGCGAGCCGTTGAGCACGTGCGGGCTCAGGCTCATGCTCTCCTGGCCACCGGCGATCACGATCTCGGAGTCGCCGTCGCGGATCGCCTGCGCGGCCAGCATCACCGCCTTCAGGCCCGAGCCGCAAACCTTGTTGATCGTCATCGCCGGCACCCCGTGAGGCAGGCCCGACTTGATCACCGATTGACGCGCCGGATTCTGGCCCGCGCCGGCCTGCAGCACCTGGCCGAGGATGACTTCGTTGATTTGCTCGCCGTTGAGCTTGGCTCGCACCAGCAGCTCCCTGATCACCGCGGCGCCGAGTTCGGTGGCGGGGGTCTTGGCGAGCGTGCCGCCGAATTTGCCGACGGCGGTGCGGGCAGCTGCGACGATGACGATGTCGGTCATGGGGAACTCCAATGAAGATGGGGTGGGCGAAGGGATCGGTGATGTGACGCGGGCGCGCCGGCTTAGGCCTTTTGTTTGACGTAGCGGCCCGGTGCCGGTTCGATCGGCTTGTGGGTCTTGTTGCCGGGTGCCTTCGGGGCAGCGACCAGCTTGCCGGCGGAGCCCTCGAGCCAGCTGGCCCAGTCAGTCCACCAGCTGCCCGGGTGCTCCTTGGCCTTGTCGAACCAGGCCTGCGGCTGGGCCGGCAAGCCGGCGCCCGCGGTGGGGCTGGTCCAGTAGTTGCGCTTCTTCTTCGCCGGCGGGTTGATCACGCCGGCGATATGGCCCGACGCGCCGAGCACAAAGCGCACCTTGCCTTGCATCAAACCGGTGTTCAGGTAGGCCGCGTCCCACGGCACGATGTGGTCCTCGCGCGACGCGTACACGTACACCGGCGCCTTGATCTTGCCCAGGTCCACCGGCTCGCCGCACACGGTCAGCCGGCCGGGGTGCTTGAGGTCGTCTTGCAGGTAGGTGTGGCGC
Organism: Burkholderiales bacterium; assembly: GCA_031404155.1. Classification (GTDB taxonomy): domain Bacteria; phylum Pseudomonadota; class Gammaproteobacteria; order Burkholderiales; family Burkholderiaceae_C; genus JANNGZ01. The sequence continues at coordinate 8,118 of JANNGZ010000006.1, forward strand.
AGGTACCAGCAGAACATCGGGCCCGGCAGGTTGGTCGAGTCGCCGTTCCAGTACAGCAGGTCGAACGGCGGCGGCGATTCTCCCTTCAGGTAGTTGCCGACCACATAGTTCCACACCAGGTCGTTCGGACGCAGGAAGCTGAAGGTGGTGGCCAGCTCCTTGCCCTTGAGCAGGCCCGGGCCCTTGGGCGCGTGCTCACCGATGGTCATCTCCCGCAGTTGCACCGCGGCTTCGTCGATGAACAGGTCGAGCACGCCGGTGTTGCTGAAGTCCAGCAGCGAGGTCAGCAGCGTCAGGCTCGCGGCGGGGTGCTCGCCACGCGCGGCGAGCACCGCCAGCGCGGTCGACAGGATGGTGCCGCCGACACAGAAGCCGAGCGTGTCGAGCGTCTTCGCGCCGGTGACCTCCTGCACCACGCGGATCGCCTCCAGCGGGCCTTCGGTGATGTAGTCGTCCCAAGTCTTCTCGGCGATGGATTCGTCGGGATTGCGCCAACTCACCACGAACACCCGGTGCCCCTGCTCCACCGTGTAGCGGATCAGCGAGTTGTCCGGCTGCAAGTCCATGATGTAGAACTTGTTGATGCACGGCGGCACGAACAGCATCGGCTGCTCGAACACCTTGGCTGTCAGCGGCTTGTATTCGATGAGCTGGATCAGGTCGTTCTCGAACACCACCGAGCCTTCGCTGGTGGCCACGTTGCGGCCGACCTCGAACACGCTCTCGTCGGTCTGCGACACATGGCCCTGCTGAACGTCTTGCCACAAGTGCTGCACGCCCTGGCTGATGCTCTGGCCCTTGGTTTCCATGGCCAGGCGCGGCGCCTCGGGGTTGGTGGCGAGGTAGTTGCTCGGGCTGGCCGCGTCGATCCACTGCTGCACCGAAAACCGAACCCGCTGGCGCGACTTCTCGTCGCCCTCGACCGCGTCGGCGAGCTTGAGCAGCGTGCGCGCATTGAGCAGGTAGGCCTGGGCCAGAAAAGCGGCCCCGGGGTTGGCGGCCCAGTCCTTGGCGCTGAAGCGGCGGTCCGGCGGTGCGGCCGCGGGTTCGCCGTCGCCCTGCATTCGCTCGACCGCGCCGTTCCACAGCGCGGTGGCTTCCTTGAGGTAGTCCCCTTGCAGTTCCGTCATCGTGGGTGCCGGCAGGCTCAGGCCGGCCATCGATTGCCATATCTCGCCGACGGCCGAACCGAACGAACTGACGCTCTCGCCCAGGGCAGTGGGTGATGGGGTTGTAGGCTTGCGCTTCAAGGCTTGTCTCCAGGGTGTTGCCGGGGGCCGGCGGTCCCCGATGTGATTTATGCCACGTTGTACTCGCTTTGTACCTGACGTCACTTGCCACATTTTGACAATTCGTCGCGCTGATCCGAATACGCAGTTTGACGTAAACCAACCATGTTGATCGTTGCGATGGCCTGGATTTACGTGGTGCTGATGATGGCGCTGGCCGAGGCCATGGCGCCCAACGGCACGCTGCTCGGCGCCTTCTTCACACTGCTGCTCTACGGCGCGTTGCCGCTGTCGATCGTGCTGTACCTGATGGGCGCGCCTGGCCGGCGACGCCGCCGTGAGCGCGAAGACCTGAGCCCGCCGCCAGCGGCAGACACTTCAGCGGATCGTGTCGCCGCGGATCCAGACGGCAGCGGCGTGCCGCCCGGTGACGCGGTCGCGGCGGAACGAAAAGAAGCGTGACGCGTCTTCGACGGTGCACCAGCGCCCGCCACTGACCTGCGAAACGCCGAGTTGCCGCAGGCGGTCGCGCGCCAGGCCAGGCAGGTCGGCAAGCCAGCGCGGGCGACCGTCGGGGTGACCCGGCGCGGCCTGTTCAACGAAGTGCGAGCTGCCGAGCGGGCCGAAGGCGTCGAGCACATCGGCCCCCACCTCGAAGCGGCGCGGCCCGATGCAGGCTCCGAACCAGGCGACCAGTTCACCCGGCTCGCATGGCGCCAGGCCGCAGATCGCGTCCACCGTCGCGTCGAGCACACCCGCCGCGAGGCCGCGCCAGCCCGCGTGTGCCGCGCCGACCGCACGCCCCTGTGGCGCCGCGAACAGCACCGCAAGGCAGTCGGCGACCAGCACCGTGCAGGCCACACCGGGCTCGGTGGTGATCGCGGCATCGGCCTGGTGCATCGGCGCGCCCGCCGCCGCGTCGCGAGCGCCGATGCGAACCACGCGGGCGCCATGCACCTGGTCGAGGTAGACCGGCGTGGCACCGAGCGCGCCGGCAAAGCGGCGCTGGTTCTCCTGCACCGCCTGGGCGTCGTCCACGGTTTCGCCGCGCAACTGCGGCGGCCGCAGGTTCAGGCTCGCAAAGGGCTCTGCACTGACCCCGCCGGCGCGTGTACTCATGAGCGCGCCGACTTGGGGCGCGACCGGCCAATCGGGTCTCAGCGCATCGGCAAGCGGCAGCACCGGCGGCGCGCCGCTGTCAAACGGCATCCGGACACTTCTCCGGCCGCGTCTGCTCGAAAGCATCGAGGCCCATGCACTCGCCGAAGACACGCATCACGGTGGGCACATGGTCGAGGCGGCAATCCAGGCGCTGCGCGTTGAAGATCTGCGGCACCAGCGTGATGTCTGCCAGCGTGGGCGTGTCGCCATGGCAGCAGCGGCCTGTGGCGGGGTCGGTGGCGATGCGGCGCTCCACCACCTCCAGGCCGGTCTCCACCCAGTGCCGATACCAGCGGTTCTTGTCGTCCTCGCTCACACCCATATCGCGCACCAGGTAGCGCAGCACACGCAGGTTGTTCAGCGGGTGGATCTCACAGGCAATGTCGTAGGCCAACGCGCGCACCCGCGCGCGGCCGAGGGGGTCGGCGGGCAGCAGCGGCGGCGCGGGGTGGGTCTCGTCGAGGTACTCGATGATCGCCAGCGACTGCGTCAACGCATGTTCACCGTCTTTGAGCAGCGGCACCAGGCGCGACGCGGCCACCGCCGCGTACGACTCGCTCATCTGCTCGTTCTTTTGCAGGTGCACCGCCTTGTAGTCGTAGTCCAGGCCTTTGAGCGCCAGCGCGATGCGCACCCGGTACGAGGCCGACGAGCGGAAGTAGTTGTACAGCTCCATGCCCGTCTCCTGCTGGGTCACTTGATTGAAACCTTGAGGCTGCCCAGGCCGGCTACGCTGCCGACCATGACATCGCCGCGCACCACCGCCGCCACGCCGGCCGGCGTGCCGCTGAAGATCAGGTCGCCGGGTTGCAGCGTCCACGCGGCGCTCAAGTGCTCGATGGTTTCGGCCACGTTCCAGATCAGCTCCTTGAGGTCGCCGGTCTGCCGCCGCTCCCCGTTCACGTCGAGCGTGATCGCGCCTGAGCTCAGCTCGCCGGTGCGCGAGATCGGGTGCACCGGCCCGATCGGCGCCGACTGATCGAAGGCCTTGCCGATGTCCCAGGGCCGGCCCTGCTTTTTCATCTCGCCCTGCAGGTCGCGGCGGGTCATGTCCAGGCCGATTGCGTAGCCCCAGATGTGGCGCAGCGCGTCGCTGGCCTTGATGTTGGCGCCACCGACGCCGATGGCCACGACGAGTTCGATTTCGTGGTGCAGGTTCTGGGTCAGGCTCGGGTAGTCGATCTGGCCGGTTTCGCCCTCGGCCACCGCCACCACCGCGTCGGCCGGCTTCATGAAGAAAAACGGCGGCTCGCGGCCGGTGAAGCCCATCTCCTGCGCGTGCTCCACATAGTTGCGGCCGACGCAGTAGATGCGGCGCACCGGGAAGCTGCCGCCGCCGGCCACCGGGATGGCCACCTGGGTCTGCGGCGTGATGACGTGGCTCATGGGCTAGGGCTCCGTTCGTTGCAAGTTGCCGCGATGATGCCACCACGCGACGCGGCTACGGCGGCCCGCCGCAGCCGCGTCGCTACACTGCGCGCCATGCTTTTGAGCGAGCGCGGCAGCATCAAGTTCTGCAAGGCCTGCGGCCATGCCGTGACTTACCTCGTTCCTGCCGACGACAACCGCGAGCGCGCGGTTTGTGCGGCTTGCGCGAGCATCCACTACGAGAACCCGCTCAACGTGGTCGGCACGGTGCCGCATCTGGGTGAAATGGTGCTGTTGTGCAAGCGCAATATTGAACCGCGCCGGGGCAAATGGACCTTGCCCGCCGGTTTCATGGAGCTGTACGAAACGACCGCACAGGGAGCGGCCCGCGAAACCCTCGAGGAAGCCGGCGCCGAGTTCGAAATGGAAGGGCTTTTTTCGGTCCTGAACGTGGCCCGCGTCGGCCAGGTCCATCTGTTTTACACCGCCAG
>JANNGZ010000007.1:0-4549 GCA_031404155.1 Burkholderiales bacterium
CACAAGGCCAAGGCCGGCAGCGTGGTGGTGCTGGACGCCCAAACCGGCGAGGTGCTGGCGCTGGCCAACTACCCCAGCTTCAACCCCGCCGAGCGGCGCAACCTCACCGGCAACCAGTTGCGCAACCGCGCGCTCACCGACATCTTCGAGCCCGGCTCGACGATGAAACCCTTCACCGTCGCCTGGGCGATCGAAAGCGGGCGGGTCACGCCCAGCACGCCGATCCAGACCGCGCCCGGCCGGCTCACCATCACCGGCAGCACGATCAGCGACGCCCACCCGCATGGCGTATTGACCGTGGCCGAGGTGATCCAGAAGTCGAGCAACGTCGGCACCGTGAAGATGGCGATGCAGATGCCCCCGCGCGAAATGTGGGAGCTGTATTCGCAGCTCGGCTTCGGCAGCAAACCGCAGCTTCAGTTTCCGGGTGCGGTGAGCGGCAAGTTGCGGCCTTACAAAAGCTGGCGCCCGATCGAGCAGGCGACGATGAGCTACGGCTACGGCATCTCCACCAGCCTGCTGCAACTGGCGCGGGCCTACACCGTGTTCGCGCACGACGGCGAGGTGATTCCGCTGTCGATGCTGAAGCAGGAGCTGCCGGCCACCGGCCTGCGTGTGCTCAAGCCCGAAACCGCGCGCGCGGTGCGCCTGATGCTGCAAATGGCCGCCGGCCCCGGCGGCACCGCGCCCAAGGCGCAGGCCCAAGGCTACTCGGTGGGCGGCAAAACCGGCACCGCGTACAAGCAGGAAGGCAAGGGCTACTCGACCAACAAGTACCGCGCCTGGTTTGTCGGCCTGGCGCCGATCGACAAGCCGCGCATCGTCGTCGCGGTCATGGTCGACGAGCCGAGCAACGGCAAGCACTACGGCGGCGACGTGGCTGCACCAGTGTTCAGCCAGGTGGTGCAGCAAACGCTGCGCATGATGAACGTGCCGCCGGATATCGAAGTCAAGCCTCAGATCGTCACCAACGAACTGCCCGCGGCGCAGGAAAGTTTCTAAAGGCGTGCCCTTGGACCTTTCGCAACCATGCCATTGACCCGACTCAAATCCCCCGACGCGGCCGCACGCTGGCTCGGCGAGTGGGTGCGCGGCGAGCTGCGCACCGACAGCCGCCAGGTGCAGCCCGGCGACGCCTTCGTTGCCTGGCCCGGCTACGCGGTGGATGGCCGCCGCTTCGTCGGCGCCGCGCTGGCCGCGGGTGCCAGCACCTGCCTGGTCGAGCAGGAGGGCGTCGAGGCCTTCGGCTTCAACGACGCCCGTGTGGCCACACTGCCGCGCCTGAAACCCGCCACCGGGCGGATCGCCGACGCCTTTTTTGGCCACCCGAGCCAGCAGCTCGCGGTGGTGGCCAGCACCGGCACCAACGGCAAGACCTCCACCGCGTGGTGGACCGCGCAGGCGCTGACGCAGTTGCAGCGGCGTTGTGCGGTGGTCGGCACACTCGGGATAGGAGAGCCGCCCCGGGCTGCGCCCGTGACGGGGGGCGAACCGCCGCAACAAGCCGTACCCGCGCACATCGAGTTCACCGGCCTCACCACCCCCGACCCGGTGCGCCTGCACGCCGCGCTGCGCGGTTTTGTCGACCGCGGTTTTGCGGCCTGCGCGATCGAGGCTTCGTCGATCGGCATCGTCGAGCACCGGCTCGCCGGCCTGCGCATCGCGGTGGCGCTGTTCACCAATTTCACCCAGGACCACCTCGACTTCCACGGCAGCATGGCCGCGTACTGGGCGGCAAAACATGCGCTGTTCGCCACACCGGGCCTGAAGGCCGCGGTGGTGAACATCGACGACGCCCAAGGGGCCGGGCTGGCGGGTGAATTGGCCGGCGGCGGCCTCGATATCTGGACCTACTCGACTCAACACGCCGCGCGGCTGCGAGCCTCGAACATCCGCTACGTCAACGGCGGCCTCGCCTTCACGCTCGCCGAAAGCAACGAGCAGGTCGAGGTTCGCAGCACGCTGATCGGCGACTACAACAGCAGCAACCTGCTCGCGGTGCTCGGCGGCCTGCGTGCGCTCGGCGTGCCGCTGGCCGACGCCGCGCGCGTGGTGCCGCAGCTCACGCCGGTGCCCGGGCGCATGCAGCGTGTGGGCACGGGTGCCGCGCAGCCGGAGGTGGTGGTCGACTACGCGCACACGCCCGACGCGCTGGAGAAGGTGCTCGCCGCGCTGCGCCCGCTGGCCGCGGCGCGCGGCGGCGCACTGGTGGTGGCTTTCGGCTGCGGTGGCAACCGCGATGCGGCCAAACGGCCACTGATGGGCGCGATCGCCGCGCGCTTGGCCGACCATGTGCTGATCACCAGCGACAACCCGCGCAACGAATTGCCGCAGGACATCCTGCGCCAAGTCGAGGCGGGCATCGCAGCCCCGCGCGCGCTGGTCGAAACCATAGCGAACCGCCGTGACGCGATCCGCCATGCGGTGACGAACGCGGCCGCCGCCGACGTGATCCTGATCGCCGGCAAGGGCCATGAGGACTACCAGGAAATCCAGGGTGTCAAACACCCGTTTTCGGACGCCGACGAGGCGGCGGCAGCGCTGCAAGCGCGTGTGGCTTCACCCGCGGGGGCAGGCGCATGAACTCGCCGATGTTCACCCTGGCACAAGCGCATGCGCTGATCCCCGGCTCCACGCTGATCGGCGACGGCGGCATCGAGCTGATGCGGGTGCACAGCGACACCCGCAGCCTGCGCGCGGGCGACCTCTTCGTGGCGCTGAAGGGCGAGCGCTTCGACGCGCACAGCTTCCTGGCGCAGGCCAAGGCCGCGGGGGCGCTCGCCGCGATCGCCGAACATGGCCTGGTTGAAGCGGGCCTGTCGGGCCTGCGGGTGGCCGACAGCGAACGTGCGCTGCAAACCCTGGCCGCGGCCTGGCGCAAGCGCTTGCACCTGCCGCTGATTGCGGTGACCGGCAGCAACGGCAAGACCACGGTCACGCAGATGATCGCCAGCGTCCTGCGCGAATGGCATGGCGACGGCGCCTTCGCCACCGAGGGCAACTTCAACAACCACATCGGCGTGCCGCTCACGCTGCTGCGCTTGCGCCAGGACGATTCGCTCTGGCACCGCGCCGGCGTCGTCGAGCTGGGCATGAACCACGCCGGCGAGATCGCGCAGCTCGCGCGCATCGCGCAGCCCACGATCGTGCTGGTGAACAACGCGCAGCGCGAGCACCAGGAGTTCATGGCCGGGGTGGAAGCGGTGGCGCGTGAGAACGGCTCCGCGATCGAGGCCTTGAGCGCCTCTGGCGTGGCGGTCTATCCGGCCGGCGATGTCTATGCGCCGCTGTGGCAGCAGATCGCCGCCGGCCGGCCGCACCTGACGTTCACGGTGCACGATACGGCGCTTCACGACATGGCGCCACACAGCATCGGCGACGCCGGCGCAGGGCCTGCGGCGCCAGCTCCCACCGCCGCGCCAGCAGTCGAGCGCGGCGCGGGCCTCGGTGCGGACCTGAGTGCGGACGCCCACTGGGCCAGCGACCACTGGGCGATGGTGTTGCACACCCCCGCGGGCGCGGTGTCCTTGTCGCTGCGCATGGCCGGGCGCCACAACCTGCACAACGCGCTCGCGGCGGCCGCCTGCGCGCTCGCGGCCGGTGCGCCGCTGGCCGCAATCCAGCGCGGGCTCGAAGCCTTCGAGCCGGTGGGTGGCCGTTCCCGCGTGCTTCAGGTACGCCTGCAAGGCCGCACCGCCACGCTGGTCGACGACAGCTACAACGCCAACCCGGATTCGGTGCGCGCCGCGATAGAGCTGCTCGCGACACTGCCCACGCCGCGGCTGCTGCTGCTCGGCGACATGGGCGAGGTGGGCACGCAGGGGCCGGAGTTCCACAGCGAAGTCGGATCATTCGCCAAGTCGCACGGCATCGACACGCTCTGGGCCGCCGGCCCACTCTGCGTGCATGCCGCGGCTGCGTTCGAAGGCGCGCGCCACTTCGAGTCGACCGAAGCGATGCTCGCCGCGCTGCCCGAACTGCCGCCCTGCGCGTCGCTGTTGGTGAAGGGGTCGCGATTCATGAAGATGGAGCGTGTGGTGCTGGCGCTCTCGTCACAACAACAAGAAGCTGGCTGACATGCAACACCAGCAAGCTCGCCACGTTCGTTGCAGCCGAGACGGAGTTCAGTGGGCTTCGGGCGAGGGCGTGGGTTCCTCAATGAAACCCCTTCCGACCTTGGCAGCCCCTCTGCTCTCACTGACGCTGTGTTCCAAAGTCCGCGGCGTTCGAGCGGTGCGCGCGTCGCGGCAGGCGGTGCCCGATGGGGGCTCATTCTGGGTCGGTCGGCGCTGCGCGCCGTGTTCGCTGCGGCCCTTACGCGTGCGCGCGTCGCGCCAGGCGGTGCCCGCTGCGGGCTCACTCGGGGTCGGTCGGCGCTGCGCGCCGACTTCGCTGCGGTACTCGCCCTGGGGTCGCGCCGCCGAACTCGCTACGTTCACTTCGTTCACTGCACTCGGACAGCCGCGGCGAGTCAGTTTACGAAGCGCGCTGCGCGCGCCGACCCCAGGGCTGCGTTCCTCGCCGCCCCCCAGTGAGCCCGCACCGGGCA
>JANNGZ010000008.1:0-7320 GCA_031404155.1 Burkholderiales bacterium
AGGCGGTGGCGCTGTGGGCCGGCGCCGACGGCAACGACCGGCTGGTGAACGCGCAGGGCGAGGTGTTCGACGCCAACCTCGGCGATGTCGAAGACGAAGCGTTGCCGCGGTTTGTCGGGCCCGACAAGGCCGAGGCGGCGCGCATGTTGGCGTTCCACGAGCGGCTGGCGCCGTTGCTCGCGCGCCATGAACTCGGCATCGACGCGCTGGAACTTTCGCGCCGCGGGTCCTGGCGCGTGGAGCTGGACAACGGCGCGATGGTCGAGCTCGGCCGCGGCAGCCCGAACGGGGATTTCGCCGAGGTGCTGGCGCGCACCGACCGCTTCGTGCGCACGCTGCCGCAACTGCAGGCGCGCTTCGGCCAGCGCGCGCTCGAACACGCCGACCTGCGCCACCCCGACGGCTACGCGCTCAAGCTCAAGGGCATCACCACGCTAGCGCCGCCCGCGGGCAAGGCGCCGCGCAACTGAACGGCAATCAAGGACACACAGCAGATGGCCAAGGACTACAAGGACCTCGTGGTGGGGCTGGATATCGGCACCGCCAAGGTGATGGCGGTGGTGGCCGAGGTGATGCCGGGCGGCGAGCTGCGCCTGGCCGGCCTGGGCGTGGCGCCCACGCATGGTTTGAAGCGCGGCGTGGTGGTGAACATCGACGCCACGGTGCAGAGCATCCAGGCTGCGCTGAAAGAGGCCGAGATGATGGCCGACTGCAAGATCACACGTGTGTACACCGGCATCACCGGCAGCCACATCCGCGGCCAGAACTCCACCGGCATGGTGATCGTGCGCGACAAGGAGGTGACGCCGGTCGATGTGGCGCGTGTGGTCGAGACCGCCAAGGCGATCAACATCCCCAACGACCAGCGCCTGCTGCTGGTGGAGCCGCAGGAATTCATCATCGACGGCCACGAGGTGAAGGAGCCGATCGGGATGAGCGGCGGCCGCCTCGAAGTCAAGGTGCACATCGTCACCGGCGCGCAGAGCGCGGCCGAAAACATCGTCAAGTGCGTGCGCCGCTGCGGCCTGGAAGTCGACCAGCTGGTGCTCAACCCGAGTGCCTCCAGCCACGCGGTGCTCACCGAGGACGAGAAGCAGCTCGGCGTGGCGCTGGTGGACATCGGCGCCGGCACCACCGACGTGCAGATCTACACCGACGGCAGCGTGCGCCACACCGCGGTGATCCCGATCGCCGGCGACCTGATCACCAGCGACATCGCGATGGCGCTGCGCACCCCGACCAAGGACGCCGAGGAGATCAAGGTCGAGTACGGCGTGGCCAAGCAGCTGCTGGCCGACCCGAGCGAGAACCTGGAAGTGCCGGGCCTGGGAGACCGCCCGCCGCGCATGTTGAGCCGCCAGGCGCTGGCCGGGGTGATCGAGCCGCGGGTGGAAGAAATCTTCTCGCTGGTGCACCAGGTGATCCGCGAGTCCGGCTACGAGGAATTGCTCTCCAGCGGCATCGTGCTCGCGGGCGGCTCGGCGGTGATGCCGGGCATGGTGGAACTCGGCGAGGACATCTTCCTGAAGCCGGTGCGCAAGGGCATCCCGATCTACGTCGGCTCGCTGCACGACATGGTGGCCAACCCACGTTCGGCCACTGCTATGGGTTTGTTGGAGGAAGCGCGCATCGCGCGCACACGTGGGCACAAGGCGGCACAACAGGCGGGCTCGGTGAAGACGCTGGTGGGCCGAGCGAAGGATTGGTTTCTCGGGAATTTTTGATCGAGGGCTCCGATGAGAGCCCGGTTTGGCCGATGGACGGCAAACACGGCAAGTGATGGCAACTGCAACTGAACCAGGAGATACACGATGAGCATCGAAATGATCGACGACTTCGACCAGGGCACCCAGATCCGCGTCATCGGCGTGGGCGGTGGTGGTGGCAACGCGGTGGAGCACATGATCGCGAAGAATGTGCAGGGCGTCGAGTTCATCGTCGCCAACACCGACGCCCAGGCGCTCAACCGCTCGAGTGCCGACCAGCTGATCCAGCTCGGTCACACCGGCCTCGGCGCCGGTGCCAAACCCGAGGTCGGCAAGGGCGCTGCCGAGGAGGCGGTGGACCGCATCAAGGGCGCGATCGACGGCTCGCACATGCTGTTCATCACCGCGGGCATGGGCGGCGGTACCGGCACCGGCGCGGCGCCGGTGGTGGCGCGGGTGGCACGCGAGATGGGCATCCTCACCGTGGGCGTGGTGACCCGGCCGTTCGAGTTCGAGGGGATCAGGCGGGCCAAGGCGGCCGAGGCCGGCCTGGCCGAACTCGAAGCCAATGTCGACAGCCTGATCGTGATCCTGAACGAGAAGCTGCTCGAGGTGCTCGGCGACGACGTGACGCAGGAAGCCGCGTTTGCCGAAGCCAACGACGTGCTGCGCAACGCGGTCGGCGGCATCAGCGACATCATCCACATCCCCGGCCTGGTGAACGTGGACTTCGAGGACGTGAAGACGGTGATGAGCGAGCCGGGCAAGGCGATGATGGGCACCGCGCAGGCCGGCGGCCCCGACCGCGCGACCAAGGCCGCCGAAGCGGCCGTGGCCTGCCCGCTGCTGGAGGGCATCGACCTCTCGGGCGCCCGTGGCGTGCTGGTGCTGATCGCTGCGAGCAAGAACAACTTCAAGTTGAGCGAAAGCAAGAACGCGATGAACACGATCCGCCGCTATGCCGCGGACGACGCCCATGTGATCTACGGCACCGCGAACGACGAATCGCTCGGGGACCAGCTCCGGGTGACCGTGATCGCCACCGGCTTGTCCCCGGCCCGCCGCCAGCAGGCGCCGCTGACCGTGGTGCAGCCGAGTGCTCAGCAAGCCATCGGCCAGCGCACCGGCACCGACAACCTGCCGATCCTGAACAACTCGGTGCAGAACGGCGCGAACGGCGCGAACGGGGCGCAAGGCACACCGCGCACCGTGCCGAATTACGCCGAACTCGACAAGCCGAGCGTGTGGCGCTCCACGCGCAGCCAGCAAGCCGCGAAGGTGGACGCGCTGGCCTCCAGCGGCATGGACGAGATCGAGATCCCGGCGTTTTTGCGCAAGCAGGCTGATTGAGGTTTGAAGCGCTCCCTCTGGCCGGGGCAGGCGCATCGACAAGTTCCCTCCCCCTTGACGGGGGAGGGTTAGGGTGGGGGTGAGGGCGGCGCGCCACCCCCATCCCCACCTTCCCCCGCGAGGGGGGATGGAGTATTTCCCGCCACCTGACCGGCAACCCGACGATCACCGAAAATCCGAACCATGCTCCGCCAACGCACCCTCAAATCCATCACCCGCGCCGTGGGCCTGGGCATGCACAGTGGGCAGAAGGTCGAGCTCACGCTGCGCCCGGCGCCGCCGAACTCGGGCGTGGTGTTTCGCCGCATCGACCTGGCGCAAACGGTGGTGATCCCGGTCTCCGCCCATGCGGTGAGCGAAACCCGGATGGCCACCACGATCAGCCCCAACGGCGACCCCGACGCGCCGAAGGTGGCCACCGTCGAGCACCTGATGTCGGCCTGCTCGGGCCTGGGCCTGGACAACCTGGTGATCGACATCACCGCCGAGGAGGTGCCTATCCTCGACGGCTCGGCGGCGAGTTTTGTCTTCCTGCTGCAAAGCGCGGGCATCGCGCTGCAGGACGCGCCCAAGCGTTTCATCCGCGTGCTCAAGACCGTGGAAGTGCGTGAAGGCGATGGGCCGAGCTTGAAGTGGGCGCGGCTGGAGCCGCACCACGGCTACCGGCTCGCATTCGAGATCGAGTTCAGCCATGCGGTGGTGAGCGCCACCGGCCAGAGCGTGGTGTTCGACTTCGACGGCGGCCAATACAAGCGCGACATCGCGCGTGCGCGCACCTTCGGCTTCACCAAGGACGTGGAGATGATGCGCTCGCGCGGCCTGAGCCTCGGCGGCAGCATGGACAACGCGATCGTGGTCGACGACAACCGCGTGCTCAATCAGGGTGGGCTGCGCTACGACGACGAGTTCGTCAAACACAAGCTGCTCGACGCGATCGGCGACCTCTACATGGCCGGCAAGCCGCTGCTCGCCGCTTACACCGCGTTCAAGAGCGGGCATGCGCTGAACAACAAGCTGCTGCGCGCGCTCCTCGCCGACCCGAGCGCCTACGAGATCGTGAGCTTCGACGACGAGAGCCTGGCGCCGCCCGGGCTGGCCGAGCTGGCGCCGGCGTGGTGAGCCCGTGGTGACCGCGTGGTGACGGCGTTGCAAGCGGGCGCGGTGGCGGTGGTGCACGCGGCGCGCGCAGGTTCATGATCGTCGCGCTGCGCCTCGTGTTCGGCCTGCTGCTGGTGGCGGGGTTGGCGTGTTTTGCGATGTACCTCGGCACCCGCAATCCCGTGTGGCGTACCCGCGGCGTGCTGATCGTCAAATGGACCGTGATCGCCGCGCTCGGTTTCTTCGCGGTGGTGGTGGCCGAGCGCCTCCTGACCACGTTTTGAGCGGACCCACATGACCGTCGTCTACTGGATCGCGGGTGTACTCCTCGCCGGGCTCGGCGGGCTCTCGGCCCTGTTCTTCCTGCTCTTCCTGGGCAGCGGCGAACACGGGCCGCGCAAGCGCGCGCTCGCCTTGTTCCACTGGTTCAAACTGCTCGCGCTGCTGACCGTCAACTACGCCATCTGGAGCCGCGTGGCGCTGGGCGTGATCAACCTGATTCGGAGTTGAGCCCAGTTGTTCCGCAGCGCTTCGCGCGACCCGCGATGCGGAAAATTGAGGCGACGCCAAGCAACTGCCGCGGAACTGGCTTCGCCAGGCCGCTGGCGGTGCCCCTTTGAGGGGGAGCGGCGGAGCCGCTTCGGGGGTGGTCTCGTCCTAATAACTTCGCCCGCGCCGGTACTGCGCATGCGCCCGGCGCGAGAGCGTGGTGGCCTGCGCGATCGCTGCGAACGACGCGCCAGCATGGGCATGCGCGATCGCGATGCCCAGCGCGTCGGCCGCGTCCTTGCCCGGCAGCCCGGGCAGCTTGAGCAGGCGCATCACCATCTCCTGCACCTGCTCCTTGCGCGCCTGGCCATGGCCGACCACCGCCTTCTTCATTTGCAGCGCGGTGTACTCCGACACCGGCAGGTCGTTGGACACCAGCGCCGCCATCGCCGCGCCGCGTGCCTGGCCGAGCAGCAGGGTGCTTTGCGGGTTGACATTGACGAACACGATCTCCACCGACGCGCAGGTGGGCGCGTAGCGCTGGGTCACTTCGCGCACGCCGTCGAAGATGATCTTCAGGCGCAGCGGCAGGTCGCCGCGGTCGGCCTCGGTGGTCTTGATGGTGCCGCTGGCGACGTATTTCAGGCGCGGGCCGTCCACGTCCAGAACGCCAAAGCCCGTGCATTGCAAACCGGGGTCGATACCAAGGATGCGCATGCTGTGGGTGTCGGGAAGCTGGGCGGACGCGGGAGGGCTTCGGTGAAGGCTCATATCGGCGAAGCCGATGTGAAGCGGCGAAGCCGTGGGCCGCAACCAAAGCCCGTGCATTGCAAACCCGGGTCGATGCCGAGGACGCGCATCAGACGTAGAGCTGGAAGTACCAGCGCACCGAATGAAAAAATACCGGCGCCGCGAAGCACAGCGGCGCGACGCGGTCGAGCAAACCCACCGCGCCGGTGACCGAGCTGCGGTTGCCCCAGTAGTGCACCCCGGCGTCGCGTTTGAGTGCCTTCATTACCAGTTCGCCGAGCGTGCCCGCACCGGCGGAAAGTGCCGCGATCAGCAGCGCCTGCAGCGGGTTGAAGGGCGTGATCCAGAACAGCGCCGCGCCGACGAAGCCGCCGGCCGCGGTGCCCACGAGCCAGGCGCGGATCGAGAAGGTGCGGCTGATCTGGCGCGCCACCGGCCGGCGCCGCAGCACGCGGCTGGCACCTTCCTGTGCGATCTGTGCCGCCGCGGCCACGATGACCAGGAAGAAGAGCAAAAACGCGCCGCGCCCGGCGTAGCGCGCGAAGTCGAGCAACAAGAGCGCGGGCGCGTGGCTCAGGCCGTAGACGCAGACCATGATGCCCCACTGGATCTTGGCGTTGCGTTCGAGAAAACGTTCGGGGTCGCCGGCGAGGGCGCTCACCACCGGCAGCGCGAGGAACACGTACACCGGCACGAACACGGTGAAGAGGTCGAAGTGGCGGGTGCCGACGATCACGTACTGCAGCGGCAGCACGATGAAAAACGCCAGGATCAGCGGCCGGTGGTCGCCGCGGCGGGTATGCATCAACGTGACGAATTCGCGCAGCGCCAGGAACGAGAGCCCCCCGGCAAGCAGCGTGGCGCCGACCGGCCCGGCGAGCCAGGCCAACCAGAACATCGTGGCCCCGACCCACACCGCGCGCAGGTCGCGCGTGAAACGGTTGTCGCGGGCGCTCTGCGCTGCCCCCCGCTCGCGCAGGGTGAGCCCGAACGCGAGCATGGTGGTGAGCATCAGCGCGCCGAACAGGGCCACGAAGAGCAGGGCCACTTGCTGGTCGACGGCGAGGTTGCGCAGGGCTTGCATCGCTTGTGCTCAGGGCGCCGGCGGGCGCGTCATCTCAAACTGCATGCGGTCGCAATGCGAGCACCGCGTCGCGCGCCCGCTCCAGAAAGCCGCGCTTGTCCTCGTTCGCCGCCAGCGTCACCGGCGCGCCGAAGGTCACCGTGCACAGGATCGGCACCGGCACCACTTCGCCCTTGGGCATCACCCGCTGCACGTTGTCGATCCAGGCCGGAATCAGCTGCACCTGCGGGAACTGCTCGGCCAGGTGGTACAGGCCGCTCTTGAACGGCATCGGCTGGCCCATGTTGCTGCGGGTGCCCTCCGGGAAGATCACCAGCGAGTCGCCCTTGTTCAGCGCGTCGACCAAGGGTTCCAGCGGATCCTGGTCGTCCGTTCGGGTGCGGCTCACATAGACCGCGTTGAACACCTCGCGGGTGATCCAGTGTTTGAACTTGCCCGAGGTCCAGTAGTCCTTCGCCGCTATCGGGCGCGTGGTGGCGCGCAGGTCCTTCGGCAACGCGGCCCAGATCAGCACCCAGTCGAGGTGGCTCTGGTGGTTGGCGAAGTAGATGCGCTGCTCGGCCTTCGGCGGGCAGCCCTTCCAGTGCCCTTGGGCGCCAGTGATCAGGTGTGCAATGAACGAGAGCACGAAGCCCATCAGGTCGGCGGCATGCAATTGATCAACCTCCGTGCTTCGCACTGCGGCATTCGCCCAAGGGCCACGAAGTGGCCCCTACGGGTCCATGGCGGCCGGGCAGGCTCATCGGGCAACCTCCGTGCTTCGCACGGCGGTGACTTCGCCTTTCGGGCGGCCGGGCAGGCTCATGCGGCAATGCTAATGGCGAGCGGCTGCGCGCCTGCTCG
>JANNGZ010000009.1:0-63668 GCA_031404155.1 Burkholderiales bacterium
GCCAACACCGAAGCGCTGGCGATCGGCGTCAAGGAAGGCCTGACGCTGGAGCTGATGGTCGAGGTGATGAAGACCACGATGGCCTGGAACCAGCAGCTCGCGGTGGCGATGCCGAAGAAGGCCTTCATCGGCGACGACAGCCCCGGCTTCATGGTCAAGCTCGCGGCCAAGGACGTGCGTCTGGCGGTGAACGCTGCCAAGGCACTCGGCTTCCAGGCGCTGGTGGGCGAGGGCGCTCTGGCCACGCTCGACCGCGCGGCCGAGAAGGGCTATGCCGAGCGCGACACCGCGGCACTGATGAAGATCCGCGAGGACGAGCTGGGCATCAAGGTCAGGCCGCAGGCTCCGAGGTCAGCATGAGCGGGCCGAGCGCGGGGCCGCTCCCAAGCCGGCCCGCGTCCCCAAGGCCACGAAGTGGCCCGTTCCGTGCCGTGGGGACCGACCGACGTACCCGTCGGGCGAGGGGCTGACATGCCGCCTGCCTACGTCATCAACGACATGGAGGTCACCGACCCGGCGACCTTCGACGAGTACCGCAAGCTCTCGCCGCCGACCGTGGCGTTGTATGGCGGGCGCTTTCTCGCGCGCGGCGGCGCAACGCGCACGCTGGAAGGCGGCTGGTCGCCCAAGCGCCTCGTGATCCTCGAGTTTCCGAGCGTCGAGCGGGCGCAGGCCTGGATCGACTCGCCCGAATACGCGCCGGCGCGGCTGTTGCGCCAGGCTTCGACGCGTTCGAACCTGATCGTTACCGAAGGAGTCTCCACATGAAGACGCATACCAAGCGCCTCGGCCTCGTGAAGAAGCGCGAGGACATGACGCACGAGCAGTTCACCAAGCACTGGCTCGGCGTGCACGCCGGGCTGTGCGCCAAGCTGCCAGGCCTGAAGCGTTACTCGGTCAACCTGGTCGACAAGCAGCGTTTCCCGAAGTTCGGCTACGACGGCTTCTCCGAACTGTGGTACGACGACGAGCAGGCGCTATGGGCCTCGCTGGAAAGCCCCGAGGGCAAGACGCTGCTGGCGGACCTGCCGAACTTCGCGGGCTCGATCGAGCCGATCATCTCCGTCGAAACTCCGGTGATCTGGCCATGAGCGCCGCACGGCCTCTCCGAAGGCGATTGCTCCCCAGCAGCCACGAAGGGGCTCCTTCGGCGCCCTGGGGGACGGCCCGTAGGGCCAAGGGGGTCGCATGAACCAACTACAAGGCAAGGTGGCCATCGTCACCGGCGCTGCGGGCGGCTTCGGCGAGGGCATCGCACGGCTGTTCGTTGCCGAAGGCGCTCGGGTGCTGATCGCCGACCTCGACGGCGACAAGGCTCAGACCGTGGCCGCATCGCTCGGCGCTGCCAACGCGCGCGCGGTGCGCTGCGACGTCTCCAAGCGTGCCGACATCGACGCCGCGGTGAAGGCCTGCGTCGATGCCTTCGGCGCACCCGACATCGTGGTCAACAACGCCGGCACCACGCACAAGAACCAGCCGATGCTGGAAGTTGACGAGGCGACCTTCGACCGCGTGTTCGCGGTCAACGTCAAGTCGATCTACCACATGACGCAGGCCGTGCTGCCGCTGATGCGCGAGCGCCGAAGTGGCAAAAGCGCAGGCTCGATCATCAACATCGGCTCGACCGCCGGCATCCGGCCGCGGCCGGGCCTGAGTTGGTACAACGCCAGCAAGGGCGCAGTCAACATCTTGTCCAAATCGATGGCCGCCGAACTCGGCCCGGACAACATCCGCGTCAATGTGGTGTGTCCGGTGATGGGCGCGACCGGCCTTATCGAACAGTTCCTCGGCACGGCCGACACGCCCGAAGCGCGCGCGAAGATCGTCGCCGGCATCCCGCTGGGCCGCATGTCCACGCCTGAGGACGTGGCTCAGGCGACGCTCTACCTTGCCAGCGACGCGGCGCGCTTCATCACCGGCGTCGAGTTGCCGGTCGATGGTGGCCGCACGATCTAGCTTCCACGGGCATTGCACGCTTTGAGCTGCGGCGAATCTGCAACGGTGGCGAGCCCGTCGGCCGAGCCGGCACCCTCTCTTGGTGAGAAGCAAGACCGCCGGCCAGCTCCCAGGCGGGTGTCCGAACGGCACCCATTGGTGCTGCGCGCGAATCAGCGCTCGACGATCGCCTCGCGGTCAGCGCCGGGGAGCGATGCCGTGGCCGAGTTGTTCAGCGGAGCTCCCGCCCAAGCGTTCGGGCCGCACAGCCGCGTAAGGGAGTGCTCGGGCGGCGCACGGTTCGAAGTGATCCGGCACGGCTATCGCAAGCTGCCGATCACCGGGTCGTGACGATGGTCACGCGACGATTCTCGGGTGCGTCGACGCGTTGGGTGTCCAGCAGTTCGCTGGAACCCTTGCCGACCGCAACCAGCCGTTCGGACAGGATGCCGCGCGCACTGACGAGGTAGTCCACGACCGCTTTGGCGCGCTGCTCGGACAGCGTCATGTTTCGCTCTGCCGCGCCTCGTGGATCGGCGTGGCCCTCGACGCGGAACGCGAAGCCCGCCAGCGTGTCCGATTGCAAAGCCCGGGCCACGGTGTCCAGGATCTTGATGCTGTCGTCGGTCAGCGTCGCGGAGTCGGTGAGGAAGGTGACCATCAGGTTCGCCTTTCCGGGGCCGGGCGCCCGGGCCGGATTGCCTTGGGCCGAGGTCGCCGGGCGGAAACCCCGCGTCTGGCCACCTTCGGCGGCCTGAGGTGCTTCGATCGCCAGCATGTCGACCAAGGTGTCCTCGGTGACCTGCGCGCCCTTCAGCACTTTGGCGGGCTGGGCCCATGCAGCCGAGGCCGGAAGTAGCAAAGTGGCCAGCAGGGCGGCCAGCCGGATGAATTGCGTCAAGGTCGACATCGTGTCTCTCCGCCGGTTGGGCTGTTGAAAGTAGTAGGGTGGTAACGCAGGCGTCAAGGCGCAAGCCCCTCGAGCCGGCGTTGCTCGAACAGGTAGTCGGACCCGGCTTCGTGGCGTGCGAGTCGGGCCGCGCCATATCGCGGGCGTTGCGGCAACTCCCGCGCCACCGCGAACCGCACCTGTTCGAACACATTGCCGCCCGGGCGCCAAGTCGTCACCTTCTCGAGCGACCGCATCAGGTTCCAGGCAAAGGACGAGTGGCCGTTCTTGCCGGCATCGGCGACCGGCTCGTTGCCGCCGGAGGACATCACGACCGCGGCGCGCCGGTTGAGCAGGACGCTCGGGTCGATCGTCTGCCCGAGGGCCCGGATGCGTTCGTCGGAGGCCAAGCTGCCCGAGAAGCAACTGTCGGAGATCAGGGCCACCTGGCTGGCGCCCATCTGGCCGAGCAACTTGCCGATGTCGTCGTTGGAGATCCAGGTCTGCGGCCGGGTTGCGTCGGCATTGGAGGGCTGCCAGTAGCCGAGCCCGGTCTTCTCCACCAACTCGCCGTGGCCGGCGTAATAGACCACCACCGAATCGTTGGGCTTGACCTGCACGGCCAGCCGATTGAGCGTGGCCAGGATCATCTCGCGCGTGCCGTCGCGGATGACCAGGGTTTCATATCCGAGTTCGTCGCCAAGGACCTTGGCGATGGCCTGGGCGTCCGCGCGCGCGTTGTCCAGCTTGGGAATACGCTTGTCTTCGAAGTTGTCGTTGCCAATGACGACGGCGATCTTGCGCTGGATTTGTGGCAGCGACGCTTGGCGCACGATGCGCTGGGACGGCAGGCTGACGACGACGGCGGGCGGGGCAGCCGCCGCGGTTGCTGTCCGTGCGGCAGCGGGTGCGGCAGCCGGCGCTGCAGGTGTCGGGGGCGCTGTCGCGGTCGCGGCCGTTGCGGGCGGTGGCGCGGCCGGCGCGGTGGTCGAGGCCACGGCGGCTGGCTTCGGCGCAGCCGAGGGCGACTCGATGGTCGCGGCTGCGGCGATCTGGGCCTTGAGTTCCTCGGTCACGAGGCAGGTGCCGGTGTCGAGCTGCTCGACGGAGAGACACGCGGGCGCATCGGCCAGCGTCGGGTCGTTCTCGAGCAAGCGCACGGCTTCGCCGAAGAGCGACTTCTTGAACTTCCCGCGCGCGACGAGCAGGGTGGTCAGCTCTTCCAGCGACAGGTTGCCGACGTCCAGGCTTCCGAATGCGATCCTCCCGCCAGCCGGCTCGACGCTTATCGCCTGCAAGACGTCGAGGGTACGGCCGTCGGCGGGTGTGCTGAACCGCGCCGGCGGCAATACCGGCAGCTCGGTGAGGTCGGGCAGGATCGCTCGCGGTGACGCTGCGATCACCAGCGCCGTCGCATTGCCCGGGGCCTGCGCGAACGTGTAGTTCGCCGCTGTCAGCCCGGAGCCGGTCAGCGCATAACTGCCCGGCAATTTCGGGTCCGCGGGCGTCAGCACGACAGGTGTTCCGCGGGTCGCGGTCGCCAGCGTGTCCGACCCGACGAGGCCCGTCACGTCGACGCTCAAACCGGTCAGCGGTTGCCCCTCGAAGACGGTGACCGGCTTGGCCACATAGGTCAGCGTGGCTGGTGTGACCGAAGCCAGCGCGGTCGTGACCGGTTGAACCAGGCGGTAGTTCGCGCCGTCGCTGCCGCCCAGCGCCGTTGCGGTCGCGGTGACGGTTTTGACTTGCCCGACGTTCGGGTCTGCAAAGACACCCGAGCCGGATGCCACCGACACCTGATCTCCGGCGATGGCGCCGGACAAGGTCCAGCCGGTGACGGTTGCCGCCGCGCTGGCGTCGTAGATCTTGTCCGCGGCGGTCGCGGCCGTCACAGAAATGTCCCGCTGCGTGATGTTGGCGGTGGTGACCGTGCCGCCGCGCAGCGCGTAGTTGCCGGCCAGGCCGCCGTTGGTACCGTTGCCCAGGCCAGCGGTGATGTTCACGGTTTTGCCGGTGCCGGCGTTCTTGTTCTCGAACTGGGCACTGGGGCTGAAGGCCAGGCTTTCGGAGCCGACCAGGCCGGTGAGCGTGCCGCTGCCCACAAGCATGGCTGTGGTGTTGCCGTCATAGACCTTGTGGGCCGCGCTCACGCCGCTGAGCGTGAGCGGCCTGGGCGTGATGGCGGCCGTGGCGGTGACCACGCCGCTGCCGGGCAGCGCGTAGTTGGCCGCCAGGCCGCCGTTGGCGCCGTCCGCCAGCGCGACGGTGCCGGTGACGGTCTTGCCCGTACCGGCGTCCTTGGTGTCGAACTGGCCGCTGGGGCTGAAGGTCAGGCGCTCGGAGCCGACCAGGCCGAAGAGCGTTCCGGTCAGCGTGGCCACGTTGTTGCCGTCGTAGACCTTGTCGGCCGCACTCACGCCACTTAGTGTGAGCGGCTTGCGCGTGATGTCGGCGGTGGTGGTGGCCGAGCCGCTGGCCAGCGCGTAGTTGGCAGCCAGGCCGCCGTTGGCGCCGTTGGCCAGCGCTCCCGCGAGGTAGACGGTCTTGCCGGTGCCGGCGTCCTTGGTGTCGAACTGGCCGGTGGGTATGAACGTCAAGCTCTCGGAGCCGACCAGGCCGCTGAGCGCGCCGCTGCCCAAGAGCGTGGCGGTGGTCGTGCCGTCATAGACCTTGCTGGCCGCACTCACGCCGCCGAGCGTGAGCGCCTGGGGGGTGACGTCGCCGATGACGTCAAAACCCGCCACGGTGTAGCCGTACGTGGTCTTGCCGTCCGCATCGACGATCGAAGGCAGGCCGCCGAATCCGCTCACCGTGATCGACTTGGAGCGGCCGACGTTCTTGTCGGCGTAGCTCAAGGCGCTGTAGGTCAAGCTGCCGCTGGCGCGGTCGCTGTCGACGAGCCCGGTGAGTTGCAGCGACGCGCTTGTGGGCAGGACGGCCGTGTTGCCGTCGTATGTCTTGGTGATGGCTGCCCCGTTGACAACCGTCAGGGTGGGAGCCAAACCGAACAGCAGGCCGTTGCCGCTGCCGGCGGGGACCGCGGAGCCGTACAAGGCGTTGTACTGACGGAAATCGTGCACCAGACCGCCGGCATCGATCGAGCTGGGCCGGTCCGCATAGATCAGCCAGCGGCCATTCGGAGCGAACAGCGCGGTCGTGTTGGCCGAGTTGCCGAAGAAGTGGGTGTTCGGATTGCTGTTGCCGGCCACCGTGATGGCATCGCCGGTCGCGGAACCGGTCACGCGGCCACCGTAGATTTTCAGATCGTCGGCAAGCAGTTGGATCGGCGCGGAGATGTTGCTGATGCGGGGGAAGTCCTCACAGCCGCAACCGATCTGGATACTCGAGCTTTGAAGCCTCAGTGCAGCCGGGCCGGTGAAGCTCAGGTTGGAGGATCCCGTCACCCTGAGGGTCCCGGTGCCGCCGATGAAGGCTAGATTGGGCGAGCCTGCAATGGCGGCGCCGTCGATTCGGATGTCGGCCGAAGCGATGTCAAGCCGGGTGGCGCCCCACGGGTTGCCGCTCCTGGGGGTCAGGATGCTGGTCAGCGATGTTCCCTCGCCATCGAAGTAGTCGAACAGCCCCACCGTGCCGTCCGGCGACCGGATCAGCAGGTTGCGCGCCCTGGAGGCATCGATCATCGAGGCCTGGCTGTAAACACCATAGTGGTAGCCGTTGTTGCTGGTGTTGTTGCCCAGAATCGTCAGGTCGGCGCCGTTCTTGGCGGTGATGCGCGAGAAGGGGTCGAGGTAAACGCCCGCGCGGTCCCTGTAGGTCGGCGCATCGGGTACCCGATCGTTCACCGTCCCGATCAGGGAGAGAGCCGGGTTGGACGAGTCGGCCGCGATGAGCGTGACCCCGCCATCGATCCGGGTTCCCGCCACCGAGCTGTTGGCGTGAAAGACGGGCGATATCGCCGTGCCCTCGACTGCCAGCGGCCCGGTCGAGGTCAGGTTGCCGCTGATCGAAACGCCGGTGCGGTTGGTGAAGTTCGCCGTTCCGATCACCGCTGAGCCGGCCGAATTTACCCAGCCTTTGATGTCCACGGCGGCGGCGGTGATCGTGCTGCCCGGCGAGACGCGAATCCCGTAGGCGTCGCTGTCGACGGCCGCGCTCGCGCCGCGCATCGTCAACGAACCCGAACCTGCGGCCAGCACGGATCCCACGATGCTGATCGCGGTACCGCGTGCATAGTTTGACCCCGGGTCGTTGTAGCCGACAGCGCCGGTGAAGGGCGAAGTCGCGGTCGGACCCACCAACTGCGTCAGGCCGCCCAGGTTGATGTTGCCGCCGGCGCTGGTGATCGTGGAGTTGTCGACGACGATCGTGCCGGCGCCTGCGGCGGCGGCGCGCAGATTCACGGCCAATGGTGAGCCGGCGCTGGAGATGGTCGAGTCGACGACGTCGATGTTCCGGCTCGCGGTCAGCGTCAGGCTCACCGGCGAGGAGGGCGCGACACTGAGGGTCGCCTGGCTCATCGTGATGTCGCCGGCTTGGCTGCTCGGCGACGCCGAGCCGGTGGTGACCGTCACGTTGTTGCCGGCGTTCAGCGCCGAGACGATGCTGCTGCTGAGCAGGACGGCACCGTTCCCGGTCGTCCTGAAGTCCGGCCCGCCGGTGATGTTGGATTCGGGCGCGGCACTGTCGGTGATGAGGATGTTGTTCGGGTCCAGCAGCCAGGTTCCCGCGCGGCCCCTGGGTGCATCGGTGCGCACCGACGCCGGTTGGGCGTCGAGCCAGCCGCCCGAGGTCTCGATGAAGCCGCCGTTGCCGCCTCCGGGGCCGCCGCGGGCACTGAGGCTGCCGAACGCCCGCGTCGCCTGGTCGCTCCACAGGACGATTCGCCCACCGTCACCCAGCCCGGTGGCGTCGGCGCCGATGCTCGCCCCGGCCCCCATGTAAACCGCTTGCGCATTGGGTACCCCGGCGTCACGCCCCTGCACGCCGCCGCCGACCAGCACCTCGCCGCCGCCCTGAAGCCCCGAGGCGTCGACCACGGCACCGTCGACCATTCCGACCTGACGCCCGAGCAGCTTCACCGCGCCGCCCTGTGTTGCCTGGCCCACGGCTTCAACCCGGCCAGCGTGCATCGCCGTACCGCCGCCGGCGTCGAGCGTCACCTGGCCGCCTGCGCCGCCATTGGCGCTGGTCAAGCTGCCTGCTCCGGTGTTCAAGGATTCACTGGCACGCAGCACCACCTGGCCGGCGGCGCCAGCGATCGAATCGGCACGCACGATCCCTTGCTGGTTGACGATCGCCGCGCTCAGGTCGACGAAGCCACCGCCGGCCGACAGGCTGCCCAGGTTCAGCGCCTGCCCCTGCGGCGCCTGCACGCGCACGGCCAGGTTGGGCAGGCCGGAGTCGACCAAATCCACACTGTGACCGGCAGCGAGCACCACCTGCCCGCCGGGCGCCTCGACGAGGCCTTCATTGCGCACACCACCCGCACCACCGAGCAACAGAACCCGGCCGCCGGTCGTGGAGCGAAGCTCGCCCTGGTTGACCACTTCGGCGTGGCTGGCGCCAGGCAGGGTGCTGGACGACAGGCTCAGGCGCTGCGCCTGCCAGTTGGCGTTGCTGATGCTCAGCGTTGAGGTCACCAGCCCCGCCACATCGACGCGGGCGTCGCGTCCGAACAGGACACCGTTCGGGTTGAGCAACCACACCTTGCCGTTGCTGCTGATGCTGCCAAAGATGTTCGACGGGTCGTTGCCCACAACGCGGTTGAGCACCTGGCTCGTGGCGCTGGGCTGCTCGAAACGCACCGCATTGCCCGCGCCCACGGAGAAGGTCTGCCAGTTCAGCAACGCGTTGGCGCTGTTGGTCACCGTCATGCGGCTGCCGGTGACAGCCACGGAAGCTTGCCCCTGCACCACGTTCAGACCGCTGGGCAGCGCTTGCGCGCGCACGTCCGCGGCGCCATACCGCAGCGCCAGCGGCGTGCCCATCGTGAGGGCCAGGGCCAGCGCCATCGGTTGAAGCCGGAAGCGGCGATGCGCACGGCGTGACGGCCCGACGCTCGCGGCTCTGGCCGTGCGGTGGCTGGTTGCAGTCTTGCTCATGATGGACCCTTAGATGTCAGGCCGGCGCGGTGCTACGTGCGACGCCAGGGCGGTGGATCAAATCGTGTAGACAACCGAGAAATGGGCCCGCGCGTCGTTCTTGCGGGTACGTACCGCGTCGCGCAGCGCACCGGCAAGGGCCAGCCGCGCTTGCAGCCTGCCCCATTCAAAGCGGGAGCCGATCCCCAAGGACGCGAGCGAGCACCGCGCAGAGGTGCCCAGGCAAGGTGTGCCGAAGTGGTTGAAAGCCTGGCCGGCATCGGCGAAGGCGAAAATCCGCAGCACCCGGTCGGCCGGCCCGACCAGCGGCATCAGGTTCGGGCCGGTCAGTTCGACCGACACCAGCAAGCCTTGATCGCCCAGGACTTCGCGTTCTTGGTAGCCGCGCACGGAGTTAACACCGCCGATGCCGTACTGCTCGCCGGGAACCAGCGCATCGGCGCTGAACTGACCCGCGAAACGCACGCGCAGGTCCCACGCCTCGGCCACCGCCATGCTGGCGAACGCGCCGTAGTGCAGCGCCGTGTAGCGCACCCTGGCGTCGGGCCGCACCGCCGCGAAGCTGGCGGCGTCGGAATAGCGACCGCCGAGTTTCAGGTTGGTCTGCAAGGACGCCGACAGCCCGAACGCGGGCGCCCCGCCTGACTGCAGGCTGTAGCCCAACGACAAGGGCTGCACCGACACGCTGGCGCCGGCTGTGCCGCAAGCACCCGCAGGCAGCCCGGCGATGCCGCAGCGGTTGAGGTATTCGCGGTTGTCCACACCGAGCGAAACGCGCTGGTCGGCTTCGCCAACACGGGGCAGATACCAGGTCCCGCGCACGCCAGCGATGCGGCCGTTGCCGTTGAAGCGCAAGTCACCCGCGGCCGTGGGGACGGACCCGCCGTCGACATCCGAGTAGGCGGCAAAGGCGTCGACCACCATCAGCTGCTTGTAGCGCGGAAAGCGGTATCCGGCGCTGAGGACCCGGACCCGGTCGGGTTGTGTGGGTGAGGTCTGGAACTGCGCCGTGAACACGTCGTCGTGCCCGCTCAGGTTGGCGTGTTGCCAGGCGACGCTGGCGCGGTACTCTCCCGTGCCGCTGGTGCCCGTGTTGTCCAGGGCCAGCGTCACGTGCCGCAGCGACCCTTCCTGCACCGTCACCTCGGCTTCGGTCTCACCGGGGCCGCTTCCGGGTTTGAGCAGTACGCGCACCCGCTTGGACGGGTTCTCGTTGGAGATCTGCATCTGGGCGTCGATCCTGCGCATGCGCGGCGTGGCACCAACGACCAGATCGGGCAGGCTCGCCCGGATGTTGGCTTCGTTGAAAACCTGCGCGCCACGAACATTCACGGCCGAAACCCGGCCCTCCACCACCACCAGCGAGATGACGCCGTCGCTGCGGGTTTGCGGCGGCACGTAGGCGACCACGCCGCCATAGCCCATGTCGACGTAGAGCCGCTGCACCGCCCGAGCCGCTGCGCCAAGTTCCTCCAGGGTGCGCCGCCCTTTGAACGGTGCCAGCGCGCGCTCGATCGCCTCAGCGGTCACCAGCGTGTTGCCGCTGACCTGGAATGCGGTGACCTCGACCGACGCGGGTGTTGCGGCGTCGGCAGCGTAGGCTGGCGACCCGCCGGCGATGGCAAGCACCAGGACGATCGACGCTGCGGCTCGCCGGCCGCGTACCAACGCCTCAATTGCCATTGTCAGCGCCTCCGTGGCGACCGGTCACAGTCGCGTACCCCGCGTTTGTCGTTGTCATGCCGCACTCAAAGCCCCCGCGTCTTGTCCTGAGGACGACAGCGCAATCTACGCCACCGGACTTCGAACCAACAACGGGTTTTCCGCCCGTAACTTCAGCTTAGGGGGAAGTAGGTGCCTGGCGGTGACCTCGGCGATGCGCGCTTGTCCAAGCCCCAACGAGCCGCGCGCCGCGTGGCCGGGCGTGTCCGGCCGCCGGCGTCAGCGAACCACTTCGACGGTGAAGCGCGCCGCGCCGTAGACGTCGCAGTTCGCGCCCACGCAATCGGCCTTACCGGCCAGGGCCGAACCATTGCCGGCATGGGCGCGCGCCACCGTGAGCGTCGAGTCACCGGTATCGATCTTCAGGAACCCGTATGCGCTGACGACGGTATGGCCAAAGCCGGAGAAGTCCCGCTCGTGCTCGGAAACGATCACGATCACCTGCGCAATGCCGATCGGCTCGGCCGCGACGATCGCCCAACTGGGTTGCGGCAATGCCAGGGTCTGCCCCGCCGCGATCCGGTTCTGGCTCGACTTGCCGTTGGGGAACATGCGGTACAGCGATCCGTCGGGGTCGTTCCAAAGTACGTAGACAAATCCGGCCCGGCTGGACGTGACGGTGAAGGCCAGCTTGTCCTTGTCGATGCGCAGCAGCGTCCTGCGCGCGCTCGCCTCGACGCTGAAGCCTGCAGTCTGGGCGCCGACGATGCGGTCGAACTCGTCGGGCACCGAGAGCGGCCGCGCTGCGGCAGGCGTCACGGCGGCGGGCGGCACGGGCGCGGGGACAGCGACCCTGCCCGGCAACGCCGCGTCCTGACCGCGCGTGGAGGCGTCCGGCGCAGGCCGAATGACGGTTGAACCCGTGGGCGGCCCGGCACCCGGGCGCAAAGCCAGAAACGCCGCGAGTCCCGCGACCGCGAGTGCGCTCGCGCCGACGCCGAACCAGATGCGCCCGCGGCCCTTGCCCGTGGCGCCAGCGCCGTTGTTTGCAGCACGGCGGCTGGCCGCGTCGCCGGGGCGAGGCGCGTTCGGTTCGCCGATGAGCGTCGAATCGAAGAACGATGCCGGAAGCGTCTCCAGGCCTTCGGCCACATGCACCGCCAGGCCGAGTTCCGCACGCAGGTCATTGATGGTCCGGGTGCGATCCTCGGGCTTGACGCGCAGTGCACGGTCGATCGCGCGCAGGAAAGGGTCGCTGTAGCGCCTCGCAGCCAGCTCCGCCAGCGGCACATAGGTGTCGCTCAGCATGCGGCCCACGGCCGTCGGTGGCGTCTTGCCCGCGATCGCGAAGTACACGCAGGCGGCGAGCGCGTAGACATCGGTCCACGGGCCCTGTTTCATGCTGTCGACCTCGGCGTACTGCTCCACCGGCGCGTAGCCGGGCTTCAGGATCACGGTGAGCGCCTGGGTCATGTCGCCGATCACGCGCCGCGCGGCGCCGAAGTCCAGCAGCAAGGGGCGCCCCGAGCCCTCCAGCAGGATCACGTTGTCCGGCGCGATGTCACGGTGGAAGCAGCTCTCGGCATGGATCACGTTGAGCGCCTCGGTCAGCGGCCCGAGGATGCCCATGAGCCAGCTCTCGTCCGGCGGGCCTGCGGACTCGCGCAGCTTGTCCTTCAGGGTGATGCCCTGGTAGAAGGGCATCACCATGTACGCGGTACCGTTGGCCTCCCAGAAACGGTAGACCTTGACCAGCGCCGGGTGGTCGAACTGCGCCAGCAAGCGCGCTTCATTGACAAAGCTTCTCAGGCCGGCCGTGAAAGTCTCGCGATGCCGCTCCGACTTCACCACCACCTGCGAGCCCCCGGTGCGCGCCGCGAGCGCCGAGGGCATGTACTCCTTGAGCGCGACGCGGCGGCCGAGCGAAAGGTCCATCGCCAGGTACACGATGCCGAATCCGCCTTCGCCCAGCACACGCGTGAGTTCGAACTCGGCAAGCCTGGTGCCCTCGGGCAGGGCGTTGCGATAGTCGATCGTCGGGGCGGCAGCGGCGGGCAGCGGCGGGCCGCTGTGTGCTGCTGGGCGGATCAGCGTGCGGTCGTCGTCGTCAGTGCTCATCGAAATCGGTCACGCTCTTGTCCGAACCAACGTTTCAGGATTGTGGCCTACCGCTGCGCGGCAAACGCTCGGCGCACCGAGCGGTACCGAGACGAGATGCGTGCGATCCGGTTTGGCGCGCGGCAGCTGCGCCGTGCGCGACAGTGGCATCGACAGGGACGTGCTTGCAGGGTGGCGATGGCGAGCCTGCGATGAATGTCGAAGGGCGCCTTCGATCGAGCCCGGCGTCACCCCCCTAGTTCGAATCACTGACCGGCAGCCACGGTGAGGAAGCCTTGCGGGGTGCCTCGGCCAGCGAGTGTTTGCCCTGTCGTGCGATCAATATCGATTCAAGTAGATTCGGCGCATGTCGTGTGTTAGCTTGAGACGTCGCCTCGGTGCCTCAACCAAACTGCTGCGGGCATGCGTGGCCTCGGCAAGGGCTGCCAAGATCGCCATCTCGCTCGTAGCGCACGGCCGGTGTATCGATCGCGTTCCGGAAGAATTCAGCCAATGACGCAGAAGAGGAAGCCATGAACAGTGTTCACGAAAAGCTCGCACGTGTCCGCAAACCTCGCGTGCATATCACTTACGACGTCGAAACCGAAGGTGCGGCGGTGACGCGCGAATTGCCCTTTGTCGTGGGTGTCTTGGGCGACTACGCAGGCGACCCCACGGAGCCGATCAAGCCCCTGGCGGAGCGGAAGTTCGTCCAGATCGACCGCGACAACTTCAACGACGTGATGGCGCGCGTGGCGCCCGGCTTGCGTCTGAAGGTGGACAACACGCTGGCGGGAGACGGTTCACAGATGGCCGTGGACCTGAAGTTCAAATCGATGGCGGACTTCGACCCGGCCAAGGTGGCAGAGCAGGTGCCCGCCCTGAAGGCGATGCTCGAAACGCGCTCTCGCCTGCGCGACCTGGTCAGCAAGGCCGACCTGTCCGAAGAACTCGAAAGCCTGCTCGAGCAGGTGCTGCAGGACAAATCGAAGCTGGACGCGCTGTCCGCCGAACTCGGCATCAAGAAGCAAGAGGGCTGAACCCATGAGTGCGACCAAAGCCAAAGGTGGTGACGCGTCCGTCGTCACCACCACCACCACCGAAGGCGGCCTGGGTCTGCTCGACCAGGTGATCGGCGCCACGAAGCAGACCGAGCGCGACCGCGCCGAAGAGCTGATCCGCGCGCTGACCGAAGAGGCGCTGAAGGGGACCGTCACCTTCAGCCGCAATCTGGTGGTCACCTTCGACCGCGCCATTGCCGAGATCGACCGCAAGGTGTCCGAGCAACTCAACGCGATCATGCACAACGAGCGTTTCCTCAAGCTCGAAGGCAGCTGGCGCGGGCTGAGCTACCTCGTGATGAACAGCGAGACCGGCACCAGCCTGAAGATCCGGATGCTGCAACTGCCGAAAAAGGAGATGGCCAGGGATCTGCAGAAGGCGGTTGAGTTCGACCAAAGCCAGCTCTTCAAGAAGATCTACGAGAACGAATTCGGCACGCCGGGCGGCGAGCCCTACGGCGCGCTGATCGGGGATTACGAGTGGACGGCCCACCCCGACGACGTCGAGACGCTGCGCCTGGTCTCCAACGTGGCGGCCGGCGCATTCGCGCCCTTCATCTCCGGCGTCGGCGCCGGCATGTTCGGCTTCGATAACTGGAGCGAGCTGTCCAAGCCGCGCGACCTGGCCAAGATCTTCGAGACGGCCGAGTACACCAAGTGGCGCGGCTTCCGCGAAACCGAGGACTCGCGCTTCGTCAACCTGGTCATGCCGCGGGTGATCTCGCGCGTGCCCTACGGTGCTGCGACCAAGGCGGTCGAGGAATTCAGCTACGAGGAAGCGCCGGTCAACACAGACGGCTCTGCCAAGGCGATGGATCACGACCACTACTGCTGGATGAATGCGGCCTACGTGATGGGCACCCGGCTGACGGACGCCTTCGCCCAATACGGCTTCTGTACCGCGATCCGTGGCGCCGAAGGCGGCGGCAAAGTCAACGACCTGCCCACGCATACTTTCACCTCCGACGATGGTGACGGCGACGCCAAGTGCCCGACCGAGATCGGCATCACCGACCGGCGCGAGGCCGAGTTGTCCAATCTCGGCTTCCTGCCCCTTTGCCACTACAAGAACACCGACTACGCGGTGTTCTTCGGCGCGCAGTCGGCGCAGGCACCGAAGAAGTACGACCGGCCCGACGCCACCGCGAATGCGGCCATCTCGGCACGCCTGCCCTACGTCATGGCCACGAGCAGGTTTGCGCACTTCCTGAAGGTCATGGCACGCGACAAGATCGGGTCGTTCATGGAAGCCTCGGACTGTGAGATCTGGCTCAACCGCTGGATTCAGAACTACGTGAATCCGATGGAGGGCGGCGGGCAGGAATCGCGAGCCAAGTACCCCTTGCGCGAAGCCAAGGTCGAGGTCAAGGAAATCCCGGGGAAGCCCGGCTCCTACAACGCAGTTGCCTATCTGCGCCCCTGGCTGCAGATGGAAGAGCTGACAACGTCGATGCGAATGGTGGCGCGTATTCCGCAGAAGTCCTGAGCTGCGGGGACGCCCCGCGCCATGGTCGATGCGGGCAAAGAAACGCTCCGGGAAACGGTGCTTTCCGGGCGTTTGCTGAGCCACGCGTCCGCCGCCTCCGATCTCGCGGTGCTGGTGGCCTCTTCTGATGCCGCTACGCACTTGCGGCTGTGGTTCGGCGAAGGGTGGCTCGCCTCTCTGGCGGCGCAGGGCCAGCCCGCGGAAGTCCTGCGCGCTGCGGTCGACAGGGACATCACCGCCATCGACGCGCTGGTGTCGAGCCAGCTCGACGCGGTGCTTCACCATCCCCGGCTTCGTCGGCTTGAAGGGTCCTGGCGCGGGCTGGCG
Organism: Burkholderiales bacterium; assembly: GCA_031404155.1. Classification (GTDB taxonomy): domain Bacteria; phylum Pseudomonadota; class Gammaproteobacteria; order Burkholderiales; family Burkholderiaceae_C; genus JANNGZ01. Next base: position 15,520 of record JANNGZ010000009.1, read on the forward strand.
TGGCTCGCGGGCCGCGTGCCCCAAACCGGCACCCGCATCCGCCTGAAGCTGCTGCACGCGCGGTGGGCCGAGGTTTGCCGCGACATCGAGCGTGCGCTCGAGTTCGACCAGAGCCATCTCTTTCGCAAGATCCACGACGAGGAGTTCGGCATGGCGGGCGGCGCACCCTTCGGGCTCATCGCTGCCGACTATGAAATCCGGCACCGGTCGGCGCTTCATCATCCCACCGACGACGTCGGTGCCCTCTCGGGTTTGGCCGGCATTGCAGCAGCTGCCTTCTCGCCGATGATCATCGGCGCTTCGCCGGAGTTTTTGGGTCTGGACAGCTTCGCCAATGCGTCGCCGAGTTTCGACCCCACCGTCGCTATTCGGGGGCCCGACCATCAGCGTTGGCGAAACGCGGCGGCGCGCGAGGACTTGCGATTCATCGGTATCGCCCTGCCTCGCGTGTTGGCTCGCGCGCCCTGGGTTGACGATGGCAGTCGCGTCGACCGATTTCGCTATCGCGGTTTCACCCCTGGCGTGGCGCAACGGGTCTGGACGAGCCCGGTCTACGGCTTCGCCGCCGTCGCCATCCGTGCCTTCGACCGCTATTCCTGGCCGGCGGAGGTGCGCGGCGCCGATATCTCGGACGAGGCCCAGGGCGGCGTGCTCGATGGCCTGCCGTTCGAGTGTTTCTACTCCGATCTTGCGCATGAAGCGCCGGCCAGGGCACCCGTGGAAGTTGCGCTCACCGACCAGCAGGAAGACCAGATCAGCGAGGCCGGTCTGATTCCTTTGTCCGCGCTCGATGGTCTGTCCGAGGCCTGTTTTGGCGCTTTACCGTCCCTGCACCGGCCGCCCTCAATGTCCACCTCTGTGGCGCAAGCCAATCAGCGTCTGTCGGCTCAACTCAACACGATACTGTGTGTCAGTCGCTTTGCCCATTGCGTCAAGCTGATGGGGCGCGACATGGTCGGCAGCTACGCCGAAGCAGGCGAAGTGGAGACTCGGCTGCAGCGTTGGCTCAACGGCTTCGTCAGCGGCATCGGTTCCGGAGGCGCCGAGGTCACGGCCAAGTACCCCTTGCTGGAAGCCCGGGTGGAAGTACGCGAACGGTCCGGCCGTCCCGGCGTGTACAACTGCACCGTTCACCTCAAGCCGCACCACCAACTCGACGACATTGGTGCTTCGTTCAGGCTGGTGACCGAATTCGTACCGCGACAGGCCGCCGCCTGATCCAACTTGATGAAGGACGCCTACTCATGACCACCGCTGGTGATGCCCTTCGCTCCGGCGATGTCGCCGCAGCCCTTGCCGCCGCCACCGCCGCCGTCAAGGCCGCACCCACCGACGCCGATGCACGGTGGCTCATGGCCGAACTCCTGCTCATCACGGGCGAAGCGGAGCGGGCCGATCGCATGCTCGACGCGGCGGCGCTGCACGAGCCCAACCCCGCGGTGCTCGAGTTCCGCAAGCTTCTCAGGGCCGAAGTGTTGCGAACACAGGTTTTGCGTGAGGGCAGGGCGCCGAAGTACCAGGGTGACGATGCCACGCCGGCACAGAAGGCTGCGCTGCGTGCGCGCATGCTGCTGCGGCTGGGCGACGCAACCGGCGCCACCGAAGCTGCGGCAGAGGTCGAGACCCTGCGAGCGCGGGCGCCAGGCCGGCTGGAGGGCGCCGACGGCAGCGCGGTGCCCTTCGACGACCTGCGCGATGTCGATGATTTGCTGGCGGCAGAACTCGAAGTGCTGACCACCGCAGGCGACTACATGCTGGTGCCCGTCGAGCGGGTGCGCTCGCTTGCCTTCGATGCGCCACGGCGCAGCCGCGACCTCATCTGGCGTCGCTGCGCCATCGACCTCAAGGACGGCACCGAGGGTGTGGTCTACCTGCCGGCGATCTACCTCGGCGCGGTGGCCGAGACCGACAACGCACTTCGGCTGGGCCGCGCAACCGAGTGGACCGATCCCGCCGAGGGGCCGGTGCGCGGACGAGGGCAGCGAGTGCTGTTGGTGGGAGACCAGGCGCTTGCGTTCACCGCGGTCGAGACAGTGGTCTTCGATTGAGCCAAGCCGGTACAACGCCACCAGGTTCGCGCCACGCGCCCAAGCGCGTTCGCCTGCCGCTGCTGGACCGGCTGCTGGATGCCGATCCGGATGCGCCGGAATTACCGCCTCCCTCGGCGGCCGAGGCGCTGGAGAAGCTGCACCTGGCTGTGCGCCGCGACCTCGAGTCCTTGCTCAACGCGCGCCGCCGCCGCCAACCGCTGCCGCCGCACCTGCCTGAACTGGCGAGTTCGCTTGTCAACTACGGCATCCCCGACCCCAGTTCGGGCGCCTACTCGGTGCCGGCGTTGCGCGCTGCGCTGGTGCGCGAGGTTGAAACAACGATCCGTCGTTACGAGCCTCGTCTGACCCAGGTTTCGGTGTTGCTGGTGGGTGAGGACGACGAACTTGGCGGGACCCTGCGCATGAAGGTCGACGCGGTACTGCGGGCCGACCCGGTGCCCGAGCCGGTGAGCTTCGAGACTTTGCTCGAACCGGTAACGCGCGACGTCACGGTACGTGAAACCTGAGCCCATGGCCGACAGCCTGCTCCCCTACTACGACCGCGAACTGGCCGCGATCCGCAAGCTGGCCGGCGAATTTGCGGCTGCGAACCCCAAGGTGGCCGGCCGGCTGCGGATGACGCCCGATGCGGTGGACGATCCGCATGTGGAGCGTCTCCTGGAAGGTGTGGCGTTTCTCGCAGCGCGAGTCCAGCACCGGCTTGACGACGACATTCCCGAGCTTTCGGATGCGCTGCTTGAGCTGCTCTGCCCCCACCTGCTCGCGCCGGTTCCTTCGCTCACCACGGTCAGGCTCTTGCCCAAGCCAGAGGCGACCGGCCCGTCCCGCGTCCCCCGGGGCACACCCTTGCAGACCGAGGCGGTGCGCGGCGAGCCGCTTCATTTCCGCACCTGCCACGAAACCACCCTCTGGCCGGTTGCGCTGGAGAAGGCCAAGTTGGCCGGGCTGCCATTGCCGGCCCCGGTCAACCCCCACGCACCGCGCGCGGCGGCGGTCCTGCGCCTGAGCCTGGCGACCACGACACCCGGCCTTGCTTTCGCTGATCTGGCCCTTGACGAATTGCGCCTGCATCTGCGCGGCTCAGGGCCGGTTGCGACGCAACTGCTGGAGCTGCTGTGCACCGCCACGGTGTCGATCGCCCTGGCCGACGGGCCAACCGATCCACGCCCCACGTTCCTGCCGCGAGATGCCTTGTCCCACGCGGGCTTCGAGCTTGAGGAGGCGGCACTGCCGTGGCCGCAGCGCTCGTTCTCGGGCCACAGGCTGTTGACCGAGTACTTCGCGTTCCCGGAGAAATTTCTGTACATCAAGCTCTCAGGGCTCGAGGTACGCAGCATGCTTCAGCGCAGCGGCTCGATGGAGCTGTACATCTACCTGTCCCGCACCGCCAGCGAACTGGAGCGCGGCATCAGCGAAGAAAACCTGGTTCTCGGTTGCACACCGGCGGTGAACCTGTTTCACCAGGCCGCCGAGCCAATCGCGCTGGACGGCACGCAGTCCGACTGGCTCGTGGTTCCCGATGCGCGGCGCCCGGCGGCACTCGAGGTGTACTCGGTCGAGACGCTGCGGCTCAGCCATGCTGACGACCCGCTACCGAAGAAGGTCCCGCACTTCCAGCGCCTGCGGCACGAAGAGAAGGCAGAAGCCGATGCCAGCGAGCTCAGTTGGCTGGCATCGCGCCGCGAAGCACCCTCCGTGTTGGGCGGCAGCGAGATCCGCCTGATGCTGCGCGACCCGCATTTCGACCCGGCGTTGCCTGCCGATGGTGTGCTGAGCGTGGACACCCTGTGCTGCAACCGAGACCTTCCCTCGCTGCTGCCGTTCGGTGGCGGCCACCCCGGCCTGCGGATCACCGACCCGGCTGCACCCGCGGCCGGAGCCGACTGCCTCTCGCCCCCTACGCCGACCCTGCGCCCGCAATTGCGCGAGCGCAGCGGATGGCGGCTGGTGTCGCACCTGGCGCTGAACCACCTCGGTGTGACCGGCGGGCCCCAGGCCGCGCTGGCGCTGCGCGAAATGCTGCGCCTGCATGACCTGCGCGACACAGTGGAGACGCGCCTGGCGCTGGACGGCATTGTCTCCGTCAGCGCCACGCCCGGCATAGCCCGCTTGCCGGGCATGCGGCCGGGCAGCTTCGCGCGCGGCATCGACGTGGCCTTGACCTTCGAGCCGCAAGCGTGGACCGCAGGCGGCTTGTTCTTGTTGGCCGGTGTCCTCGAAAGGTTCCTGGCTCTGCAGGTGTCGGTGAACGGCTTCGTTCGCTGCTCGGCCTACCTTCGTGGGCGCAGCGGCAGCGTGGCGTCCTGGCCGGCGCGCAGCGGCACCCGGGTGCTCCTGTGAGCGCCGCCGGGCCGCTCCCAAGGCGCTCGCTCCCCCTTGCGGGGACCGGCGCGAAGCCGCGTAGGGGGCATGAGTGAGCGACGGGCCTCCGAGCGACAGCGTGGAGCCGGTGCGCGACAACGGAGAACCGTTGCCCAAGACTGAGCCGCGCCGCGCACTCAGCGCGCTCGAACGCCTTCAGCGTGAGCCCACCCGCTTCAGCATCGACCAGGCCGCGGCCGTCATCGCGCCCGGCCGAGACCCCACGGAAATTTCCTTTAGGACCCAAGCACGGCTCGGCGCGCCTGGCGGCGAGGTGACGCAGGCGAACGTCGAGAAGGCCGAACTCGTCTCGCCGACGTTCGGCCTGTTGGGCCCCGGCGGCGTGCTGCCGCGCCATTACTCCGCGCTGGTCGACGCCGAGGAGCGCAAGCGGTCGACCGCGCTGCATTCCTTTCTCGACCTGCTGGCCCGGCGCTTCACCGGCTTCTTCGTGACCGCGGGCGCTAAATATCGGCCCACACGGAATCCGACCGCGGCAGAACAGGTGCTGGCGTCGGCCGTGGGCGTGGGCGACAAGAGCCTTTCGCGCGCGCTGTCGACACCGCTGCAAGCGGTGCTCTACCACGCGGGCAGCCTGGCTGCACGCAGCCGAAGCGCCGAACGCCTGCGCGGCATGCTGTCGGCAGAAACCGGTGCGGACGTGCGCATCGTCGAGTTTGCCGGGGGTTGGGTTCGGCTGCCGCCCGCTGAGCAGTCGCGGCTCGCGGCACCCGGCCAGCCCGGACGCTATGTGCAACTGGGCGCGGACGCAGCCGTCGGCTCCCAGGTGTGGGACCCTTCGGCCCGCTTCCTGGTGCGCCTGGGCCCGCTCACGCTGCCCGAGTTCGAGGCCCTGCTCCCGGGCACACCGTTGCACCGGCGGCTGGTCGAACTGACCCGGCTGCACGTGGGGTTGGAGCAGGACTTTGCCTTCAACCCGACCTTGCTCGCCAACCAGGTACCGCCGCTGCGCCTTGGGGCGTTGGGTGCCGGCTCGTCGCGGCTCGGTTGGACCAGTTGGCTGACGGCGCCGCGGCCGCGCCGGCAGACCCCGGTCTCGGCGCTGTTGCGGCCGATGACCCATTGATGCCCTGATCCCCAGAACCGGAGCGAGCCCGCAATGACAAACCCGACCGCCTGGAGCCGCGGATACCCAGTCAGCGAGCCCTATCCGCCGTCCTGGCACAGTTTTCAGGCGCCGGCGCACCTGCGCGCCATCTGCGCCCTGATGGGCGTGGCGTGGGACGTCGGTCCGGACACGTCGCTGTCGATCGCGGAGATCGGCTGCGGCACCGGCTACACCGCTGCGGTGCTGGCCGCGGGCAACCTGCAGGGGCAGGTGCTCGGGATCGACTACAACCCGGCTCACATTGCCGAAGCGCGCAGCCTGGCCGCCGCGGCGGGCCTGACGAATCTGCGCTACCTGGAGGCCGATCTTGCCGAACTGGGCGACGCCGAGCTCGACCGGCTGCCCGAATTCGATCTGGTCACCGTGCACGGTGTCTGGTCGTGGGTGGGTGACCCGGTGCGCGAGGGCGTGCTGCGCCTGCTGCGGCGGCGCCTGAAGCCGGGCGGCCTGGCGCTAGTCACCTACAACGCGATGCCCGGCGCCGCCGGCACCCTGGGTCTGGCGCGGGTTGCCCGCGCGGCCATGCTGGCGGCGGGCAATAGCGTCGACGGCGTGGCGGCTGTCACCAAGCGCGTCGAGCGCTTGATCGCCGCCGAGGCAACGCACCTGCCACCGTCCGGCTGGCGCCGCCTATTCACCGGCGAAACCCCCGGCGCGCGGCCGGGCTACCTGCTGCATGAGTTCCTGACCGAGCACTGGCGCCCCACCTTCTTCGCCGATGTCGCGGTATCGATGGCCAGCGCGCGCTGCGAGTACGTGGGCAGCGCAACGATCGACGAGAACTTTCCGCAGATGTCGCTGACGCCGTCGCAACGCGAGTTGTGGGAGGAGGCGCCGGACGAGGCCTCGCGCCAGTTGGTGATGGATCTGTGCGTACAACGGGCTTTCAGGCGCGACCTGTACGTGCGTGGCCTGCGCCGCGTGTCGCGCGACGCGGCGGTGGACGCGTTATGGCTCGCCTCCGCCAGCCACGCCGAAGGCGAAGTTTCGCTGAATGCGCAAGCCGGCGTAGCGAAGCTGCCGCAGCCACTGATCAATGCCGTCCGGGCCGCGCTGAAGGCCGGGCCGCAGACTGTCGCCGCGCTGCGAGCGCTGCCGGGCTGCGGCAATGTCACGCCTTCGGAACTGATCGCCTTGCTGATCGGGTCAGGCAGTGCGGCGCCACTATGGCGGCTGCCCGGTAGCGGGGCGGACTGGACGCAGGCCGTCGACGCCGCGCGGCGTTTCAATTCGGTTTCAGCGCAGCGGCTGGCGCCGTTCGGTGTGGGAGCGGGTCAGTTGGGCTTGGCGACGCCGGTTCTGGGCGGGGGATTGGTGGTCCCACCGCTCGAACTGGCCATCGCCAGGCTGGCGTCCACGGCGCGGTCTGGCGCGGCCGTTGAGGCGCCTGCGGACGAACTCAATGCAGCCGGTCTCGTCAGGCAAATGCTTCCCCCGGGCCAGGGGCCGGGCGCCGACGTCATCGAGGAATTGGAGCGGAAAGTGAGCGAACTGCTTCGCGAACGTCTGCCGGTTTGGCGGGCGCTGGCGGTGGTTTGAGTGGTTTCGCAGCTCAGGCGCCACAAAGCCCGACCTGACGTCCGAACGTCCCGGCTTCAAGTCGACGCCGGCCCCATGTCCCTTCGCTTGAGGAGCATGCCTTGAAAGAAAAACATCCGCTGTACCGCATCGGAGATAAAACCTTCGAGGGCAAATACCAACAAGTATTTGATCGACAGTTGGTGGTCTGCTGCACTGCAGACCAGGCACGACACGACGACATCGTCGCCCTCCACGAGAAGCATCGCGACATGTCGAGGCTCGCCGCGGCACCCGGGGTCGCGTTGAAGCCGGGCATTCAGGCGATGACGCTGTGGGATGGCTACAAGTGGCTAGCGGGCGGGTTCGTCAAGCGGATCTATTTTGTCACCCATGCCGGCCCGTTTTCAGCCGAGTTCGGAGGAACGAAGGGGGTAGGCCCGATGGCGTTTTACCAGCGCGTTTTGGGCGATTTGGTCGGATCCGGCCTCTCGCCGCCGTCTGTAACGCTGATCAATCTGGTAGCTTGCGACACGGCGGCAGCGAAGCAGATTCAAGCAAAAAACGACAAGACTTTCGCAAAGGAGTTTGCGGGGCTCGTCCTCGGAACACATTGCCGCTTCCTGCATGCCTATATCGGTACGGCTTATATCGGTGTTGGCGGAGAAAAATACGCCTACGACGATGGCACCAATATCGGGTACAAAGTTCGGTACTGGAAAGGGGCCGATGGCGTGATAAAGCATGAGCCCGTCGCAAAATTTTCGAAATACTGGTTCTGAGAGCACGCGACGCGTGCCTGCCTAACACGCGCGAACCGCTGTCGTCGCGAAGCCCCTTCGGGGGCCAACCCGCAGCGCGCATGCGCCGACGGGTCGGCCAAGGTACTTGTACTGAGCAGAACAGGCTCGCACCTCAAGTCGATGGCGTGAGCCAATCGCCCTTGGCCATTTCCTTCTTCCCAGCCACCTTTGTCTTGTCCGGCTTCTCGAGGACATCGACGCTGCCGGCCGCATTGGCGCCCACAACCTCATCCGGCCCATCGGAGGGCACAGGAAAGTGCGTGACCAGGAGCGCCGTCGTGCCTTCCTTCTCCAGGATTACCGAGACGTACTTGATGTCGGCCAAGGCTCTGCTTTCCAGTAACCCGGTCGCAAAATTTCCGGCGCGCTTCACCATCTGGATTCCGCTGCCGACCGTGCTGGCGGCCGCGCGACCGGTGTGCACCGAGGTCGGCTTCGCCCCTTTCAAGGCCTTCGAAGTCAGATAGAGCGGCGCCGAGTAGGAGTGGATCGCAATGCGGGGATTCGAGACAGAGCCGTTCGAATTCGTGACCGGCGCAGCCCCAAGCAATGCCTTCAGCCCAAGCTCGCCCGCCTCTGTGTTCAAGGCGCCGAACAGCGCCATCAGCGCACTCTCGGAGTCAGAAAACATGGAGTGCGATTTGTTCTTCGCGTGGCCTGAGCCGCGGGTCAGGTAGCTGCCGCCTGCCACGCCGCTGGCCAGGTTGGCCTCGTTGGACGCGATGCTGGTGCCGAGCGACTTCCATTTTCCAACGACATCGTTGATTGCGGCGTAGTTCGGGGCGCCCTTCATCAGCTTGCGCTTGCTGGCGCGGTCCGCGGCACCGTACCCCAGCTTGTCGAGTTCTTGCTCAGCCGCCAGCAGTTCGAGCTTCTTCTTGCGGATCGTCTCGCGCGCCTCGAAGTCGGGGAGCCGCGACACGTCGAAGAAGAAACTCTTGTCCGGGGCGCCGAAGCTGTCGCGCTCGAGATCCTTGTAGATGCTCGGATCGATATGGGAGTCCGGCGAGTGCGCAAGCTTTTTGCTCGCCTGCAGCTTGGTGAGCAGCGCAGTCTTGGCTGCGTTCGCGTCATCGAGTTCCGCCTGCAACTTGCCGCGCGTGACCGGGTCGCTGCCGCCTCCATTGATGTAGGACTGCAGCGACGCCTGTGCGGTCTTGTGTGGCTCGGCTATCGCCTTCGTCGTCGCTGAAAGCGCTTGGGCGCCGATCGCGGCGTCGTCGATCTCGAACCCGTCCGAAAGATGAACCTGCGGGTGAAGTTGATTGGTTCCCATGTCCGCTTTGTTGGTCAGGAAAACCTCGATCAACGCGCCCAGATCGAGTTTGCGGCTTTGAACAAGGGCAAGCAGCGCCGTGACATCCATCGAGCAGTCCTCCAAGCAGCGAATCGAGCATGCGACCACAAACAAAGCACATCGCCTCTGCGCCGACTGTACGGCAGTGGTGCGCGAGGGTCGATAGGCGCCGGTTGCCGCCACGCGTTGGTCCGCAGGCGTTTTTCCGGCGCAGGTTCCACTGTAGGATTGGCGTCGATCAGGTGTCGCTTGACCCGCCTGCCGCGGGTCGCCATCTGTCCAGACGGGGGACGAAGCCGTGAGCGTCAACGAACTGTTCTGCGGAAATCCGGATCACTTTCTTCGCCACAACATCGTCATCCAAAAGTGCCCGGACGATCCGCCGATCGATCTGTACGAGGGCGGTGTGCTCAACGTCAAAGTCGTTGAGGCGCCCGGCGGGTTCAGCGTGGCCAACCTGCCGGGAGGGAAGGTCTGCATGATGATTCCGGCCAAGGCCGCCCGACCGTCTCTTCCGGCCTACTGGTGCCCTTACCAGCAGAACGAAATCAAGCATGCGACGCTCGGCAACGACGCGCTCTACATGTTCACGCCCACGATGGACGGCTGCTCGCTCGGTGTCGGGAGTCACAACGGGAACGGCGCGTGCCGGGTATCCCATGTGAACATGGGACGCTCGGCCACGGCGGTCTCACCGGACAGCCCGACGCCCGAAGCACGGGCGCAGCAACGCAAGATGCAAAAGAACTACCTCATCAGCGAACACGGGCGTGGCGTGCAGATCCTCAGTCCCGCCGAATACCAGACCTGGGACGCCGGGGGCGAGATCGACAACGCGATCAAGACGACGACATGGGGCCTCCACGCGCTCGGGAAGGCGTGGGAGTTCTATACGCAGAGCTACATCAAGTCAGGCGCAAAGACCTTCCTTTGGGCGGGTGTGAGACGCGGTGTGTAGGTCGGTGATCGACGCCTGACGGAGCCGGGTGGCCACCGCATGCAGTGCGGTGTTTGCGGGCGCAGTCGGGTATCACGGCCCGATTTGGGGCTACAACCGTTCTCGGTTGAGCTTCCGGCCGTCCGCCTATGTGGAGTTCCATCTGGTCGCGCCGATGACCACCTGCGTGAGCCAGATCCGAGCCTGGAAAGACGGCGAGGGAACCAAAGGTGCGAAAAGCTTCGTTGACCGCGGCGACGGGAAGGGCCGGAGCCGCCGTCTCGCCTGACCCTCAGGAAAGCTTCACCACCATTTCCACGAGGCCGGTCGCGTTCGGCCTCATCCGGAATCGCTGCGTGTAGAACGTCCAGTTCCCGCCCGCCCGAAAGCCGAGGATCGTGCCGTTCTCCGCGCCGTTGGACATCACGCGATAGTCGATGCTTCCTCCCGCGAAACCGGCCTCGATGCCCTGAGGCACGACGGTCGACGCCAACTGCGCATTCGGCGGTGGACGCAGGTGCGACACCATCTTGGCGCCAGCCGCGTTCATGCCGATCCCGAAGGTGCAGCCATTCAGCTTGGACGTCACCATCATGTCCGCTCCGGCGGCACCAGGCAGGACAAAGTGTGTCGTCCCCGTATCCTCCCACTGGCCGTTCGTGAACTCGCGCATGGAGACGTAGTAGACGTCGAAGGCCACGCTCGAGCGGGCCGCATCGAAGTCGGGATGAAAGACGCCGTCGCGCACCATGAACCAGTACGGGACAGCCCGTTCGCCGGCGCTCCCCGCGACGCTTTTCCAGCCCTGCCGCGTCGTCAACACGAGCCGGTACTGGCATGGTCCCGAAGCATGAGCGTTGGAACCAAAAACAACGAGGGCATTGTTTTCGAGAAAGGCTTTCGGATAGCTTCTGAGATCAGCGAGACCGCTGTCACCGACGGGCATGGCAAGTCTCCTGTTGCTGCGTGCTCGACCTGATCTTTCGACGATCGCTGAGCCTCGTCAAGATGTTTGCTGTGGCTCAACCTAGGGATGCTCCCAGGTCAATGGAAACCGATGGCAGCGCGTCGATGTCGCGGCAATCGCCGCGTGCGTCGACTTCGTTCTGTTGGCCCGACATGTTCCTCGAGGTCATGCCAGGCCTCGTACCCAGAACTCAGGACCGGCTCGCCGCAACAGCTACTGCTCCTCCGCCCTCATCCCCAGACGCCGCAGCATCTCATTGCGCACGCTCGCCTCCGGCAAGACTTCGGCCAGCAACTCCGCCAAGCTCATCCGGCCCCGGCGCACCGCCTCTTCCAGCGTGTAGGCCAGTGGCGAGTGCGGTTCGGTGCTGCGAAAGTAGTCGGCGATGCGGTACAGCTCGCGCAGCGCATCCTCGCGTGTCGACAGCGCACCGCGGGCGGCGTTACCTTTGGCTGCGGAGCCATCGGCCGAGGTTTCATCTGCGGCCGCGTCATCGGCGCCGGCCTCGGCAGGCGCGCCACCCAATTTGGTCATGACGTCGAGCATGCGCACCAACAGGGTCGTGACATTGCGCAGCGACGGCGCCTCCGGTCCGAACCGCGCATCGGTAACGACCTCCATCGCCCGCCACGCTTGAAGCGCCGCGGTGGCGTCGCGCCAGGTTCCGGTGAGATAGGCCTTGTCCAACCGGGCTTCGGCCTCGAGTGTTTTCAGCTCCGGTGCGCCAGCGGCGTAGCGTGCCGTGCGGCGCTCGTCACTGAGCACCGCGGTTTGCTCGGCCTGCTCCCATTGGTACAGGCCCAGGCCGCTGCCGTCAGCGCGCCTGAACAAGGGCAGGCGGCGCAGCGGCTGCATGATCGTGCCGTCGGCGCCGCTGCCGGAGAGGCCGGCGATCGGGGAGGCTCGCATTTCCAGGCCGTCCTCATCGGGCTGCGGAAAGCCCGCGTCCCAGAACGATTCACACAGGCCCGACATCAGCGTCGCGGCGGCGGTCAGGCCCGGCAATCCGTAAGTCCGCACGAGTGCTTCGGTAAGCCAGGCCGCAACCTCGAAGTCCTTGCTCTGCGAAGCCAGCGCGGTCTGTGCAACCGAGAGCACGTCACGCCAGCCCTCGGCAACCGGGACCTGCGCGTCCTCTCCAGAGTCGCGCGCTCGCTCCTCGGCGCGGGCCGCTGCTCTGGCATCGCGCAAGCGCTGGTACAGCGAGGTGGCCGAATAGTCGGCCCGCAAGTCCACACCGGCACCTTGCTCACCGGTTTCAAGTGGCGCCAGCAACGGGCCGAGGTCGATGGGGTCGATCGCCATGCAATCTCCAGATAAAGCGACCCACGCATTTGCCGGGAGGTCGAGCGGGATCGAGGCTACGGTCACCCCCAAGAACCGCAAGTGACGGACATAGACACGTCCGAGGCTATCCGATATTCTGAGATCGTTGAATTACATTGTGTTGCGCACTGACGATCCGAACAAATGACGGGCCACCGGCCTGAGGAGCTTGCTACAGATGGTGGCCGTTGACCTTAAATCCGTGGTGGCTCGTCTGTCGGACACAGGCCGTCGTCAACTCGAAGCAGCAGCCGGGCTCACACTCTCACGCAGCCACTACAACGTCGAGATCGAGCACTTCCTGCTCAAGCTGATCGAGACCCGCGGCAGCGACATTGCGACGATCCTGCACAAGCAGGGCATCGACGGCGGGAAAGCGGCTGCGGAGTTGAACCGTGCGCTGGACAAGTTGCGCACCGGCAATGCGCGCGCGCCTTCGCTGTCGCCGGACATCGTCTGCTGGCTGCGTGAAGCCTGGCTCATTGCCTCCCTCGAAGCCGGCGCGAGCACTATTCGAAGCGGGCACATGCTGGCGGCGCTGCTCGCAGACGAGTCGCTTTCGCGCACCATGCGTGAGAGCTGCCCAGCGCTTGCGGCCGTTCCCGCGGACGCAGTTCGCAAGAACCTGGCTGAGCTTGCAGCGGGCAGCGAGGAGGCAGCGCAAGCCGACACGGCCATGGCCTCGGGCAACGCTGCCGGGAGCGGCGGTGCGCCGTCGGGCGACGCACCGCGCGGCAGCGGCCCGCTTGACCAGTTCTGTTCCGATCTCACAGCGCAGGCCAAGGCGGGCAAGATCGACCCGATCCTCGGCCGCGACAGCGAGATCCGTCAGATGGTCGACATCCTGACCCGCCGCCGCCAGAACAACCCCATCCTCACCGGGGAGCCGGGCGTGGGCAAGACGGCCGTCGTGGAAGGACTGGCGCTGCGCATTGCCTCGGGCGATGTGCCCGAAGCGCTCAAGGGCGTGAAGCTGATGTCGCTGGACCTCGGCCTGCTCCAGGCCGGTGCCGGCGTGAAGGGCGAGTTCGAGAACCGGCTGAAGGGCGTCATCGACGCGGTCAAGTCGTCGCCCACTCCGATCGTCGTTTTCATCGACGAAGCGCACACGCTGATCGGCGCTGGTGGCCAGGCGGGCCAGAACGACGCCGCCAACCTGCTCAAGCCGGCGCTCGCTCGCGGCGAGTTGCGCTGCGTCGCTGCTACTACGTGGGCCGAGTACAAGAAGTACTTCGAGAAGGACGCCGCGCTGACGCGCCGCTTCCAGGTGGTCAAGATCGACGAGCCTTCGGAGCCCCTGGCCGCCGCGATGCTGCGGGGTCTGGTCGCGACGCTCGAGAAGCACCACAGCGTGCGCATCCTCGACGAGGCGGTGGAAGACGCGGTCAAGCTCTCTGCACGCTTCATCCCCTCGCGCCAGCTGCCTGACAAGGGTGTCTCGCTACTGGATACGGCCTGCGCCCGCGTGGCGATGAGCCAGGCCGCGATTCCGGCACCCGTCGAGGACCGCACGCGCCGGATTTCCCTCATCGACACCGAGTTGACGGCGATCGGCCGCGAAACAGCCACCGGAGCCGACCATGTTGCGCGGCGAGGCAAGCTCCAGACCGAACGCGAGCAGGCGCAGTCCGAGCTCGATGGGCTGAACATGCGCTGGAGCGAGGAGAAGGAGCTGGTGGCCCGCATCCGCGACCTGCGCTCGCGCGCCGAGGCGGCGTCGATCGAGCTGCTGCCCGCAGGCACGGCGCCGCCGGCTGAAGACACCGAGGCACTTAAGCAGGACCTCGCCGCGACGATGACCGCGCTGCGCAAATTGCAGGGTGAAGAGCCCCTGGTGCACCCGGTGGTCGATGGCCAGGCGGTGGCCGAGGTTGTTGCCACCTGGACCGGGATTCCCGTGGGCCGGATGGTCTCCGACGAGATCAAGACCGTGCTGGCCTTGCAGGACAAGTTGATGGAGCGTGTCGTCGGCCAGGACCATGCCCTGGACGCCATTGCCCAGGCCATCCGCACCAGCCGTGCCGGGCTGACCGACCCGCGCAAGCCGATCGGCGTGTTCCTGATGGCCGGCACCTCGGGCGTCGGCAAGACCGAGACCGCGCTGGCGGTGGCGGAGTTGCTCTATGGCGGCGAGCAGAACCTCACCGTACTCAACATGAGCGAGTTCAAGGAGGAGCACAAGGTCTCCTTGCTCATGGGCTCACCGCCGGGTTATGTCGGCTACGGTGAGGGTGGTGTGTTGACCGAAGCGGTGCGGCGCCGGCCCTATTCGGTAGTGTTGCTCGACGAGATGGAAAAGGCTCATCCGGGCGTGCAGGACGTTTTCTACCAGGTCTTCGACAAGGGCCAGATGAAGGACGGCGAGGGGCGTGACATCGACTTCCGCAACTGCGTCATCATCATGACCAGCAACGCGGGCACCGACACCATCGCCAAGCTGTGCGCCGACCCGGAACTTTCGCCGGACCCGGAGCAGTTGCGCGAAGCACTGCAGCCGGACCTCTTGAAAGTCTTCAAGCCCGCGTTCCTCGGCCGCTGCAACGTCGTCATCTACTACCCGCTGCGCGACGAGATCATGAAGCGGATCTGCCTGTTGAAGCTGCGCAGCATCGGGCGCCGCGTGCTCGAGACCTACGGCACGCCGCTGACTTTCGACGACACCGTGCCGGATGCGATCGTGGCGCGCTGCAAGGAAGTCGAATCCGGGGCGCGCAACATCGACAACATTCTCAGTCGCTCGTTGCTGCCCGAACTGTCGGGCATGCTGTTGGCGCGCATGGCCGAAGGGCAGAAGATTGTTCAGGTTCAGGTTGGCATGGATCCGTCGTCCGGCAACTTTCGGTACGACCTCGGTTGAACGTCCCCGCGGCCGAGCATGCGATGAGCGGGGACATCGGCTAAAAGCGAAAGGTTTAACGAATCATGGCTATCTTCATGAAGTACGGGGCACTGGATGGCGAAGTGGACGCCAAGGGCTATGAGAACTGGGTCGAGCTTCAGAGCTTTCAGTGGGGCGTGGGTCGCGGCATCTCTGCCGGCGTGGGTGGCGCGTCGAAGCGCGAGGCATCGGCGCCCAGCATCTCCGAGATCACGGTGAGCAAATCCTTCGACTCGTTCTCGCCGCTAGCGCTGAAGGAGTCGATCGGCGGCAAGGGCACCGAGGTCAAGATCGATGTCACGCGCACGGACGCCGACGGCAAGCATGTCGCCTTCCAGAAGTACATCCTCGACGCCGTCATGATCAGCGGCTACAGCATTTCCAGCGGTGGCGACCGGCCGTCGGAATCGATCAGCCTGAACTTCACCAAGTTCAATAGCGAGTACTTGAAGATCGACGACAAGTTCGCGGCGACGACCACCGGCAAGGTCATGTACGACCTCCAGAAGGCGATCAACGCCTAGGCGAAGCGAATGCGAACGCCGCGCGGCAGGCGTTCGCGTGGCCTGCCGTTCAACGCCACGCCCAAGGGCTGCGGCCGGCTTGATGACAACGACGACGACCTTGTTCGCGGCCTGACCGGCGCATTCAACGGCGCCGCACCGCAAGGACGAATCTGGCATGGCGGACGACTCCCGACTTCTGTTGATCACCACGCCGCTGGGCGCGGGTGCGTTGATCGCCACGCGCCTGAGCGTCACGGAAGAACTGGGCCTGCCCTACTCGATCGAGGTCGAGGTCCTGGGCAGCGACCCGAACCTGCAGGCCGCCGACCTCCTCACCAAGCCGATCACTGTGACCGTGTCGAGAATCGTCGACGGGCAAACGGTGAAACGCTTCTTTCACGGCCTGGTGGCCGAGTTCCAACGCCTGGGCCCGGGGGCGGCCAGCCGCACAACCTATCGGCTGGTCGCGGTACCCGGGCTTTGGCGGCTCGGACTGAAGCTCAATTGCAGGATCTTTCAGGAAAAGTCGGCCAAGGACATCATCACCGCCGTGCTCGGCGAGCACGGACAGCCGGCGCCCCAATGGGGCATCCTGCCCGCGCTGCAGCCGATGCCCTACTGCACGCAATACAACGAAACCGATCTGCACTTCGTTTGCCGTCTGCTCGAAGAGCACGGCATGACCTGCTACTTCACCCACACCGCATCGGCGCACACCTTGTGCATCAGTGCCACGGCGCCGGGCTTTCCGAGCTTCGAGGGTGGCGATGTGGTTGCAGTGCACGCCGCGACCGGCGCATTCGCCCTCAGCAGTTGGCGCCGCAGCAACCGCGCGCGCAGCGCGTCGGCGAAGTTCAAGGACATGGACGCTGAGCGCAGCCAGCCCTCGGTGGTTCTCGTCAAGAACAGCGGTACCCGCACCTACGACGCTGAACCGGCGATGTGGGCCGCGGGCGAGGTCTTTCGCTGGCCCGGCGGCATGTCCACCCGCCCGGGTGTCGACAGCGCCGCGGTGGCGATCGGTGAGCAGGAAACCGCGTCCGAGGATTTCGCCGCCGACGTCCAGGATCCCCGCTTCATCCCCGGAGCCCGCATGTCGGTGGCGGTGCGCGCCGAAGACGCCAGCGAACAAACCGCGAAGTACGTTGTCACGGCCGCGCGGCATGAGGCATCGGACCACTCCGGCCTTGTCGCGGGCGCTGGCGGCACCGAAACCTACCAGGGGTCCATCGCCCTCGTGACGGCCACGCGGACCTGGATGCCGGCGCAGCGACACCTGCGGCCGATGATGGCCGGGTTGCATTCGGCCAAGGTCACCGGCCCGCCCGGCGAGAAGATTCATGTCGACGAGTTCGGACGCATCAAGGTGCAGTTCCGCTGGGACCACCTGGGCAAGAGCGACGACACCTCCTCATGCTGGGTACGGGTGGCGCAGTCGGCGGCCGGCGCCTGGGGCGGCACCTGGTTCCTGCCGCGTGTGGGCGACGAAGTGCTGGTCGCCTTCCTCGACGGCGACCCCGACCGGCCGATCGTCACCGGCTCGGTCTACGGCAAGGACGCCAAGCCGCCCTTCGATCCGAAAGCCAACCGGGCCCAGAGCGGCATCAGCACGCGCAGTTACAAGTCCGACAGTGCCGGCGATGCCAACGTCTTGCGCTTCGAGGACAAGAAGGGCTCCGAACACGTCTTCCTGCATGCGCAAAAGGACCTGCTGGTCGAGGTCGAGAACGACGAGACCCGGACCATCGACCACAACCAGAGCGACACGGTCAAGAACGCGCGCACCACCACGATCAAGGACTCGCACGACACGCTCACGCTGGAGAAGGGCAACCGCTCGACCACCCTCAAGATGGGCAACGACGCGACGGTTCTGGACCAGGGCAACGAGACCCACACGCTGAAAATGGGGGACCTCACGGTGAAGTGCAACCTGGGCAACATCACGCTCGAGGCGATGCAGAAGATCACGCTGAAGGTCGGCCAGAACACCGTCGTGATCGACCAGATGGGTATCACCTTGAAGGGCATGATGATCACCGAAGAAGCCCAGCTCATGCACAAGACGAAGGCCTTGATGCTGCAGGAGAACGCCGATGCGATGGTGCAGGTGCAGGGCGGCATCGTGATGATCAATTGACGATGAACGCGCCGCTGCCCAAGCTCGGCGCGCCGCTGGCGCCGCTGCTGCCGCGTCTGGAACTGGAGCCGCCTGCAATCGCCGCCCTCGCCGGTGCCCAGACCGCTGCCGAAGGGGTCGCGCGCCTGGAGGCGGCCGGTTTTCGCAACGAGGCCGTGCGGCTTTCGGCCCACGCCCTGCCCAAGCGCGAGGCGGTCTGGTGGGCCTGCATGTGTGCCGCCGCCGTCCCTGACCCGGCGCTGCCCCCTTCAGATGCTGCGGCGATGAAGGCGGCCGAGGCGTGGGTGCGCAAGCCAGGCGACGACGCGCTGCGCCGTGCCGCCTGGGACGCGGCCCAGGCCACCGAGTTCCGAAGCCCGGAAGCCTGGGCAGCAGTGGGTGCGTTCTGGAGCGGTGGCAGCCTCGCGCCCGAAGGTCAACCGGTGGTTCCGCCCGCCGAACATCTCACTGGCGTTGCCGTCAGTGGCGGTGTGGTGCTGGCCGCAGTGCGGGGCCACGCCGAGCGAGCCGAGGCTCGCCTCGCGCGCTTTCTGGCGTCGGCACGCGACATCGCGGCCGGCGGCGCAGGACGCATCGCCTCCGAGGAAGACTGAAATGGCCGGACCACCCGCTGCACGGCTCACCGACATGCACGTCTGCCCGATGGTGACGCCGGGCCTGCCGCCGATTCCCCATGTCGGTGGGCCGATCATCATGGGCGCGCCCACCGTCCTGACCGGCAAGCTGCCGCAGGCGCGGGCCACGGACCCCTGCGTCTGCGTCGGCCCGCCGGACCTGATTGCAAAGGGCAGCGCCACGGTGCTCGTGTGCAAGCTGCCCGCGGCGCGCATCGGGGACATGTGCGGCCATGGCGGGGTGGTGGTGATGGGCTGTCCCACCGTGCTGATCGGCGGTTGAGGCAACGATGGCCACACTCACCCTCACCGTCCTGCGCTGCCCTGACGCGGTGGCGCCGGAACAGCGTCAGGTTCATGGTGGTGACCTCACGCTCGGCCGTGGCGCCGAGTGCGACTGGCCCCTTCCCGACCCCGAAAGATCCTTGTCCCGCAAGCACTGCACGCTCGAGTTCTACGCCGGCAGCTGGCGCGTCCGCGACCTGTCCTCCAATGGCACCTTCGTCAATTACGCCGCCGAGCCGATCGGCCGCGATCAGACGCAGCAGGTTCTCGATGGGGACCGCCTGCGGGTCGGCAGTTACGAGATCGAGGTGCGCATCGCCGCCGAAGACCACCCCTCCGGCGGCACTTCGGGCTGGAGCGGCGTTGCCGCGGGGGCGATCGAATCGCCGAAACCCCGGGTGGGCAGGGTCCCGCTGCCCGGCCTGGACGATTTGTCCACCGACGGTGGCGCACGCATAGGATCAGGTATCGGCGCCAGACGCGCGCCGGCGCCGCCGGACAATTTCGATGTCCCCTTTGAGCCCGACGCTCCCGTGGCGGACCATGCAGGCGCCGGTGCCGAAGCCTTCCAACCCCGGCCGGTGGTATCGACAGGCAAGCCGCTCATTCCCGACGATTGGGACCTGGACCTCGTCACGGCGCCGTTGACCGAGTCGCGCGCATCGCCATCGGCCGACGACGCTATCCCGTTCGCAAGTGCGGTAGCGCCGGCTTTTGCGCCCGTCGCAGCACCCGCACCTGTTGCTGCCGCAACACCCGCATCAGCATCGGCGCCCGCGACCGCGACCATGCCGATTCGCCCCGAAGCGCCGCCTGCTGCCGGCGCGCCGGCGGCGCTCGAGGCCCTGCTCGCCGGGGCGGAGATTCCTGCCGGCCTGGTCGCACGCGCAGCCGCTGACCCGGATGCAGCGCTTCGCATCGCCGGTGCGTTGCTGCGTGTGGCGGTGGCTGGCGTGCGTGCTCTCCTGATCGCCCGTGGCGAGATCAAGAGCGAGTTCAGAATCGAGCGCACGATGCTGCGACCGGCGAACAACAACCCCCTGAAGTTTGCCGCCACCGACGAGCAGGCGCTGGCGTCGCTGCTGGACCCGCGCACGCCGGCGCTGAGCGCGCTGCAGCGTTCCATCGATGACCTGGCCACGCACCAGGTCGCAACGCTCGCAGCGACGCAGGCTGCGGCCAGGGCGCTGCTGGACAAGCTGGCACCGGGGCCCATCGAGCAGGGCGACAAGGAAGGCGGATTCATTCCCGGCACACGTGAGAAGCGGCTGTGGGAAACCTACAAGCGCGCCCACGCCAAGCTGATCGAGCAGTTCGATGATGATTTCGAAAGCGCCTTTGGCAAAGCTTTCGCCAGGGCTTATGAGCAGGCGGCCGAACGGGCCAAGGATTGACCTATCAATGGCAGCCAGGCGCCACGCGCCCGGCCGCTACAGAGGCTGAGGAGTCGAATGTTCTGGTACGACAAAGTGGTGTGGCAGGAGGGGATGTTTCTCCGCGCCCAGCATTTCCAACAGCAGGATCGACATGCGGCGCATCAGCTGGAGGCGCGCACTGCGCCGCTGCGTTCGCATCCCTGGGGGGTGACCGAGCTGTCGGTCGACCGCGACCTGCTGGCGGCGGGTCGCTTCGCGCTCTCGGCCGCCACCGGCGTGCTGGAGGACGGCACGACCTTCTCCATTCCGGGAGCCGCGGACGCACCCTTGCCGCTGGACCTGCCAGAGGGAACGCGCAACGCCGTGGTCTACCTGGCACTGGCCCTGCGGCAAGACGGCAGCCCCGAGGTGAGCTCGGCGGCCCTCGGTCCCGACGGGGTGCGCGCGCGCTACGCACTGCACAGCTTCGAGGCTTACGACACCCACAGCGACAGCACCATTTCGGCCGAGCTCGGCGTTGGCCGTCCGCGCCTGCGCTACCTGCTCGACTCCGACGAACTGGCCGGTTACTCGTGCCTGGGTCTGGCCCGCGTGGTTGAAGTCCAGGCCGACCGGCGCGTGCAGTTGGACGACCGGTTCATTCCGCCGTGCTTGCGCATCTCGGCCACCACCGTGCTGAGCAATCTCACCGCCGAGCTCGTGGGCATGCTCGGCCAGCGCGCCGAAGTGCTGGCCGGAAGGCTGGGCCAGCCCGGCACCCGCGGCGTGGCCGACGTTGCCGACTTCCTGCTGCTGCAGGCGGTGAACCGCTGGCAGCCGCTGCTCGCGCACTGGGCGGATTCGGGCAATCTGCATCCGGAGTCGTTGTTCTCGGCGCTGGTTCAGTTGGCGGGGGAACTGGCCACGTTCACCGCGCCGAACAAGCGCGCCAGCGCCTATCCGGCCTACCGCCACGACGACCTGCAACGCAGCTTCGCCCCGGTCGTCGCCGATCTGCGGCGCTCCTTGTCCGCGGTCCTGGAAACCAATGCCGTCTCCATTGCGCTGCAGGAAAAGGGCCACGGTGTCCGTGTCGGCGCACTCACCGACCGCACCCTGTTGCGAGGGAGCCAATTCGTGCTCACCGTCTCGGCGGACCTGCCCGGCGAGCAACTGCGTCGGCTGTTCCCCAGCCAGGTCAAGATCGGCGCGGTGGAACATATCCGGGAGCTGGTGAATGTGTCCTTGCCGGGCATCGCGGTGCGCGCCTTGCCCGTGGCGCCGCGACAGATTCCGTTTCACGCCTCGGCGGCCTACTTCGAACTCGACCGCGGCAGCCCGCACTGGCAGCAAATGCAGACCTCGGGCGGATTTGCGATCCACGTCTCGGGTGACTTCCCGAATCTGAGCGTCGAGTTATGGGCGATCCGCGCATGAGCCCGCCGGGCCGCCCCAAGGGCGAATACCGAAGTGCGCAGCACGGAGGTACACCAGTGAGCCCGCCGGGCCGCCCCAAGGGCGAATACCGAAGTGCGCAGCACGGAGGTTGCCTGATGAGCCCGCACGGCCGCCCGAAGGGCGACAGCACCGAAGTACGCAGTACGGAGGTTGCCTGATGAGCGACAACCCCTTCAGCGAACCCGACGACGACGATCGCACCATCATCCGAAGCTCCGGCGGCGCGAAGCCTTCGCTGCGACCGCCGGCCGCAGCGCCGCTGCGCACCGCCGCGCCGTTTCCGCCGCCGCCCGCACCGATGGCGCAGCGTCTGGCAGGCGAAGCCGAAGCGCTGCCCAGCGTGGGCATCTCGCCGATTGCCGCCGCCGCCGCACCGCTGCTCGACCTGCTCGGCCGCATCGGCGCCGGCGCTCAGGCCACACAGGTGAACAACGTCGAAGAACTGCGCGAGCGCGCGGTCCGCGAGTTGCAGGCCTTCGAAGCCCGCTGCACCGCGGCCCATGTCGCGGAGGACCAGCTTCGTGCATCGCACTACGCGCTCTGCGCCGCACTCGACGACGTGGTGCTGGCCACCCCCTGGGGCCAGTCGAGCAGCTGGGGCACACGTTCGCTCAGCTCCACGTTCCACCAGGATGTGCGTAGCGGCGAGCGCTTCTTCGACCTTCTCGGCGGCATGCAGAAGGACCCCGGGCGTTACCGCGCGGCGCTCGAGATCTGCTACTTGTGCCTCTCGGTGGGATTTCGCGGCCGCTACCGTCTGGACAGTCGTGGCAACGCCGAAATCGATCGCATGCGCGAAGGGCTTTACCAGCTGCTCAGTCAATTGCGGGGCGGCTGGGAGCGCGAACTGTCGCCGCGGTGGCGCGGCGTGGATGCGCCGCACCGCGGCCCCGGGCGCAGCGTTCCGGCCTGGGTCGCGGCAGCGGTGGCGCTGGCCGTGCTCGCCTTCGGCTACATGCTGGTCGCCAACTCGGTGAACAACACCGGCGATGCGCTTCAGCAGCGCCTGGTGCAGTTGCCACCAGCCACCTTGCCGACCATCGAGCGCAGCGCGCCGCTGATCGCACCGGCTGCGGCGCCGCCGTCCGGGCCCGACCTGGTCGCGACGATCAGCCAGTTTCTGCAACGCGAGGTCCGCGACGGCCTGGTCGTGGTGCAGGGCGACATGCAGCGCGTGCTGATCCGCGTCAAGGGCCGCGGCATGTTCGCTTCCGGCATGGCCGATGTCGAGCCGAGCTTCGTCGCGCTGCTGCAGCGCATCGGCGAAGCCTTGAAGGCCGAACCGGGCCAGGTCATGGTGCTCGGTCATTCCGACAACCAGCCGATTCGAACCGTGCGCTTCCCGTCCAATTTCCAGCTCTCGGCCGCACGCGCTGACTCGGCGAAGAACATCCTGTCCGCGGCGACCGGCCAGCCTGCGCGTTTCGCCTCGGCCGGACGGGCCGACAACGAGCCGCTGAAGTCCAATGCAACGCCCGAGGGCCGGGAAGACAACCGGCGCATCGAGATCCTGTTGTCGCGCAGCGGGGGCGCCCGGTGAAGGCGGTTTGGGCGGCATTGATCTCGGTGGCCGGGCTGGGTGGCCTGGTCGGCGCGCTCTTGCTTTGCGCGGTGATCTGGTTCTTCGCGCCGGCCCTGCTCGGCGTGAGGTCGCTGGCCTTGCTCGCACTCCTGGCCGCGTTGCCGCTGCTGATCTGGCTGCTGGTGCTGGTGTGGCTGGTTCGGCGCCGCCAGAAGCGCGACGCCGCGCTGGTGGCCGGCGCGTCCCAGGCCGCTGAAAAGCCGGACGACAAGACCGTCAAGGCCGGCGCCGCGGCCGCTGCGGCGGCCGAGGAAGAGCGTGCGGTGGGCAGCCGCCTGGCCGAGGCGCTGAACGCGATGAAGGCGACCAGTGCCAGCAAGGGCGGCTACCTCTACGAGCGGCCCTGGTACGTGATCATCGGCCCGCCAGGCTCAGGCAAGACCACCGCCATCCGCAACTCCGGTCTCGGCTTCCCGCTGGAGGCGGGCCGCGTGGCCGGTGTCGGCGGCACGCGCAATTGCGACTGGTGGATTTCGGAACAGGCGGTGTTGATCGACACGGCCGGGCGCTACACCACGCAGGACAGCGACGCCGCGTCCGACAGGGCAGGCTGGGAGCGCTTCCTCGACCTGCTTCGCCGCCAACGACCCCGCCTGCCACTGAACGGCGTGGTGGTGGCCTTCGGTGCGGACATGCTCAGCCGGCTCGACCAGGCCGGACGAGAACTGCATGCCCAAGCGGTGCGGCGGCGGGTGCGTGAACTCGAACTGAAACTCGGCCAGCGCCTGCCGATCTACTTTCTGGTCAGCAAGGCGGACCTCATCGTCGGGTTCACCGAGTTCTTCGACGACCTCGACCGCGATGGGCGCGCTCAGGTCTGGGGCTTGACCTTGCCCGCCGAGCCGGCGGCCGAAGGGCAAGTCGGCAAGTTTGCGGGCGAGTTCGCGGGCCTGGTGCAACGGCTGCAGGACCGCCTCCTGGAGCGATTGCAGGCCGAGCGCGGGCCAGAGCAACGTGTGCGCATCGCCGGCTTTCCGGCTCAGTTCGCATCGCTCGAGCCGCCGTTGGCGGCCTTCATCCAGGCCGCGTTCGGCGGCTCCAAACTCGATCCCGCGCCCTTCTTGCGCGGTGTGTACTTCACCTCGGGTACCCAGGAGGGCACCCCGATCGACCGCTTGACCGGTGCGCTTTCGCGAGCCTTCGGCCTGGACTCGCGCCGTCCCGCGGCGGTGATGGGTCAAAAGGGGCGCAGCTACTTCCTCGGCCGGCTGCTGCGCGAACTCGTCTTCAACGAGGCCCGGCTCGCTGCGCTCGACCGCGGTCAGGAACGTCGCACTCGCTTCATCCAGATCGGTGCCTGGAGCTTGGCAGCGCTGGCCGTCATAGGCGGCGCCGTGTGGGCCTGGTCGGCCATGAAGGCCGAAACAGCGCGTGCAGAGCGGTTCGCTGCTGCCCTCGAAAGCGCCACGACCTCTTCGCAGAACTTGCCGCTCGACAGGATCACCGCGAGCGACGATCTCGTGCGCGTGCTCGCCTACCTCGATCGCGTGCGCGATGTTCCTCCGGCGTCCGCAGGCAAGGGCGGCGGCCTCGGCCTGAGCCAGGAAGACAAGCTTCTGAGCGCCGGGCAACTGGCCTACAAGCGCGCCCTGGAGCGGGTGCTGCTGCCGCGCCTCATGTCCCGGCTGGAGTCCCAACTCCGGGCCAGCATGCAGAACCCGGCGTATCTCTACGTCGCCACCCGCGTGTACCTGATGCTCGGCCGGCAGGGCCCGCTGGATCAGCCGTTGATCAAGGAGTGGATGGCGCTGGACTGGGAGCAGGCCTACCCCGGCGTGGTGGGTGCGCCCTTCCGCGATGCGCTCGGCGGCCATCTGCAGGCGGCCTTGGCCGAGGCCGCCAAGCCCGAGGGCCTGGAGAGCGTCGCGCTCGATGGTGCCTTGATCGACCAGGCCCGCCGTGTGTTCTCGCGCCTGCCGATGTCAGAGCGTGTCTACGCCAGGATGCGCGGCACGGCCAGCGACGCTGCACCTTGGCGCGCGGCCGCGGTCGTCGGACCGGCTGGCCAGCGCCTGTTTACGCTGAAGGGCAAGCCCTTGACCGAGGCTGCCGTGCCAGGCCTGTTTACCGTGGAAGGACTGCACCGCACGTTTCTGCCGCGCCTGCCCCAGGCGATCCGCGAAGCCGCTTCCGAGAGCTGGGTGCTCGGCCCGGAGGCGGCAGCCACGGCATCCGACCCGCGGCAACTCGAGGGCGCGGTGCTGCGCTTGTACGCCGAGGATTACGTGAAGGCCTGGCAAGACATGCTCGGCAGCATCGACCTGGTGCCCTTCAGCAGCCTGACGCAGGCGGCCGAGGCCTTGAACATCCTGGGGGCTCCAAATTCGCCGATGCGCGACTTGCTGCAAAGCGTTGCCCGACAACTCTCGCCGAGCAAGCCGCCGACGGCGCCTGCCGCTGCGGCTTCGGCGGCCGCAGGCGCCGCCCAGGCCGCGGCGAGCGCGGCGATGGCCGCGGTGGCGGGCAAGTCCGCTGCCACCAGCCGCGTGGCCGAAGCGCTCGGGGTCAAGCTGGGGCAACCCGCGCCGGAGACGGTCGTCGCCGAGATCGTCGAAGCGCGGTTCCGCCCGCTGCGCGAGATTTCCGGCAAACCGCTCGACGGCATTCTCGCGGTGATGAGCGAGCTCTACGCCGAAGTGGCCAAGCTCGCCGCCGCACCGCCCGGCGGCCCGCCGCCGCCTGCGGCCCCCGGGCTGGACCCCGGGCAACGGCTGGCCGGCGAGGCGCAGCGCGCGCCGGAGCCGCTGTCCCGGTGGCTCCAGGTGGCAGTGCGGTCCGCGGGTGTGCAGCGATCCGGGGGCACCCGGGCCGCGGTGGCGGCGGCCGGGGCGCAGCAGTTGGCGCCGTTCTGCCGCGGCGTCGAGACGCGCTTCCCATTCCGTCAGGACGCCAGCGCACCGGACATGCCGATGGACGATTTCGCCCGGCTCTTCGGCCCGGGCGGCGTTTTCGACCAGTTGTTCGCGCAGACCTTGCGCAACCACGTGGACACGCGGCAGAAGCCCTGGCGTACCGTGGCCGTCGAAGGCTCGCCATCGCCGGTCGCCGCGGCCGACATCGCCCAGTTCCAGCGTGCCGCCACGATCCGCGACGCCTTCTTCCCCGCGCCCTTGCCCGGGCAGCCCCCTTCGGCATTGCGGTTCGAGCTCCTGCCGCTGGCCCTGAACCCGGCCGGGCGCGGCGCCACCTTGGAGGCCGACGGCGTCAAGACCGTGATTGCACCGGGTGCCGCCGGGGCCAGGGCGGTGCCGCTGCAATGGCCCTCACGCGGGGCCGTCAGCCTGAGCTTCGACGGCGACGCGCCGGGCGCGGGCCTGTTGAACGACGGCCCGTGGGCGGCACTGCGTTTCGTGTCGCGGGGGCGGCTTGCCGCCACCAACACTCAAGACCGATTTCGTCTCAGCATCCAGCAAGGCGAGCGTTCGGCCGAGTTCGAGTTGCGCACCGGTTCGATCGTGCACCCCTTCATGCTGCGTGAACTCGCAGAGTTCCGCTGCCCGAAGCTGGCTCCGTGAGGCGGTAGCCGGCCGGCTCGGTTCCACGATCACGCGCCAACGGGGACCCGCGGCATGACAGGCGTCTACGGCAAGTTGCCGTCGCATGGCGACTTCGTCTTGCGTGAGCTTCCTCAGGACTTCGTGCAGCCTTGGGACCAGTGGCTGCAGGCTGGCCTGGTCCAGGCGCAGCGGGTGCTGGCGCAAGATTTTGCCGACGTTTGGGCGGCAGCGCCGCCGTGGCGCTTTCGCCTCCCACCGGGCAGTTGCGGCGATCGGGCTGTCGCCGGCGTTCTGCTGCCCAGCGAAGACTCCAGCGGACGGCAGTTCCCGCTGACGCTCGCCGCCTTGCTCGCGCCGGGCACGGCCGCGCCAGACAGCGCGTGGTACGCAGCGCTGGAGACGCTCGGTTGCACGGGGCGTGACCGCGGCGATTCGGTGGATGAATTGTTCGCCGCCTTGCCCTCCACCACCGCAGGCGGCTCGCCTTCCGTTGACGAAGAGGTTCCCGGCGAAGGCTGGTGGACAGACGAGCAGCAGCGCTGGGACCTCGCAGCCCTGCCGTCGGCCGCGCAGTTTCAGGCGCTGCTCCAAGGTGGCAGTACGGGCTATCAGCTGGTGTCTTTGGCGTTCAGCCATCGCGGCACGGTCCGCACACGCAACGAGGACGCCTTCGTCGACCGTGCGGACATCGGGCTGTGGGCGGTTGCCGATGGTGCCGGGGGCCACGGCGCGGGTGACGTCGCATCGGCCGCGGTCATCGGCGCGCTCGCGGACCTCCCGCCGGGGCTGTCGGCAGCGGAAATGTTGGCTCAGGTGCGCCTGCGCATCGGCGCCGTCCATACCGCGCTCCAGCGCCGCGGTGAGGAGAGCGCCAACCGTGACCTCGTGGCCAGCACGGTGGTGGTGCTGCTGGCGCGCGGCACCCACTTCGCCTGCCTCTGGGCCGGAGATTCACGGGCCTACCTGCTGCGGGAGGGCCGCCTGTGTCAGGTGACGCGCGACCACAGCGTGGTGCAGGAGATGGTCGAGGCGGGCGCGCTGGCACCGGAGGATGGTGAGAAGCATCCGCAGGCGAACATCATCACGCGGGCCGTCGGGGCCGAAGACGCGCTCGATCTGGACAAAGTCTCGGGCCGCCTCGTGGCGGGCGACCGGCTGATGCTGTGCAGCGACGGCCTCTACAAGGCCCTGGCAGAGAGCGACATTGAAACCCGGCTTGCGGCCGGTGACGGACCCGATGAACTCGTTGCCGCGGCGCTGGCGGCCGGCGCGCGCGACAACGTCACCGCCGTGGTCGTCAGCGCAGTCGTCTGAAGGCCGCCATGCTGACTGGCTGGCTCGATTCCTGCCGCTGCTTCAGCGACGCTCGGCCCATTCCATCCGTGGTGCACCGTCGAGGAAGCGGCGCCGCATCGAGTCCAGCGTCCTCTCGTCGACGCCGAGGTCGGCCGCGCTGAAGGCGCGGGGGTCGGTGGAATGCATCAGGAAGGCCTGTGCCTCGTTGATCATCAGCTCGTTGTCGCGCGGGTTGTAGCCGCGGCGCTCCAGATAGGCGACGAAGCGCTCGCGCTCGGCAGCGGTCAGCCGCTCGTGCCAGAAGCGACGGCAGTGGTCGGCATAAGCCGGCGTCGTGAAGTAGACGCCGTGGCTGAGTTCGTGGCGGGCGACGGACGCGCGCATCGCCGCGTCGAGGTCGGTGCCGGGCTGCGCGCGCGTGAAGGTGATCAGCACCGACGACGGCTGCCGAGCGCCTTGCTCGGCCTCGCCGTTCGACGCCAGCAGGCCGTGCCGCCGCAGGATCGACTCCAGCTGGCGCTCCTCGGCCGTCAGCACGATGTTCTGGCGCCCGGCGAGCGCGAAGAAGCGTCGAAGGTTTTGCGCCGTCTGGTCGTGGCCGTAGTAGAAGGTCTCGGGTGTCAGCTTCTGGCGTGCGATCAACGCGGACAGTTCAGCGTCATCGAGCACACGATCGCGCGGCGCGTCCGGCTGCTCGACGAGCGCGGCGGCGCGGTTGAGGGCTCGTGCCTGCGCCCGCAGGTCGGGGAACTGGATCACCAGCAATTCCGGATGGCTGTGCAGGCGGGCGAGTTGCCATCCCTCCGCCGGCGCTTGCGCCAACAGTTGCGTCAAGCTCAGCCGGGGCAAGGCGTCCGTCACCGAAGCGCGCGACCAGAGCCAAGCGGCCCAGAAAATGCCGCCCAGCACGACGGCCACTGCCAGAACAAACATCGCCTGGATCAGGCGACGTCGGGCGGAAGCTGTGACCACGGCCGCACCAACTGCGGCTTCACGCTCGAACATGGATCAACTCCCGGCGCGATGCTGCGGGTAGAAGTGAACGGCCAGCCTGAGCTGTCTTGAATCTGCAGCCCGCTGCGCTGCCCACAACGGCTCCGTTCGATTCGGCTCGGCGCGGGATGGTCGCATGGATTGCATGCTTCGTGGTCGCGCGGTTGTGCCCGGAAGCACCGGCGGAAGCCGCGCTTGATCCGTTGGTCGAAGGGTCGTGCTGTCGGGGCCTGCCAGGTTCGCATGCGAGATCGGCGGCTTGCCGCGCGCAAGCCAGGGGTCCGCGCGTCCTCACTCGAAGCGCTTGCCCAGCGCCAGCATCTCCGCTGTGCCGATGACGGCATTCAGGCCGTCGAAGTCGAGCATCTGGTCGCGCCACGGCGCGGTGCTGCCGTGCCGGTGCAGGCTGGCGTAAAAGCCGGCCAGCGTATGCGCCACCGCGCGCGCGGCGCCGCCGGGGAAGCTCACGATGCGAAAGCCGCGCGCGCCGAGTTCAGCGGCGGCTTGCAGCGGTGTCTTGCCACCTTCGACCATGTTGGCCAAGAGTGGCGCGCGGTGCGCAAAACGCCGGCAGGCGACGTCCATCTGCTCCGGGGTGCGCAAGGCTTCAATGAACAGCGCGTCGACCCCGCAATCGAGATACGCCTCGGCGCGGTCGAGCGCACTCACCAGCCCTTCCACCGCGAGCGCGTCGGTGCGCGCAAGGATCAGCGTGTCGGTGCTGGCGCGCGCGTCCAGCGCGGCGCGCAGCTTGCCCTGCATCTCGGCCACCGGCACCACTGCCTTGCCGTCGAGGTGGCCGCAGCGCTTCGGTGAGGTCTGGTCCTCGAGCTGGATCATCGCCGCGCCCGCGCGTTCGAAGCCGCGCACCGTGCGCTGCACATTCAGCGCGTTGCCGAAACCGGTGTCGGCGTCCACGACCACCGGCACTTGCACCCGCTCGGTGATGCGCGCGAGCGTGTCCTGCACTTCGCTGAAGGTGGTGAGGCCGATATCGGGTCGGCCGAGCCGGGTGTAGGCGATCGACGCGCCCGACAGGTACAGCGCCTCGAAGCCGGCCTGTTCGGCGATCAACGCCGAAAGCGCGTCGTAGACGCCCGGTGCGAGCAGCACGCGGGCTTCGGTCAGCCGCTGCTTGAGCGTTGCCTGTCTGAGGGTCATACCTTGCCTCCGAGTTGACCTGCCGCGGTACGCGCGGCGATGAAACCGCCGGCCACGGCGCTGAGCAGTCCGTTGCCCGACAGGTACCCCCACACTGCGTTGCCGGAGACGCCACGCGCGGCACCGCCCGCCGCGAGCAGGTTGGCCAACGGCGCGCCGTCGCCACGCAACACCCGGCATTGCGCGTCGATGTCCAGGCCGCCTTGCGTGTGGAACAGCGCGCCGGTGACCTTGATCGCGCAGTACGGCGCGGCCAGGCGCGTGCCGGCGAGCGTGGCCGCGAGCGTTGCCTCGTCGCATGCGATCCATGCGGCCAGCGCCGGCAGGTCGGCCGCATGGCGCACCGCGCCCGCCGCCTCGGCTGCGACGAAGTCCGGGAAGCTGCGACCGAGGGTGAGCAGCGGCGCGTCCAACACATTCCACGCGGTGCCGCCAGGCTGCGCAAGCACCTGCACCGCGGCCTCCGAATACCCGCCGGTCTCATCATGGAAGCGCCGGCCTTCGGCATTGACCTGCACGCCACCCTCCATCATCAGCGCCCACGAAATCAGTGCGCCCTGCGGCACCGCCCAGGAGCCGTGGCCCTGGTAGCCGCCCAGGTCGGCCAGACGCGCGCCGAGTTGCCGGCCCCAGGCGATGGCGCTGCCGTCGTTGCCGGTGTGGCCGGCGAAGTGAGCGTCGCGCATCTCCGGCAGCAGCTCACTGACCATCGCCGGGTTGCCGCCGAAGCCGTTGCAGGCCAGCAGCAGCACAGCGCAGGCCAGATGCTCCAGCGCACCGTCGGGCCGAAGGTAGCCGACGCCGAGCACCTGGCCGGCGTCGTCGCACCACAGCTCGCGCACCAGCGCGTGGGTCACCAGCACCGCACCAGCGCGCAGCGCGGCGGCTTCGAGTGCCATCACCAACGCAGCACCGGTTCGCTGCGGCAGGGTGTGCATGCGCAGCCGGCTGTGGCCGGGGTAGAGGAATCCGTCGAGCAGTTCGAAGCGCAAGCCGTGGCGTGATTGCAAGTGGTCCAGCGCCGGTGCAATGGCCTGCGTGTACGCCGCCACGAGATGCGGCGCTGCGCTGCCCTGGGCTTTGCTCTGGATGTCCTGCGCGAAGCGCTCGGCGTTGTCGTCCCGCACGCCCGCGTCGCGCTGAACTTGTGTGCCCGCCACGGGGATGAAGCCCGAGGACAAGGCCGTCGAGCCTCGCGCCTGCGCATCGCGCTCGAGCAGCACGCAGTCGATGCCGGCATCGCGCAAGGCCAGCGCCGCGCCCAGCCCGCAAGCGCCGGCACCGACGATCGCCACCGGCACCTCTGGCGTGCCGGGCGGCATCTGCGTGGCGCGGACGACGGTCGGGTTCACGGCTGGAGGATCAAGCGGTCGGACGGTGCAGGTACTCGCCGCGCGGCTTGCCGATCACCTGGCCTTCTTCGAAGATCTTCATGCCGCGAAGGAAGGTGGCGTCCACGCGCGCCGACATCTCCAGCCCCTCGAACGGCGTGTAGCCCTGCGTCGACGGCGAGTCCTTGGCGGCGATGGTCCAGGTGCGCGCCGGGTCGACCAGCGCGATGTCGGCGTCGAAGCCTTCGGCGATGTCGCCCTTGCGGTTGAGGCCGAAGCGCTGCGCCGGGTTCCAGCTCGTCACGCGCGCCATGTGGTTGTAGCTCATGCCGCGGCGCGTGCCTTCGCTCACCAGCGCGGGCAGCAGGTACTCGGTGCCGCCGAAGCCGCTCTTGGCCATCCAGATGTTGCCGAAGTAGCGCTTCGGAATCTTCATCTCGTGGCGGCAGCAGGCGTGGTCGCTGACCACCCAGTCGAGCTCTTCAGCCAGCAGTGCCTCCCACAGGAATTCCACGTCCTCGCGCGGGCGGATCGGCGGGTTCACCTTGGCCAGCTCGGCCGCCTTGGCCGTGGTGTCGAGCATCAAGTGGCCGATGGTCACCTCGCGCCGGAAGTCGATATGCGGGAACACCTCGGCCATAGTCAGCGCCGCCTGCACCGCTTTGCGCGAAGACAGGTGCAGCAGGTTGATGTTGGTCAGCGCGGTTTCGTGGGCCAGGTAACTGGCGATGAACACCGCCAGCCCTTCCGAGTGCTGCGGGCGCGAGGCGCTGTAGGCGGCCAGCCCTTTGAGCGACCTGTCCTTCTCGACCAGCTTGGTGTAGGCCGTCATGATCTCGGCCGTCTCGCAATGCAGCGAGAGCGAGATCTGACCCGCGCGTTCGGGCATCTTTTCGCGCGCGGCCTGGACGCCGCGCATCACGAACTCGAAGTGCGCGAGGTCGTAGCGCTCGTCCTCGCCGATCATCAGGAACTCGCGCTGCGTGGTGCTCGCCCCGTGCAGCCCGTGCGAGCCGTAGAACATGAAGATCTTGAAGCTGGCCACGCCATGCTTCCCGATCAACATCGGTATCTCGTCGATATGCGTCTTGTCCATCGGCGCCAGGTGGTAGCCGTAGTCGACGTGGAAGCGGTTCTTGCTGGCTTTCAGCACTTCGGGAAAAAACTTGGCGTAGCGCCCGCCCTTGTTGAGGTAGTACTGCCCGGTGCGGAAGTAGTTCAGGCTGGAGGTGACGCCGCCCATTGCCGCGGCCTTGCTTTCGCTCACCGCGTCTTCTTCCAGCGGCGAGTAGATGCCGCTGTGCATATGCGCGTCGACGACGCCGGGAAACGCGAGCCGGCCGCGGCCGTCGAACAATGCCTTGGCGCGTGTCACGTCGATCGCCGGCGCCACCTTGGCGATCTTGCCGGCGGTGACCGCGATGTCGGCCTCGTGCACCGTGTTGCCGTGCGGGCGCACGACACGCACCCCCTTGATCAGCAGGTCGTATTCAGGTCGGCTCATCGTGTGGCTCCGGTGGGCAATTCAAGCGTCGTTTGAGTTGGGGCAGGAGGCCGCCGGCTTCGACCATGTCGAGCAGGAAGCCGGGGATGGGATTGCAGCGCAGCGTGCGGCCGTCGGCGCGTGTGACCACGCCGGCGCGAGCGTCGAAGCCGAGGGCTTCGCCGTCGTCGATCTGCTCTGCTTCCGAGCAGGTGAGCAGCAACAAGCCTACGTTGAAGGCGTTGCGAAAGTAGAGGCCCGAGTACGACGGTGCGATCACCGCCGCCACGCCCAGATGCACCAGCACACTCGCCGCCTGCTCGCGCGACGAACCGATGCCGAAATGCGCGCCGGCCACCAGCACGTCGCCGCGCCGCGCCGCGCGCGCGAACTCGGGCCGCAAGGCTTCGAGGCAATGGCGCGCAGTGACCTCGATGCCGTGTTTCATCGTCGCGCCTGGCGCGAGCTGGTCGGTGTCGACATCGGCGGGGAGCTTCCAGGTTCTCATGTCAGCGGTCCGATTGCGCTGCTTGAATGCCGGTGCTCATGAGACGAGCCTGTGCTGGGGGCAGGCAGTGCCCGGCAGGGGCTCATTCTGGGTCGGCCGCAGGCCGACCGGCTCAGTCGCACGCCGTGGGCTGCCCGGGTGCGGCTTTGCCGCGCCGACGCTTCGCCTGGAAAATCCGACCCACCCTCAGC
The DNA here is from genome assembly GCA_031404155.1 of Burkholderiales bacterium. Classification (GTDB taxonomy): domain Bacteria; phylum Pseudomonadota; class Gammaproteobacteria; order Burkholderiales; family Burkholderiaceae_C; genus JANNGZ01. The sequence goes on from JANNGZ010000009.1 coordinate 49,187, forward strand.
AACTGATGCAGCGCGCATCACTCCGGCTCCTCGCTCGCCGACCCGGTCGCCCGCTCCGCCAGCATTTCCCGCGCATCGCTGATCGAACCGCGTACCGCGGACGCGGCCACGGTGTACGGCGAGCCGAGGACCACCTGCGCGGTGGCCGCGCCCATGCGGCCCTTGAAGTTGCGCGCGGTCGACGAGATCACGGTGCTGCCTTCGGGAATGCTGCTGCCGTAGCCGGCGCAGGCGCCGCAGGCGCTGGGCAGCAGCGTGGCGCCGGCATCCAGCAGCTGGCGCATCACGCCTTCGGCTTCGGCGTCGGCCGCATCGCGCACGCTGGCGGGTGCGACCAGCAGCTGCACATGCGCTGCGATGCGGCGCCCGGCGAGCACACGCGCCGCGGCGCGCAGGTCGTCCAGCTTGGCGCCGGTGCAGGCGCCGATGTAGGCGATGTCCACCCGCGTTGTCGCCAGCGTGTCCACGCCCACCACGTTGGCCGGGCTGTGCGGCAACGCCACCTGCGGCGCGAGGGTCGAGGCATCGAAGTCGTGGCGGGTGCCGGGCGCGAGGTCATCGCTGTACCAGGGCTCGATCTCGACCTCGGGCGCGCCATGTGCGGCGAGCCAGGTGCGTGTGGTCTGGTCGGGCGCCACCAGCCCGACCTGCGCCCCGAGCTCGGCGCTCATGTTGGCCAGGGTCATGCGCTCTTGCATCGGCAGTGCCCGCACCGCTTCGCCGCAGAACTCCACCGCCTGGTAGGCGCCGCCGTTCATGCCGTGGCGGCCGAGCATCGCAAGCATCATGTCCTTGGCGCTCACCCCGTCGATGAGGCGGCCGCGCCATTGCATGAAGATCGTCTCGGGCACCGTGAGCCAGATCTCGCCGGTGCACACCACGCCGAGCATTTCGGTGGCACCGATGCCGAACATGTAGGCACCGAACGCGCCGCCGGTGGGCGAGTGGGAATCGCCGCCGACGCAGAACATGCCCGGGCGCAGGTGGCCGTGCTGCGGCACCACCACATGGCAGATGCCCAAGGAGTCGTAGACATGCGGCAGGCGCTGCTCGGCCGCCCAGCTGCGCGCGATGCGCACGATGCGGCGCGACTCGTCATCCGCCTCGGGCACATAGTGGTCGATCACCAGCACCACCTTGCTCTTGTCCCAGATCTGTGCCCCCAGTTCGGCCAGCATCGGCTGCAGGCGGCGCGGGCCGCTGGAGTCGTGGAACATCGCCAGGTCGACGCGGCAGGTGACGACCTCACCCGGCACCACCTGGGCTCGGCCGGCTGCGCGGGCCACCAGCTTCTGGGCGAGCGTGGTGGGTTCACTCATGGCCTACAAGCATGGCTCACAAGCCCAGGTAGGCGCGCCGCAGCTCATCGCTGGCGAGCAGCTCGGCCGGCAGGCCGGAGAATCGCACGCTGCCGTTTTCGAGCACATAGGCGCGGTCGGCGATCTCAAGGGACTGGCCGACGTTCTGCTCCACCAGCAGCACGGCCAGGCCCTCGTCGTGCAGGCGGCGGACCAGCTTGAACAGGTCTTCCACCAGCAGCGGCGACAAGCCGAGCGAGGGCTCGTCGAGGATCAGCAACTCGGGCTCGGCCATCAGCCCGCGGCCGATCGCGAGCATCTGCTGCTCGCCGCCGCTCATCGAGGCCGCCTTCTGCGCCACCCGTTCCTTCAGGCGCGGGAAGATCGCGAAGGCGCGTTCGAGGTTGTTTGCGCGGCGCTCGCGCCCGCGTGTGAACGAGCCAAGCTCCAGGTTCTCGCGCACCGTCAGGTTGGGGAAGATCTTGCGGCCTTCGGGCACCTGGATCAGCCCGGCCTTGACGATGTCGCGGTAATGCGCGTTCGTCAGGTTGCGCCCGCCAAGATGCACCGTGCCTCTCCAGGCGCGGTGGATGCCGCAGACGATGTTGTTCAGGGTCGATTTGCCCGCACCGTTGCTGCCGAGCAGCGCCACGATCTCGCCGCGGTTCACCACCAGGTCCACGCCGCGCAGCACCTCGACGCGGCCGTAGCCACCGCGCAGCTGGCGAACTTCGAGCAGCGGTGTCATGCGCTGACCCCGCGCAAACGCGCCGCGGTGCCGTGGCCGAGGTAGGCCTCGATCACCTGGTCGTTGTTCGTCACCTCGGCTGGCGTGCCGCTGGCAATCAGCTCGCCTTGCGCCAGCACCCAGACATGTTCGGCCAGGTTCATCACCGCCTGCATCACGTGTTCGATCATCAGCACGGTCACGCCGCCTTTCACGCCGCTCGCCGGGTCCCCGTGCGCGATGGCGCGCACCACCGGAATCATCTCGGCGATCTCCTGCGGGTTCAGGCCGGCCAGCACTTCGTCAAGCAGCAGCAGCTTCGGTTGGGTGGCCAAGGCACGCGCCAACTCCAGGCGCTTGCGGCCGGCCACGGTCAGGTCGCCGGCCGGCTTGTCGAGCAGGGCACCGAGGCCGACACCTTGCGCCACACATTCGGCAGCGGCGAGCGCGGCGGCGCGGCGCGGCTCGTGCAGGTGCGCGCCGACGGCGATGTTCTCGCGCACCGTCTGCGCTGCAAACGGCTGCACGATCTGGAAGGTGCGGGTCATGCCGGCGCGTGCGTTCAGGTGCGGCGGCTGGCCGGTGATGTCGCGGCCATCGAACAGCACCGTGCCCGCGTCGGGCTTGAGGAAACCCGACATCAGCGCGAACAGCGTTGTCTTGCCCGCACCGTTGGGCCCGATCAGCGCGGTCAGCGTGCCCGGCCGCAATTGCAGGCTCACGTCGTGCACCGCGCGCAGGCCGCCGAAGGCGATCGACACGCCGCTGAGCGACAACAGCGGCTCAGCCACGGCGGCCCCGCAACAGGTCGCGCAGGCTGCGCCCGACGCCCGAGAGCCCGCGCGGCATGAACATCACGATCAGCACCAGCACCGAGCCGTAGACCACCATGTTCAGCCCGGGCAACTGGCCGAACAGGTTGCGGGTGAGTTCGGCCAGCAGGTGCAGCACCGCGGCGCCGAGCAGCGGGCCCCACAGCGTGCCCATGCCGCCGACGATCGCGGCCACCAGCGCCTCGACCGAACTCGCCGGGCCGAAGGCCAGGCCGGGGTCGATGTACTGGAACACCTGCACATAAAACGCGCCGCCCGCGCCCATGAATGCGGCCGAGAGCGTGATCGCACCCAGCTTCACCGCCCAGGGGTCGACGCCGATCGCACGTGCCGCGTCTTCGTTGTCGCGCACCGCCTGCAATTGCGCGCCGAAGCGCGAATGCCGCAGCCACGAGGTGACGCACAGTGCCGCGACCACGAAGCCGAGCACCAGGCCGATGTAGCCCTTGCGCGAGCCGAACTGCAGGTTCGCGAACGACTCGCGCAGCGGCAGCATCAGCCCGACACCACCGCCGGTGAAATCGACCGACACCGCGAGGATGCGGAACACCTCGGCGAAGGCCAGGGTGACGAGCGCGAAGTAGGAGCCCTTGAGCCCGTAGCGAAAAGTCAGCGCGCCGACCAACGCGCCTACCGCGGCGGCCACGAGCACCGCGGCGGCCAGGGCCAGCCACGCGTTCCAGCCCCAGCTCAGCTGCGCCATCGCCTGCACATAAGCGCCGCTGCCGAAGAACAGCGCATGCCCGAACGAGAATTGCCCGCCGTAACCGCCGAGCATGTTCCACGACTGAGCCAGCAGTGCGGCGTACAGCGCCATCATGATGAAGGTGAGCCAGACGCCGGAGTCCAATGCCAGCGTCAGACCGCCGACCGCGGCGGCAAACGCGGCGATGGCGGCCAGGTCCTTCACACGCGGGCTCCGAACAGGCCCTGTGGGCGCAACAGCAGCACCGCGATGAAGACCACGAAGATGCCGATCTGCCCCAGCGATTCGCCCAGGACCAGGCCACCGAGCGACTCGACCACGCCGATCAGCAGCCCGCCCACCAACGCGCCGACAAAGCTGCCCATGCCACCCAGCACCACGATCGTGAAGGCCACCGGTACGAAGCCCGCACCCACCTGCGGGTTCACGTAGTAGGCCGGCAGCAGGAAACACGCCGCGGCGCCAAGGCAAGCCAGGCCGATGCCGAAACTCATCGCGTAGACATGGTCGACGTCGATGCCCATCAGCTTGGCGCCGTGTTTTTCCTTGGCCACCGCGCGGATCGCGCGGCCGAGGTCGGTGCGGGTGAGCACCAGCAGCAGCAGCGCCGACGCTGCCAGCGCGCCAACGAAGGCCACCAGCTTCGGCAGCGCGATCATGGCCGGGCCGATGGAGATGGTGGTCAGCGTGTAGGCCGTCTCGATGCTGCGGGTGTCGCTCTTGAACACCAGCAGCGCCAGGTTTTCGAGCACGATGGAAATGCCCAGCGTGACGAGCAGGATGTTCTCGTCCTTGCCGTGGCCGGCGCGGTTGATGATGCCGCGCTGCAGCGCATAGCCGAACACGAACATGCCCGGCACCACGATCGGCAAAGCCAGGTAGGGGTCGATGCCGAGCTGCACCTTGAGCAGGTACACCGCGTACAGCGCCACCATCAGCGCCGCGCCGTGGGCGAAGTTGATGATGTGCAGCACACCGTAGATCAGCGTCAGCCCGAGCGCGATCAGCGCGTACACCGCGCCGGTGGTCACGCCGTTCAGGACCGACGAGAAGAGGATGCCGAAGTCGAACACCTGGAGTTCACGCCTCGGCTTCGTACCGGGCCGCGGTCCGCTCAGAGACTGAGAGTCTTTCGAGCGTGTCCGAGCAGCGCACCAGGGTGTGCCCGATCTAGGCGCAAAGCACAGCCAAAGCTCGGGCTATGGCGAGCATTTGCAACGACGAGCGGGCGCCTTGTGGGGTGCTGAGCGGGCATGATCGAACGATTCTCAGACTCTCAGGCCTTCATCGGGAAGACCGGCTCGGCTTCGCGGTAATCGCGCGGCACGATGACGCGGATGTCGCCCTTGATCACCTGCGTCATCAGCGGCTGCGCGCCGGTGTTCTGGCCGTTGACGAACTTGGTGGCGCCGTAGGGCATGAAGTGGTCGCTGAAGGTGCTGTTGGCGAGCGCGTCGTTGATTGCGGCGCGCTCGCTGCTCTTGACCCGTTCGACCGCGTCGGCGAGCAGGCGCACCGCGGTGTAGGTGTTGAAGACTTCGTAGGTGAAGAACAGGCCCTTGGCTTCGACGCGCTTGCGCAACTCCGCGGCGCGTTTGTCCTTGGGATTGAACCAGTGGTTGCAGTCGATGATGCCGTCGGCCGCGTCCGGAAATTCCTTCAGGAACTTGTAGCTCGAGGCCGCGCCGCCGAGCACCGAGTAGATCGCCTTGGGCGCCACCTTCTGCTGCTGCATCGTGCGCACCAGCAGCGCGTACTCGTTGTAGTAGTTGGCCGGGATCACGAGGTCCGGGTTGAGCGCCTTCATGCGCAGCACGATGTTGTTGAAGTCGCGGGTCGGGTTGGCGTGTTTGATGACCTCCTTGACCTCGAAGCCGTGGCCCGGCAGTTCGCGCGCCAGCAGGTTGGCGGTACCGGTGCCGAACAGGCTTTCCTCGTGGATGATCATCACCGTCTTGGCCGGCTTGCCGGCGATGGTGTTGAGCACGCGCAGGTTGCTCACCGCCACCTCGGCGCAGGTGCGGTAGCCGGGGCCGAAGCGGAAGGTGTTCTTCAAGCCACGCTCGACGATCTGGTCGGCCACGCCCACGTCCACCACATGCGGCAGGTTGTACTTGGCCGCGGCCTGCGTGGTGGCCAGGCAGATCGCCGAGGCGTAGGCGCCAACGACCGCCGCGCAGCCGGCCTCGTTCATCTTCTCGATCTCGGCCGCGCCGGCCTGCGGCGCGCTTTGCGCGTCGCCGAGCAGGGTTTCGAACTTGGCGCCGCCGAGCGACTTGATGCCCGCCTTGTTGATGTCCTCGATGGCCATCAGCGCCCCTTCACGGCACTGCTGGCCCGAGAACGCGAGCGCGCCGGTCACCGGGTGCAGGATGCCCACCTTGATGGCCTTGGGCTGCGCGCCGCCCACGAGCGGGAAGGCCAGCGCAGAAGCGGCAGCGGCCGATTGCCGGATGAACGAGCGGCGGTTCTTCATGGAAGTTCTCCTGCGCTTTGCGCTGAATAAGGGTCAATGAAACTGTGCCGAGAGCGCTTCGCTCACCCATACCTTGGCGTCGATGCCGCCGACACGCGACAACTGCATCTCGTACTGGTAGCGGTCGGGCCGGTACAGGCCCTGAAGCCATTGCACCGGGCGCTCGTCGACGTCGAACACCAGGCGCTGCACCGCAAGCAGCGCGCAGCCCACGTCCACGCCGAGCAGCCGCGCCACCGCCGCGTCGGCCAGCTTGGCCGAGATGCTTTGCCGCGCGCGGCCGATCCGCACGCCCGAGGCTTCGAGCAGCATCAGCAGCGGCTTCTTGCCCAACTCGCGGCGGCCGAAACCGCGGGCAAACAACTGCGGCACATGGGTGGTGATGTGGGACAGCGGCCCAGCGCCGGTGGAGCGAACCCGCACCGCCTTTTGCACCAGCGTGTCGCGGGCAATATCGAGCTGGCGGGCCACCCGCTCCGACGCGGGCAGCACCTCGCACTGCACCACCTGGACCGACGTGCGCAGGCCCATGTTGACGATGTTCTCGAGCAGCCCGGTGAGCTGCGCGCGTTGTTGCGGCGGCGCCGCGCGCGCGCCAGCCGATGGCACCTTGGCCAGCGCCACAGTGCCGCGGCCCGCCGAGCGTTCGATCAGCCCGTCCGCCACCAGCTGCTCCAGTGCCCGGCGTACCGTGACCCGGGCCACGCCGAAGTCCTTCACCAGTTGCATCTCGGCCGGCACGCCGGCGGCGAAGCGGCCCTCGTCCAACTGCTCGCGCAGCACCAGGTAGACCTGGTGGTACTTGGGCAGCGGCAGCGCCTGGGCCATGCGCGGCATCCTGCGTGGGTTCTATTGTCCTGGCAATAGGACAAATCGGGAGGGGTGCGCAGGAGGCCTCGACTCAAAGCCCCATTTCGGCCATCGAGACCTGCAATCGCCCGGCTTGCGCCGGGTCCGTCATCGGGTAGGTGGCGAGCCATTCGGCGGCGTTGAAGCCGGGTTCCAGACTGCGGATTTCGTTCACCTGCCACCGGGCCGATTCACGATCGCCTGCGAGCCAGCATGCCGCCGCCAGGTAGATGCGCGCCTCCAGGCTTTCAGCGTTGCGTTCGAGCGAGTGGTTCAGGTTGACCCGTGCCTGTTGGCTGTCGCCGAGGAAGTAATAGGCGCGGCCGAGCAGCAGGAAGTACAGGGAGCCGGCATCGGGGTTCAGCCGCAGCGCTGCTCGCAGCAGAGGAATGGCTTCGGCGGGCTTTCCGATGTAGGTGTGTATGCCGGCCATGAGTGCGTAGGCGTCTGCATAGGACGGGTTCAGGCGCAATGCGCTGGCCAGATCCTGCAGCGCTTGGGCATGTTGCCGGCGCTGGGCACGAACGAAACCGAGCACCCAGTGCGCTTCGGGCATGTCGGGGCGCATCTTGATCGATGTTTCAGCAAGATCGAGCGCGCGGTCGAGGGCCGCGTCCCCGTCCCGGGTCCAGCCCTGCTGGTAGTCCAGCGCGTAAGTCATCGCGACACCCGCGTAGGCGCGCGCGAAGGCCGGGTCTAGCCGGATCGCGTTCCAGTAGAAGTCCCTCGCCACGCCGTTCTGTGCCGGTCGGCGCACCAGGATCGCCGCCTGCGCGCGAATGAATTGCTCGTAGGCCTGCAGGTTGCGCGTGTGTCGCCGCGCGAGCCGCAGCGTTTGCGCTTCGTTCAACTTGACAGGCAGCACCTCGAGAATGCTTTTGACCAAGTTGTCCTGCACACTGAACAGGTCCGTGATCCGGCGGTCGAAGCGCTCCGACCAGAGCTGGCGGCCGCTGGCCGTTTCAGTGAACAGCACATTGAGCCGAAGGCGGTCGCCGTCTTCCTGCACCGTTCCCGAAAGAACGTACTGGGCTTGAGTCCTACCGGCCGAATCTGGCGGCTCCGCCGAGCCGCTTCCGCTGGCCACCCGGATTCCCGAAACCTTCGACAGGTCGGTGATCAGGTCCGCGGTGACCGCCCGCGCGATCAGGGATTGCCGCGTCTCGGCGCCGAGATCTTCGAACGGCTTCACGAGGACGGTAGGAGGTGCGGCCGACGGGGCCGATTCGGCGCTTGAGTTCGCTGCCTCCAAGGTCGGCGCAGGCCCGCCGGCCGATTGCACGATCCACACCACGGCTCCAACCAGCAGCGCCGCTGCCAGCACCAGACCGGCGCGGTGCGCCGCCGGCCAAGACCGATCGGGCGCTGGAGGTGCAACCGCGGGACGCTGCGGTGGCGGCGCGCCGGATCGCCGCACGTCGGCGATCAGCCGATAACCCTTCTTGGCGATCGACTGCACGTACACCGGCTCGCGCGCCGTGTCGCCCAGCGCCTTGCGCAGCTTGATGATGACTTGCGTCAGGGCGTTGTCGCCAACGACGATGCCCGGCCACCCGGCAGCCAGCAGTTCGTCGCGGCTGGCCACCTGCCGCGGCTGGCTGGCCAGGTGGAGCAGCACTGCCATGGCCTTGGGTTCGAGGCGGACCACGATCCCGCTCCTGGCGATCTGGTTCAGGTCTGGCGCGACCCGCCACTCGCCCACCCACAGCTCCTCGCGCAACCCAGGTTCCAGGGGCTGGTCGGTCGCCGGCTCCATCTCGGTCATCGTTTCCTCATCGAAATTTCATCGATTCTTGGGTACGCAGGCGCGGCACGCCGGGTAGCTTGTACGTTCGTTGCGAGGTTCGGCTCGGGGCCTCTGGATTCGAGTCTGCTCGAAGCAGGAGGCCAGGGAAGCGGGTCCTTCAACGAGATTTCTATCACCTTCGCGTTTGCGCGAGAAAGGAAGTTGCCCTCATGAAACTCACTTTACTGGTTCGCTCGGTGGTCTTCGCATCGGCGGCATCGTGCCTGGCGCTGGCCGCGCTGGCCCAGCAGGCTCTCGTCATCAAGCCGCTGGCGGAACTCAAGGTGGCCGAACTGCCGGCAGGAGAGCTGTTCTGGCGCATCGAGAACTTCGGCTCGGTGGCACAGGCGCAGGCGGCGGCCGGGCGTTACTCCCTGGTTGCGGAGGCGGCGGGCAAGACGTGGCTGTTCACGCTGGGCGCGGCGGGCGGGTCGACGCCAGGCGCGACGAAGGCGGCGGAAGTCGGGCCGATTCCGCGGGTTGCTGCACAGCAGTACCTGCTGCGCATCAACGACGCCAGCGGCCCCCCGGGCAGCGTGACCTCCGTGCACAGCCATCCCGGATCCGAGGCGTTCTACGTGCTCGCCGGCGAGCAGAGCATTCGCGGGTCCGCGGGCGTGATGCGGGTGAAGGCGGGGCAGGCCGAAGCCGGGCAGGGCGGTGACAAGGCGATGCAGGTGTCGAGCAGCGGCACGACCGATCTGCATGCGCTGGTGATGTTCGTGGTTGACGCCGGCAGGCCCTTTTCCTCACCGGCAGCGCTGCCGTAGGCCCGGCGCCGGGCCTAAAGGGCGCAGTGTGTCGATGTCGCACCGATCCAGAGGAAACACTTGCCGTGGAGGCTGCCGGCACACCACATCGCCGGCCACCCGCAATGCAGGTTGGTTCATGGGCGCGTGCAGCCGGGATCAAGCTATAACCCCGCTCCTGTCCGCTGTTCAACCTCAAGGTGCCCGCCATGAAATCAATTGGTTTGTTTCGCCGCATCGCGTCGGCGCTCGCGCTGCTCGGCGTGTTCCTCGTGATATCGGGTTGCTCGGCGATGCAGGCGCAGAACCCGTCGTCCGCGCTCAAGCCGGTGAACGCGGTGGCCGAAGGCGGCGACGAGCGTGTGATCCTGGGCGGGCATGACGTGGTGGCCTACTTCACCCAGGGCAGACACGCGCTCGGCTCATCGCAGTTCAAGTCGGTCTACGAAAGCGTGACCTTCCGCTTCGCCAGCGCGGAACACAAGCGGCTCTTCGACGCCAACCCGAAGCAATACCTGCCGCAGTTCGGTGGCTATTGCGCCAACGGCATGGCCTACGGCATCCCTTGGGGCGGCGACGCCGACACCTGGCGCATCGACAACGGCAAGCTCTATATTTTCGGTGGCCAGGCGTCGAAGGACGCGTTCGAGCTCGATGTGCCGCGCAACCGCGCGCTGGCCGAGAAGTACTGGAGCGACGAGGTGTCGGGCCACAACAGTTTCATCCAGCGCGGCAAGCGCATGGTGTTCCGCGTGCCGCACTACAAGGGCGGCGAAGAACTGGCGCGCGAGGTGGCGGCTGCGAAGGCGCGCAAGCCCTGAGGCTGAGAAACTCTCAGCCTCCGAGCCCTCGGGGCGCGGCGGGGCTGCCGCCTGCGAGCGCCGCCGTTGCATGATTCGCCGCTGGGCCGTCGGGTGGCGGCCCGCCGATCGAAACGGAGCGAGCGATGAAGTCCATTCTCATCTGGGCCTTCGGTGGCCTGTTGTGCCTGGGCGCGGGCGCGCAACCAGTGCCGTCGGCGGCCGAGGTGTTTCGCGGCGCGGACCTGGCGCTGGGCGAGCGCCTGATGAAGGAACACCGCTGTGCGGCCTGCCATGTGAGCAAGTTCGGCGGCGACGGCAGCGCCATCTACCGGCCGGCCGGGCGCATCAACACGCCGGGCTTCCTGCGCGGCATGGTCGAGCAATGCAACACCGAGCTGAACCTCGGCCTCTTCCCGGAAGAGGTGAGCGCGGTGGCCGCGGTGCTTAACCGCGACCACTATCGGTTTAAATAGTGTTGCATTGCGATATCCGGGAATACGAATATGAACACGCCATTCGCGTCGACCGGGCTCGGCGCGTGGTCACGACGAAGCGCTTCGAAGTCCGGGCCCTCGATTCGGTGGCCGACACCTTTGTGTGCTGTGCCCGCCAGCCCGGCTGAGCTGGCGCGCCGCAGCCTTAATATCGCCGCCACATCCTCGTCCGGCAACGGCGCATGCACTTCGGCCCGGCTTTCGCGTTTTCGCCCTACCGCTTGAGCGGCACGGTTTACGGCACGCTGATGAACCACCCGGGTTCGCTGGCGGCGCTAGGCGACGCGGTGCAACAGGCACCCTACAAGGCGCCGCCGCTCGCGCCGGTGCTCTACATCAAGCCGCGCAATACGCTGCTCGCGCCAGGTGCCGCGCCGCAGGTGCCGGCCGACTGCGAACTGGAGATCGGCGCAGCGCTCGGCATCGTGCTCGGGCGCACCGCCTGCCGTTTGACCGCGGCGAAGGTGTTCGACGCGGTCGCCGGCTATTGCATCGTCGCCGACCTGTGCGCGCCGCACCCGCAGTTTTACCGCCCGTCGGTGCGCTTGCGCGCGCGTGACGCGTCGTGTGCCGCCGGGCCGGTGGTGATGCCCAGCGCTTCGGTGCCCGACCCCGACGCGCTGGCGATCACCGTGAGCGTGGACGGCGCAGTGGTGCAGCGCGCCAGCACCGCGGGCATGCAACGCGGCGTGGCGCAGTTGCTTGTCGACGTGACCGAGTTCATGACCTTGCAGCCGGGCGATGTGTTGATGCTCGGGCTGAATCCGGGCGCGCCGCGCTTGAGAGCGGGCCAGAGCGCGAGCATCGAGATCGAGGGGCTCGGCCGGCTGAACCTCGCGCCGGCGCTGGCCGAGGAGGCCGCCGCATGAAAACCGCGCGGGTGGCCTATGGTGGCGCGCTGCATACCGCCTTCGAGCATGAACGGGGCGTGCGGCTAGCCGACGGCCGCGTGCTCGGCGAGAGCGAGGTGGTCTGGCTGGCGCCCTTCGAGGTCGGCACCGTGATCGCGCTCGGCCTCAACTACGCCGACCATGTGAAGGAACTGTCGGGTGAACTCACCGTCAGCACAAAGGACGAGCCGCTGGTGTTCCTGAAGGGCCCGGGCGCGTTGATCGGCCACCGCGGCTTCACCCGCCGGCCCGCCGACGCCAGCTTCATGCACTACGAATGCGAACTCGCGGTGGTGATCGGCGCCCCAGCGTCGAAGGTCAAGGCAGGCGATGCCCTGGCCCATGTGGCCGGCTACACGGTGTGCAACGACTACGCGGTGCGCGACTACCTGGAGAACTGGTACCGGCCCAACCTGCGCGTGAAAAACCGCGACACCGGCACCGTGCTCGGCCCCTGGCTGGTGGACGCGGCCGACGTGCCCGACCCTCAAGCACTCGCGCTGCGCACGCTGGTCAACGGCCAGGTCACGCAGCAGGGCCACACCGGCCACATGATCCACAGCGTGGCCGCGCTGATCGAATTCCTGAGCGCCTTCATGACCCTGCAGCCGGGTGACGTGATACTCACCGGCACGCCCGACGGCGTGGTGAACGTGAATGTCGGCGACGAGGTGGTCTGCGAAATCGACGGCATCGGCCGCCTGCTCAACACCCTGGTCGGCGACGACCTTTTTGGACGCTGAAGTTTTGGACGCTGAAGCCAGGCCTCCCATGCAGATCCAGCACCTGATCTACGGCAAGCCGGTGGCCAGCCGCGAGACCTTTCAAAGCTTCAACCCGGCGACGCAAGAACTGCTCGCCGACGTGGCCCGCGGCGGCGCGGAAGAGGCGAACGCCGCGGTGGCCGCCGCGAAGGCCGCGTTCCCGGCCTGGGCCGCGCGGCCGGCCGCCGAGCGCGCGCGCCTGGTGCGCAGGCTCGGTGACCTGATCGCGGCGCAGGTGCCTCAAATTTCCGAGCTGGAAACGCGCGACACCGGCCAGGTGATTTCGCAGACGCGCAAACAACTGGTGCCGCGCGCGGCCGACAATTTTTATTACTTCGCCGAGATGTGCACCCGGGTCGACGGCCACACCTACCCGACGCCGACGCACCTGAACTACACGCTCTACCAGCCGGTGGGTGTGTGCGCGCTGGTGAGCCCATGGAACGTGCCGTTCATGACCGCGACCTGGAAGGTGGCTCCCTGCCTCGCCTTCGGCAACACCGCGGTGCTGAAGATGAGCGAGCTCAGCCCCTTGAGCGCAGCGCGCCTGGGCGAACTCGCGCTAGAAGCCGGCATCCCGGCCGGCGTGCTGAACGTGGTTCACGGCTACGGCGCCGAAGTGGGCGAGCCGCTGTGCTGCCACCCGGATGTGCGCGCGATCTCCTTCACCGGCTCCACCGCCACCGGCCAGCGCATCGTGCGTGCGGCGGGCCTGCGCAAGTACAGCATGGAGCTCGGCGGCAAAAGCCCCTTCGTGGTCTTCGACGACGCTCACTTCGAACGTGCGCTGGACGCCGCGCTGTTCATGATCTTCAGCAACAACGGCGAGCGTTGCACCGCGGGTTCGCGCATCCTGGTGCAAGCGAGCGTCTATCCGATGTTCGTCGACCGTTTTGCCGAACGTGCCAAGCGCATCGGCGTCGGCGACCCGATGGACGAAGCCACGATCGTCGGCCCGATGATCAGCGCCGGCCACCTGGCCAAGGTGCGCAGCTACATCGAGCTGGGGGTGGCCGAGGGCGCGTCACTGCTCTGCGGCGGCCTCGCCGCGCCCGAGCTGCCGGCGCACTTGCGCCGGGGCCACTATGTGCTGCCGACCGTGTTTGCCGATGTCGACAACCGGATGCGCATCGCGCAGGAAGAAATCTTCGGCCCGGTGGCCTGCCTGATCCCGTTCAACGACGAGGCCGACGCGGTGCGCACCGCCAACGACACGGCCTACGGCCTGTCGAGTTATGTCTGGACCGAAAGTGTCGGCCGCGCGCACCGGGTGGCGGCGGCGATCGAAGCCGGCATGTGCTTCGTCAACAGCCAGAACGTGCGCGACCTGCGCCAGGCCTTCGGCGGCACCAAGGCCAGCGGCGTCGGCCGCGAAGGCGGCACCTGGAGCTACGAGGTGTTCTGCGAGCCGAAGAACGTGGCGGTGTCGCTCGGCACGCACCACATTCCGCGTTGGGGGGCGTGAGTGCGGCACGCGTTGAGACGGCTCGCGCGTTCAACCGGGAAGCTGCGAAAGCGCCCTGTGGTCTGCCCACATCCGTGCCCACGCTGCGAGGGGCCGATGAAGGCGGGTGACCGGCTCCGTTCATGTCACCCGGCCGGGCTTCGCCCGCCCTCCTTCTTTACTTCACTGCGCCGGTCACCCGCCCTCATCGGCTGTTCACCGTCGCAGCGCCCTCAGGCCCTCGAACAGCACCGCGTTGGCCCGAGCGAAGCCGGCTGTGGTGCTGTGCGCAGCGAGGTAAAGGAGGAGATGCCGGCCGCAGGGCGGCATCGGGGGACAGGAGCGGAGCACAGCGCCACAGCCGGCTTCGCTCACGCGACGAACCTGTGCGCAGTACCGCATTCAAGCCTGCGAGAGCGAAGCCGAAAAGGTCCACTCGGGTGACCACCATGTCCCTCTACGGCATGCAGAAATTCCTCTACCACCTCAACCGCGACCCGCGGGTGCAGCAGCGTTTCCGCGACGAGCGTTATGACCTGCTGAACGACTACCCGTTGAACACCGAAGAGCGTGGCGCGATCGAGCGGGGCGACATCGGCCTGCTCTACGTGCTCGGCTCCAACGGCCAACTCCTGATGCACTTCGCGGCCTACCTCGGCATGC
>JANNGZ010000010.1:0-10295 GCA_031404155.1 Burkholderiales bacterium
CATGCGTGGCACGGTGCGCTCGGCGTTCCCCGCGCTGCAGCCGGCCTCGGGAAACCCAAGACCGGCCGCCAAGCCGGGCAGCCACAGCGCGCGGGTGCGGCGCGTTTCAGGGCTTGCCCTGGCCCGACAGCAGATCGAGGCTGTAGTTCACCGCTGCGGACGAGCCATGCCGATGCCCGTGCCCGTGCCCGTGCCCGTGCCCGTGCCCGTGCCAGATCTTGAAGACCAGCGTTCGCACAATGCTCTGCCCGGGCATCAACACGCCTTGCGACAGGAACGCGCGCTGGTACGGGTCGCCGGTGCTCGTGACGCCGCTGCCGTTGTCCAGCACCACCTGGCGCGGCAGGCCGCGCGCCACCAGCAGCAGGTGCGTATCGACGATCGAGGTGCTGTTGTTGGTCAGCCGATAGGTGTCCTGCTGCGTGTTGCCATGACGGTTGGAGGCAATACGCGAGGCAAGCACTTGCGAGGTCACGTTCAGGAACTCGAGCCCCATGTCGCGCCGCGACAGCGCATCGTCGCTGTCCTGCGGCATGCCGCTCGGCGGCCGGCATCGACGGCACCGAGCGCGGCGAGGTCCGGGCGGTACTTCGCGTAGGTGAAGTCGATCGGGCTCAGCTGGAAGAAGGTTGTTGGCGACCTCGGGTCGAACTTGTCGAACGCCGGGTCGTACAACGCGTTCTCGAGGAAGTCGGTCAGGTCGTTCACTTGAGAACTGGACAGGCCCAGGCCGAGCGGCGACCCGGTGCCGCGCGGGTGCGTGAAGCGCGCCGTCATCGTCGGCGCGGCGCCCGCCACGGCGTCCTGCGGCACGCCGGCGTTGAAGTACTGCACCACGTCTTGCACCTTGGAGAACGCGCCGTTGTGCGTGAACAGCCGCGCATCCTTCAACTGGCGCGGCGTCAGGACGCGGAACTTGAAGGTGTCGCTGTCACGGAAGGTGACCTCCTTGCGGCCGACATCGCGGCAGCTCGGGTCGTTGCGCGCCGCGCGGTTGAGCGCCTGCACCGGGTGGTCGCTCAAGCCCAGGTTGTAGAAGTTCTCTTCGATGTACGGCCGAGTGATCGCGGTGGCGCAGCGGCGAATGCGGCTCAGCGCCCGCCGCCGCTGAACGCGAACTCCACCTCCGGCTTCAATCCACTGACGATGCGCGCGATGCTCTTGCCCGAGCCGCACGAATGTGTCCAGCCGAGCGTGCCGTGGCCCGTGTTGAGGAACAGATTGGGCAGCTTGCTGCGGCCGATGATCGGCACGTTGCTTGGCGTCGCGGGCCGCAGGCCGGTCCAGAACTGCGCCTGTTCGCTGTCACCAGCGCCGGGGAAGAGCTGCTCGACGCGCTTCACGATGGCCTCGCAGCGCACGCGGTTCAAGTCGCGGTCGTAGCCGTTGAGTTCGGCCGTACCGGCGATGCGCAGGCGGTCCCCCAGGCGCGAGAACACCAGCTTGTATTCGTCGTCGGTCAGCGAGACCTGGTGCGCCATCGACGCGTCTATCACCGGCATCGTCACCGAGTAGCCCTTGGCCGGGTAGATCGGCAGCCTGATGCCCAGCGGCTGCGCGTAGATCGGGCTCAGCGATCCCATCGCCAGCACATAGGCATCGGCGCGCAGGCGCTGGAAGCGGCCTTCGCTATCGGTGGCTTCGACATGGTCGATCGCTCCGCCGGCCTCGCGCAACGCGGTGACGGTATGGCTCATCAGGAACTGCACGCCGTCGGCCTCGCAGCGCCTGACCAGCTCGCGTGCAAAGCGGTTGGCGTCACCCGATTCGTCCTCCGCCGTATAGGTGGCGCCGGCCAGTTGTGGCCGGATGTGGCGCAGCGCGGGCTCGAGTTTCACCGCCTCGTCGGCCGAAATCACGCGCCGGTCGCAGCCGAGCGCGCGCATCTGCGCGGCCGGAGCTTCGGCGCCGTCGAACTCTTTCTGGCTGGTGTAGAAGTGCAGGATGCCCTGCGTGCGCTCGTCGTAGGCGATGCCGATGTCGCGCCGCAGTTGCTGGAGCATGTCGCGGCTGTAGGTGCCCAGGCGCACGATCTGCTCGATGTTGTGGCGTGTGCGTGCCGGCGTGCACTCGCGCAGGAACTGCAGGCCCCACAGCCACTGCCGCATGTCGGCGCGGATACGAAACAGCAGCGGCGCATCCTCCTTGCCGAGCCACTTCAGCACTTTCAGCGGCGCGCCCGGGTTGGCCCAGGGCTCGGCATGGCTGACCGAGATCTGCCCGCCATTGGCGAAGCTGGTTTCCGCGGCCGGCGAGGCCTGGCGGTCGATGACGCTGACCTCGTGGCCCTGCTGGCGCAGGAAGTAGGCCGAGGTGACGCCGAGCAGGCCGGCGCCGAGAACGATGACTTTCATGAGAGGGGCTCCAAGAAGCATGGCGACGAACGACGTGCGTCGTTCGCTTGCCGCTCCCCCTGTCCTCGGTACCTGAGAGATTCAGCCCGGAGTTGCGCTCCGGGCCTTGCTCCTTCGGTGCTTCACGGGCGTGAAGACTCTCCAGACGGCGATGGTGGTGTGCAGTACGGAACCTGAGCGTGCATGGGAGTTTGCGCCTTCGGTGGCCCCGGCTTGCGACGGAGCGCTCTCCTGCTGGAACGAAATTCTATCGGGCCATGGCGAAAAACCGTTCGGCCAGCAGCACCCGGTACGCACTGCCGACGGCGACGTTGCGGTCGTTGAAGTCGTAGCCGGTGTTGTGCACCATGCAGCCGCCTTTGCCCTTGTTGTGCCCGGTCCCGTTGCCGATCAGCAAGTAACTGCCGGGCACGCGCTCGAGCATGAAGGCGAAGTCTTCGCTGCCGATCAGCGGCGGGCCTTGCAGCGTGACCTGCTCGGCGCCGACGAGTTCGACCGCCACTTCGCGTGCGAAAGCGGTTTCGGCCGGTGTGTTGACCAGCACCGCATAACCCGGCTTCCAATCGATGCGCGCCGTGACGCCGAAACTCTCGGCCTGCGCTGCCACCAGGGCCTTGATGCGCTGCTCGAGCGTGGCCCGCACCTCGCGGTCGAGCGCGCGAACGCTGAGCTCGAGCGTGGCGCTGGCCGGAATCACGTTGTTGGCCTTGCCGGCATGCAGTGCGCCGACGGTGACCACGGCCGCATGCAGCGGATCGATGTTGCGCGAGACGATGGTAGGTCGGCGCGGATGCCCAGGCGCTTCGTGCCCGTGCCGCGCACCAGCGTGCCGACGACGCCGATGCCGCCGATGCCGCCGATGCCGCGCTCGCCCGCATAACACCAGGCTTCGAGCTTGTCGGCCACCAGCGCCGCCGTGCGGTGCTCCTCGAACGCCAACTCGGGATGGCGGTGGATGTCGCAGCGCAGGCTGATGAACTCGCCGGCCCGGGCCTGCAGCGCGTGCAGCAGGTAGGTCACGCGCAGCTCACTGCGGCTGAAGGTTGATCTGCTTGGCAATGGCGCGATAACGCGCGGTCTCGGCGTCGAAGAACTTCGCCGACTCGGCCAGCGTCATCGGCGCCGACGCGACCTGGGTCTGCGCTGCCAGTTGCGTGCGCACCGCCGGATCCTGCAAGGTCTTGCCGATGGCGGCATGCAGTCGCGTGACGACGTCTTCGGGCGTGCTCTTCGGCACCATGAAGCCGGTCCAGATCGTGTATGCGAAGTTCTTAAGCGCCTGGCCCTCATTGGCGGCCGGCACGTTCTTCAGCAGCTCCGAGCGCTGCGCGCCGAGCTGGCCAATGACCTTCAAGCGCCCCTGCTCGGCCAGCGCGCCCATCGCGGCGCTATAGACCAGCACCGCGAAATCGACCTGGCCGCCGCCGATGTCCTGCAGCAGAGGCGCGTTGCCCTTGTACGGCACATGAGCCAGCTTGACCCCGGTGGCGGCCTGCACGCTTTCGAGGATCAGGTGGTAGAGCGAGCCGATGCCCACGCTGCCATAGGTCAGCGGCTTGTCGGCCGACTTGCGCGCCAGCGCGATCAGCTCATCGACGTTGTTGACGGGCAGGTCCTTGCGCGTCACGAACACCATCACCGCATCGGCCACCGGGTGCACCAGGCGGAAGTCTTCGGTCCGCAGTTTCACCGCGGCATTGGCCAGCGGCGACAGGATGACCTCGTTGGGCGAGCCCTGGAAGATGAAGTAGCCGTCGGCCGGCGCGGCCAGCACCTTCTGCGCCGCCAACGCGCCGCTGACGCCGCCCAGGTTTTCCACCAGCACCTGCTGACCCAGTTCCTTGCCAAGCGGGTTGTTGAAGATGCGCGCGATCGCGTCCGACGGGCCGCCTGCGGGGTACGGAACCATCAGGTTGACCGGCTTGGCCGGGTAGCCCTGTGCGAGGGCCGCGCCGGCGCTGAGCAGCAGGCCGGCCATCATGGCCAGCGGACGATGGAATGCGGGTCTGATCATGGCAACTCCTGACGAGCGTTTCGAGGAAGACGGCGGGGTCGGACGAGGGCAATGTAGGATCGGGTCGATGCAAAGTCCAATGCATTGTTCTTTGACTTAGCATGAGTTCAGTGCAATCCTGCCTCGGGCTCCGGTCATGACGTTCGTCCAGTTGCGGCACCTGATCTCGCTCGCGCAGACCGGCTCGTTCAGCAAATCGGCGGTCGCCCTGTTTTTGACCCAGCCAGCCTTGAGCCGCAGCATCCGCGCGCTGGAAAGCGAACTCGGCCAGCCGTTGTTCGACCGCATCGGCCGGCACAGCGAAGTCACCCCCTTCGGACGCGAGGTCGTCGAGCGGGCCCGCGAACTCGTGCTTGCATCCGATGACTTGCGCGAGAGCGGCCGGCGGCTGGCACGCGGCATGGCCGGATCGCTGCGCATCGGGCTCGGTTCGGGCCCCGGCGCGATGCTGATGACGCCGCTGCTGGTGGCGGTGGCCACCCATCATCCGCAACTGCACCTCGAGATCTCGCGGGGTCGGACCGATCTGCTCGAACGCAGCCTGCGCGAACGCTCGATCGACGCGCTGGTGGTCGATGCGCGGTCGCTCGCGCCCGCACCCGACCTGCGGGTCACGGAAACCTACGAGATGCGCGGCGCCTTCCTGTGTCGGCGCGGTCACCCGCTGGCACGCAAGCGAGGTGGCGTGAGCTTCGCGCAACTGCGCGCGTATCCGATCGCATCGACGCCGCTCAGCGACGAGGTAGCGCGGGTGCTGGTCGAGCGTTACGGACCCGAAGCGCACCCGGCGCACTGCGTCACGCTGCGTTGCGAGGAGCTGCCGAGCCTGCTCGAGTTGACGCGCAACACCGATGCCGTGCTGATCGCCATCCGCGCTGCGGGTTCCGATCTGGTCGAGCTGAAGCTGAAGCCCGCCTTGAACGCGACAGCACGATTCGCCCTCGTCGCGCTGGCCGGCCGCAGCGAGGCGCCCGCGCTGCCTATCGTGCGCCGCCTCATGGAAGAACTGCTGCGCGATGCGTGAACGTCGTGACCATCGGATGCACTCGGGCCGCAGGTCACAGGCGCCGTGACGACAAGCTCTGCCGCGTTGCACCAGGCCAGCACGTCGCAGCTCTCGTCGACCTCCATCTCCATCAGCTGGCGCAGGCACAAGACGCGCGCGCAGTTGAGGGGCAGACAAAACAGGCAGTCGTCGAGAACGTCGTAGAACCCGCGCTGCCCCAGTGCCGCCTCGGGGTCACCCCAGGCGGTCGGCGAGTCGCGCCAGAGGCCGTCCGGCGTGAACATCGCGTTCACCTCGTCGCTCAGTTCGTCCTCGGGTCGTGTCTCGCGCACGGGCTCGCACGCCTGGCGGCGGTAGGTGTCGATGATCTTGTGCTTCAGGATGCCATGCAGCCAGGTCTCTGGCGTCGAGCGACCGGCGAAGCTTGCCGGCGACGCAAGCGCCGCGGTCAAGGTGTCCTGCACCACGTCTTCGACGTCGGCGGCGTTATGCAGGCACTGGCGCGCGCAATGGGTCAGCGCGCGACGGTAGGGCTCGAGGTCGATCGGGCTTACCCGGTCCGTCGTCGAAGCCGGCCGCACGCAGCACAAGCCGAGCATGGCCCATGCCGGGGGTTGCAAAGAGACGCCTGCTTGTACTGTTGCGTTCATCGCCGTCTCCTGAGGTTGCGCTGCGGCGATCGGGATTGGGCGTTTTGCGTTTCGCGCGCGGCTCACGGAGATGTCAAGCTTTGCTCACGGCGCCGCTGACAATGCGCCGCTCTGCACGACCCGCCACGCCGCCACAGCCCCACCACCGAGCGCAACGGCGCGCCGGTCCTGGAGCAGTTGCTGCGCCTGCTGCCGGCGCAGGGCACGGACGTCGAACGCGCGGCGCCGGCGCGTGCGATGCGCGTGCCGTTTTCGGCCTGGATGGCGCTGGCGCGCGCCAGCGCCAAGCCGGTGTTCGACGACGACGCGCAAACTGAGGCACTACCTGTCGGGTCCCGGACGATCCCTCACCGATTTTGAGAAGAGGCTCGGGTGAGTTTGTTGCCAGCGTTTGAGGGCCTGAACAGGCGCCGCGTGGTGGAGCGCCTTCTGCGGTATTTGATGGTTGTACAGCCAGACGAAGCGATGCAGCGTTTGCTCCAGGTCCTCCGCGCTGTGGAAGTGATGCGTGTTGAGCACCTGCGCGATGCGGCCGTTGAAGCGCTCGACCATGCCGTTGGTCTGCGGGTGCTTGGGCTTGGTCAGTCGATGCTCGATGCCCAGCGCCTGGCACAGCGCATCGAAGCCGTGCTCGCCCGAAGCGTCCTTGGCCCGTTGCCCAAAGGCGCGGTCGGTGAATTCGCGGCCGTTGTCAGTGAGCAGCGTGCGAAGCTTCATCGGCGCAGCCTTGGTGAGTGCGCTGAGGAACGAGCGCGCGGCCGCCACCGTCTTGTGGCTCTTGATGGCGATGAACACCCATCGCGTAGCCCGATCGATGGCTACGAAGACGTAGCGCCGCTTGGTCTCGTCGGCCATCTGCGGCAGGTACTTCACATCGATGTGCACATAGCCGGGCTCGTAGGCCTTGAACGACTTGACGGCCGTCGGCGTCTTGTCGGGCACAGGCAGCCGAGATTGGCCGCGCCTGCGCAGCAGCCGGTCCAGCGCCGAGCGGCTCATCTGCGGCTCGATGAACTCGTGCACCACGGCCAGCAGGTCATCCAGCGGCAGCAGCAGCTTGGTGCGCAGGTAGATCACCAGCTCTTCCTGGCCCGCGTTGAGCGTGGTCTGCAGCCGGTGCGCGGTGTGGCTGGCGTCATGCACCACCTCGCGCTTGCGCCACTTGCGGATCGTGTCGCGCGAGACGTTGAACTGCCGCGCGAGCTCGTAGTCGCTGCCGCTGGACTGCTGGATCGCCGCGCGGATCGCCGGCGTCGTGGTGGCGTTCTTGTGCAAGGCAATCAGCATCTGAGCTCCCGGTCGGTCCATCCTGCCACCACCGCCGCCAGCACCTCTCGGCTCATCAGCAACGGGCGCTTAGTTTGCAGGCCGGAGCCTCTTCCAACTGGCTGGCCGGGACGGCCGTTCGCAAATCGGAAACTACTTGATGCAAACCGGGACCACCATCCTGGAATCGCGATAGTACTGGCAGTCCCGCGGCGGCTCCAGGTTGTTGCAGTAACGGAACTCGACTCTCGAAAAATGCTTTCTCAGAAGCTCGGTGTGCTCCGGCGGAAGCGCGTCAGAATAGCCGCTGTAGAAAGTGAATATGCCACCTGGCTTAAGGTGCTCGCTGGCTTTTGGTATGAATGGTAGATACACCTTGTCGTGCACCTCGCTCTTCGAAACCGGGTAGGTGTCGAAGAGAATTCCGTCGTAGCGGGGCAGGCCGTCAATCACGTCCTCCCAGAAGCCCTCGACGACGTGCACTGGAATGCGCTGCTTCTTCGCCCAGACGCCAAATTGCTCCAATACGGCCTTATGCGGCTCGATGGCCGTGTATTCGGAGCATCCCGTTTCGACCAGGTAGTCAGCCGAAATCCCCATCCCGAATCCGACCTCCAGCACATGCCCTGCCCTGCGCGTCGTTTCCTTTGCCAGCGCAAGCATGAGCGGACGCTCCCATTCCTGCATGACCTGAATATTGCCAACGAGAAGCTCGCTGCCGTTATACGTTGCCTTCAATTCGAGGTAATCCTTGCGAGTGTCCGGAATATCCTCGCCTGGCAAGGACAAAAAGGCCAGCTTCCACTGCTGGTACCAGGTGCTTGGCGGAGTTGTCAGCAGTCTCTCTACTGACTTGCCGACAGTTTCCGCAATCGTGCGACGCTTCATGAGAATGAATCCCCTAATCAGTAACAAGACAATCGATCCACTCCGCGGCGGAGTTCGCTTCTTCTTATTGAGTTCGTCGTGATCTCCGATGCGGCCCGCGGAGTCCAGATCAAGGCTCGGGATCGCCGAGCTTCAACGCCTGTCCACATTGTGGCGAACAAGTGCTGAAACGCGCCGCGAATCGTGCCGTTGTGCGCAAATCTGGTCAAGCAGTTTGCGCACAGAGATGACTGAAGCAGATTGGAAACGCGGGAAACTTACGCGCAGCCTACGTACGATGGCCGCGCCCCACCACTGCGGAATTCGGCGCACGGACGAGCCGGCGCAAGGCGGACATGAGCCCGCTCGTTTCGCAAGCGCAGGGCGCGGCCGCGAAACGCCCCGGTCGACCGCAAGAATGGCGGCCTCGCGATCGGCGCGAGTACGCAGCCCGAGAAGCTTCCGCCGCGCGCGATCAACGATTGGCATAGCCGCCAGAAACAATGTTGGTTCGCCGGTATCGATATGACGCGTCGCCACGAAAACGGTGAAAGGCACCTGTAGCGCTTTCAGCACATCGGCCCCCGACGCAGCCGCCCCGCAGCCCGCAGCGCAGGCCCGCTGGAATGGCGAGGTCCTGGCTGCGCTCAGGCCGCTTGCAGCGCCTGGCGACGGGCTGGCGAACGCGGCGGCTCACGGGCCTGCAGTCCAGAGTGGGTGCCGACCCCTCGCTCGCCCTTGCATCCGCTGTCCATCGCACTTCAGGCATTCATCATGAAGACGTGCCGCCATACGCCCCCCCCACCGGTCGGACCCCTCCCCTCGCAGCCCGCCTCACCGCCACCACGGCTCAGTCCACGATCTCCGGCCACTGCGTATGAAACATCACGCCCGCCGGCCGATCGATGCGCTCATACGTATGCGCCCCAAAAAAATCCCGCTGCGCCTGAAGCAAATTTGCCGGCAGCCGCTCGCAGCGCAGGCTGTCGTAGTAGCCGAGTGAGGCGCTGAACGCCGGCACCGGGATGCCGTGGCTGACGGCGAGTGCCACCACCTCGCGCCACGGCTGCTGGGTGCGGTTGAGTAAATCCTTGAAAAACGGCGCGAGCATAAGGTTGCTCAAAGCGGGGTCGCTGCGGTAAGCCTCGGTGATGCGGTTCAGGAAGCGCGCGCGGATGATGCAGCCGCCGCGCCAGATGGACGCGATGCCGCCGAGGTCGAGTCCCCAGGATTTCTTCTCGCCCATGGTGCGCATCAGGTCCAGGCCCTGCGCGTAGCTCACCACCTTGCTGGCGTAGAGCGCGTCGTGCACCTTCGCGATCAGTTCGGCTTTCGGCAAAGCAATCGCTGCAACCGGCCCCAATAACTGTCGGCTCGCCAGCACCCGCTGCGCCTTCTGCGACGACAGCACACGCGCCTCCACGGCCGCGTTGATCGTGCTCACCACCACCGCGTTCTCCGCGGCGAGTTGCAGGGTCCAGCGGCCGGTGCCCTTCTGCCCCGCCTTGTCGAGGATCAGCTCGACGATCGGCTGCCCGGTGTCGGGGTCGATCTGCTCCAACGCGCGGCCGGTGATCTCGATCAGGTAGCTTTGCAGCGGGCCCTGGTTCCATTCGCTGAAGACGTTGGCAATCTCCGCCGTGGCCAAGCCCGCGGCCTTGAGCAGGTGGTAGGCCTCGCAGATCAACTGCATGTCGCCGTACTCGATGCCGTTGTGGACCATCTTCACAAAGTGGCCCGCGCCGCCGGGGCCGATGTGCATCACGCAGGGCTCGCCGTCCACGCGCGCGGCAATCGCTTCGAAGATCGGCCTCATCACCTGCCAGGTGGACGCCGGGCCGCCCGGCATGATGCTCGGGCCCTTGCGCGCGCCCTCCTCGCCGCCTGACACACCGGCACCGATGAAGCGCAGGCCCTTGCTGTTGAGATACGCGTCGCGGCGCTCGGTGTCGGTGAACAGGCTGTTGCCGCCGTCGATCACGATGTCGCCGGCGCTCAGGAGCGGGATCAGTTGTTCGATCACCGCGTCCACCGCCGCGCCGGCCTGCACCATCAGCATCACGCGGCGCGGTTGGGCCAGGCTCTGCACAAAGGCTTCGAGGGTGTGGTGGCCGGTGATGCGCTTGGCCGTCGGCCCG
>JANNGZ010000011.1:0-4541 GCA_031404155.1 Burkholderiales bacterium
AGCGCTCCAGCATCGCCGGCACCTTGCCACTGCCGGAGCTCAAGCCCGATGGCCACCACAACGAAGCGGAGCACCCGCAAGACCCCAACCGACGCGGCCAGGAAGACGGCCGCCAAGACGATCACGAGGACAGCCGCCACCACGGCCACCAGGTCGGCCACCCAGCGGACCAAAGCGACGCCCAGCGAGACCGCCGCCATGACCGCGGCGCTGACGGCCACCAAGGCCGCGGCCAAGGACGCGAAGCAGACGGTCAAGCAGGCCACCCAGCAGGCCACCCAGCAGGCCACCCCACAGAGCACCAAAAAACAGACCGCCCAAGCGGTGGCCGGCAAGCCCAAGCGCAAGCCCAAGCCCCCGCGGCCAGCGCCGTGGAAGCGGGTGGCACGCCCCGATGCGATCGACTTCCGCGACCGGCGCTTTTCGCCCAACATCGCGGTGCCTCCGGCGCCCACGCTGTACCCGGGCGAAGGCCTGCCGGTAAAGCACCAGGGTGACACCAACGCCTGCACCGGCTTCGGCCTGTCGCTGGTGGTGGAACACTTGTTGCGCCGCTCCGGCCGGCCGCCCGAGCAGGCCTCGCCCTACATGCTGTATTCGATGGCGCGCCGCTACGACGAATACCCCGGCTCGATGGCCGACGAAGGCTCCAGCCTGCGCGGCGCGCTCAAGGGTTGGTTCAAACATGGCGCCTGCAACTTCGAACTCTTCAAAACGCTGGAGATGCCGCCGGCCACCGACGCGGTCGAAGACGACTGGTGGTACGACGCGGTGAAGCGCCCGCTCGGGGCCTACTACCGCATCACGCCCGAGCAACTTGGCGACATGCACGCCGCGCTCAACGAGGTCGGCGTGTTGTACGTGAGCTGCGGCTGCCACTCAGGCTGGGACGAAGGCATCAGGCAGCCGACGCTGACCAGCCGGCCGGCCAGCATCGACAAGGTCTGGGAGATACCGGTGAAGCCCGGCGCGGCGGCGCACGCAGGGCACGCGTTTGCGATCGTCGGCTACAACGAACGCGGTTTCCTGGTGCAGAACTCCTGGGGCACCGACTGGGGCTCCTACGGCTACGCCATCCTGGCCTACGACGACTGGCTGAAGAACGCGATGGACTGCTGGGTGGCGCAGCTCGGCGTGGTCACCGCCGAGCACCGCGAACTGTCGCACCGCGCCACGCTGAAGATGCAGCAAGGCAAGGTGGCACTGGCGGCCAGCGAGGTGTTGCGCAACCGCGAGATCGCGCCCTTCGTGGTCAACATGGGCAACAACGGCGCGCTGTCCAACTCGGGCGATTTCCGTACCTCGCCCGACGACGTGAAAGCACTCGCCGGTGTGCAGCTCGAGCGCGCGCGTGCGCAGTGGGGGCTGGAGCAGGGCACCGTCGATGTCTGCATCTACGCCCACGGCGGCCTGGTGAGCGAGCGCAGCGCGGCGAACATCGCGGCGAAGTGGGTCCCGCTGCTTTATGAGAACCACATCTTCCCGGTCTTCCTGATGTGGGAAACCGGCTTCGTCGAAACGCTCACCAGCCTGGTCGAAGACAAGATCAAGGGTGTGCCGCGCACCACCGCCGCCGGCCTCGGGCTGGAGCGCTGGTGGAACCAGCGACTGGAGCGCGCGCTCTCGCGCCCCGGCACCGCGCTCTGGGGCGAGATGAAGCAGAACGCCGACATGATCAGCCTGTACCGCGACAAGGACGCCGATGGCAAGCCGGTGCCCGACGACGAGCAGGCCGGCGCGGTGGTGCTGTACCGGCACTTCAAGCACCACGTGAAAAACAAGAACGTGCGCTTGCACCTGGTGGGGCATTCGGCCGGCGCCATCGTGGCCAGCCTGATGCTCTGGCGCATGTGCCAGGACGGCATGACGGTGGACTCGGTGAGTTTCATGGCGCCCGCGGTGCGGCAGGACACCTTCGAGGCCACGGTGAAGCCGCTGCTGGCCAGCGGGAAGGCGGCGCGCTACCAGCAGTTCTCGCTCACCGACAAGGCCGAGGAGGACGACCCGAGCTGCGGCGCCTACCGCCGTTCCTTGTTGTACCTGGTGAGCGAGTCCTTCGAGGGCGGCCAGCAGACGGCGATCCTCGGCATGGAACGCTACGCGAAGGACCTGCTCGCGGCGCTGCCGAATGCCACCGCGCATTGGGCACCGGGGCCGCGCAGCGGCGCCAACACCCATGGCGGCTTCGACGACGACGCGGCCACGATGAAGCAGGTGGTGAAGTTCATCCTCGGCAAGTGATGCAGCGCCCGGTCCGCCGCCCGCGTGCCCGGCGGCCACGCCACCGCCGCCTGTCGCACGCGCGCCGCCGCGGCCTTGGCGAGACGCCCGCCGGCCGCTATCGTGGGCGCCGTGACCGATCTCGCCCGCCGACCCCCGAACACGCCGCCGTCGGCAACAGCGGCGGTGCAGCCAGCTGCGCCGTCACGCTCGCAGTCTCCCGTGCCGTCAAGCCCTCCACAACCGGTGCCACGCGCAGCCGTGCCACCACCATCACCACCGCCCGCGCCGCCCGCCTCACCGCTGCGCGGCTGGGCCGCGTTTCTCGCTGCGCTCACCGGCCGCAGCGTGGCGGTGGCGCTGGTTCTGGCGCTGCTGGTGGCGCTGTTCCTGAACACCTTCTTCGTCACGCCGCTGCCGGTGCTGATCGGCCGCACCATGTTCCTGGCGGTGGTGCTGCTGCTGGCCTTCACCGCCGCGGGGCAATGGCGCCAGGGCCTTGTGCCGCGCTGGCTGGCGCAGGTGCTGGCGGTGGGTCTGGCGGCGCCGGCGGGCACTTTCCTGGTCTACCTGCTCTCCACCGGCGGCGACGTGCTCGCCTTTGTGCAAACACCCGGCCGGGTGATGGGCTTTGTGTGGATCGCCGGCACCGGCATGAGCATCGGCCTGGTGCTGGCGCTCGGGGCGCTGTACCGCGAGCGCGACGCGCAGGCCCGTTCGCAGGCGCTGGCCTTCGAGCTGGAGCGCGAAACTCTGGAGCGCCAGGCGCTGGACGCGCGGCTCACGCTGTTGCAGGCGCAGATCGAGCCGCACTTCCTGTTCAACACCCTGGCCAATGTGCAGGCGCTGGTGGAAACCGGCTCGCCGCGCGCCGCGCCGGTGCTGCAAAGCCTGATCGCCTACCTGCGCGCGGCCATGCCGCGCCTGCACGGCGCCGACCCGACCCTCGGCGACGAGGAGCAGCTGGTGCGCGCCTACCTCGAACTGATGCGCATGCGCATGCCCGACCGCATGCAGTTCCAGCTCAAGATCGACCCCGCCCTGCGCAGCCTGCGCCTGCCGCCGATGACGCTGCTGACGCTGGTGGAGAACGCGGTGCGCCACGGCATCGACCCCAGCGAGGCCGGCGGCGACATCGAGGTCGGCGCGGCACTCGAGCGGGGCGACGCCGCGCTGGTGCACCTGTGGGTTCGCGACACCGGCGTGGGTTTGAGTGAGGCCGCACCGGCAGGCACCGGCCTGGCCAACCTGCGCGCGCGCCTGACCGCGGTGTTCGGCGCCGACGCATCGCTGGAACTCGGCGCGGTGCTGCCGCACGGGGTGCGGGCCGACCTGGTGGTGCCGGCGCGTTCGGGCGTTGACGCGTGAGGGCAGCGCGCGGCGCTGGCTCATCATGAACACGGTCACCGCGCTGATCGCCGACGACGAGCCACTGCTGCGCGAGCGCCTGGCGGCGCACCTGACCCGCCTGTGGCCGCAGCTGCAGGTGGTGGCGCAGGCGAGCAACGGCCGCGAGTCGGTGGAGCTGTTCGACGAACATGAGCCGCAGGTCGTGTTCCTGGATGTGCACATGCCGGGCCTGAACGGCATCGACGCGGCGCGCTCGATCGGGCGGCGCGCGCTGCTCGTCTTCGTCACCGCGTTCGAGCAATACGCGGTGAAAGCCTTCGAGCAGGGTGCGCTGGACTACCTGGTGAAACCTTTTGACGAGGCCCGGCTGGCCGACACGGTGCAGCGCTTGAAAGAACGCTTGTCGCGCCCCGCGAGCGGCGCCGACGCGCCTGCGTTGGACACGTTGCTCGATCAACTTGCCAATACCTTGAAGGCGCAGCGCCCGGCGAGCCCGGGGCGCGCCTGGTTGCAATGGATCAAGGCCTCGGTGGGGCAGACGGTGAAGCTGATCCCGGTGGAGCAGGTGGTTTACATGCGCTCCGACGAGAAGTACACGCTGGTGGTGTGGGACGGCGGCGAGGCTTTGATCCGCAAGACGATCCGCGAACTGGCCGAAGAGATCGACCCCGAGCGTTTTGCGCAGACGCACCGCTCGGTGATCGTCAACCTGCACCAGGTGTCGCAGGTGGTGCGTGGCGCCAACGAAACCGCCGAAGTGCACCTCAAGGGCCGCAGCGACGTGCTGCCGGTGAGCCGCAGCTACCTGCACCTGTTCCGGCAGATGTAGCGCAAAGAAATCGGGACCGGCCGAGGCCGATCCCGTTGAAGAGTCCCCACGATGGGTTGTGCCCGGGGACTGGAGGAGGGTCCGACGCCAAGCCGCCGCGTGTCCAGTGCGGCTGCCGGCGTCGACTTCAATTTAGCCCTGC
>JANNGZ010000012.1:0-5248 GCA_031404155.1 Burkholderiales bacterium
TGTGCCGGGCGGCACAGCGAGGCTTTGCAACGACGGATCAGCCCCTTTGCAGGCCCAACCCGAAGGGCCGAGGCGATTTTCCGCCCCAGGCGTCGTTGCCAACTCGTGGTGTGGCACCGCCACACGCCTCGCTGGCGCCTAGCTGGCACATGGCAACTCACCTCGGCGCGGGCTCAACCCCAAGCCCGACAGGCTCCTAGGAGCCCGACCGGCTCATGCTCGGCGCCGCCATCGCGGCCACCGGCGTGCAGTGGCCGCGGCGTGCTCTACCGGATCGTCGCCAGCCGCTCCCGGCCCGCCACCGCCGCCTCGCTCTTCGGGTACACCCGGATCAGCTCATTGATCGTGGCGCGCGCGCTCTTGGTGTCCTTCATCTCCACCTGGCAATTGGCGATGGCCAGCACCGCCTCGGGCGCGCGCGGGCTGTCGGGTGCGGCCACCACAAAAGCGCGGAAGGTGGCAATCGCGTCCTTGTAGTCGCGCTTGCCGTACTGCGCATTGCCCAGCCAGAAGCGCGCCGACTCGGTATAGCCACTGCCCGGGTAGCGGCGCACGAAGGACCCGAGGGCGCCGGTGCTGGCCACGAAGTCGCCGGCACGCAGTTGCGCCAGGGCCTCTTCGTACTGGCGCTTTTCTTCCGGATCGGCCAGGAACTCCTTGCCGTCGATGCCGACCTTGGTCGGCTCGATCTTGCGCATGCGCTCGTCCACGCCCTGCGCAATGTCGCGCTGCTTGCGCTGCAGCTCGGCCACGTCGCGCGCAAGCTGCTCATTGCTGCCGCGCTGGCGCGCGATCTCGGTGCGCAGCGCTTCGAGCTGGTTGTTCAGCTCGAGCAGGCTGCGCTGCAGCGTGGTGATCTGCTCGGTGAGCTTGGCCTGCGCCGCGTTTTCCTCGGCAATGCGGGCACGCGCCGCGTCGTCGGCCCGGTTCAGGCGCTCGCGCAACTCGACGATCGCCTTGCGCGCCTCGTTGTCGGGGAAGAGCTGGGCCCGGGCAGCGCCACTCGCCACCATGAGCAAGAGCGAGCCGGCCAGCAGCGACACCCGCGCCGCGAGCCGCGGCCACGCGCCGTGCTGCAAGGGGTTCGAACCACGCGCCGGCATTACCTGCGGTCCTTGATTTCGGCGCGGCGGTTCTTAGCCCAGGCCGCTTCGTCGCTGCCCTGCGCGGCGGGGCGCTCCTTGCCGAAGCTCACCGCTTCCACCTGCGTCTCGGTGGCGCCGAGCAGCGCCATCGCGCGGGCCACCGCCTCGGCCCGCTTCTGGCCGAGCGCCAGGTTGTATTCGCGGCCGCCACGCTCGTCGGTGTGGCCTTCGATCGTGACCCGCTTCTTGCGGTCGGCGTTGAGCGTCTTGGCGTTGTTCTCGATTGCGGGGCGGTACTCGCTCTTGACCACGAAGCTGTCGTAATCGAAGTAGACGATGCGCGCCGCGCCGGTGATGCCGTCGTCGGGGCCGAGGTTCACCGGCGTCACCTGGCTTTGCGCCTGGGAGCCCGCGCTGCCCGGACCGGCGCCGCCCGGAATGCTGCCGGGGGTGCGCGATTCCACCGGCGCCTTGTCCTCCAGCGGCACCTTCGAGGCGCAGCCGCTGAGCACGGCCACGGCGGCGGCCAGCACCAAGAGCGTGATGCGCGGGGTGTTCGGCAGAGTTTTCATATCGACGTCCTTCTCGTTTGAAACCAATTGACTTCGGTGCCGCAGGCTCGGTTGCGCGCGCCCGGCAGCCGCGGCCTGCTTAGCGTCCGTACGGGCCCCACATCGGCTCGCGCACATCCACACCCGATGAGAGCAGCCTGGTCTTGATGCGCCCGTCCAGCGTGCTGGTCATCAGCACGTCGCGGCCTTGCGCGCGGGTGGCGTAGATGATCAGCTTGCCGTTGGGCGCGAAGCTCGGGCTCTCGTCTTCGCTGGTGTCGGTGAGCGCGGCGGGTGCGCCGCCGCTGAGGTCCATCGCCATCAGCTTGAAGGCACCGCCCTGGCGGGTGATCCAGGCCATGGTGCGGCCGTCGGGGCTGACCGCGGGGCTGATGTTGTAGTTGCCGTCGAAGGTGATGCGCTCGGCGTTGCCGCCGCCGGCGGCCATGCGGTAGACCTGCGGGCTGCCGCCGCGGTCGCTGACGAAGTAGATCGTCTTGCCGTCAGGGCTGAAGCTGGGTTCGGTGTCGATGCCGCTGCTGGTGGTGAGCCGGCGCACGTTGGCGCCGTCGCGGCCCATCAGGTAGAGCTGCGAGCCGCCGTCGCGCGAGAGCGTGAGCGCAAGTTCGCGCCCGTCGGGTGTCCAGGCCGGTGCGCTGTTGCTGCCGCGGAAGTTGGCAATCGCGCGCCGGCTGCCGCTGGCCACTTCCTGGGTGTAGACCACGGCCTTCTGCGTTTCGAAGGAGACGTAGGCGAGTTCGCGGCCGTCGGGCGACCAGGCCGGCGAGATGATCGGCTCGCCGCTGGCCAGCGCCACCTGCCCGCCCTCGCCGTCGGCGTCGGTCACGCGCAGCGTGAAGCGGCTGCCGGCTTTGGTGACATAGGCGATGCGTGTGGAGAAGATGCCCTTGATGCCGGTGAGCCGCTCGTACACCGCGTCGGCGATGCGGTGCGCGGCCAGGCGCAGGTCGGCCGGCTGCACCGCCAGGCTCTGGCCGCCGAGGTCGCTGCCCTTGACCACGTCCCACAGCTTGTAGCGCACGTCGAAGCGGCCGTCGGCCAGGCGGCTCACCGAGCCGGCCACCAGCGCGTCGGCCGAGCGGCCACGCCATTCGGTCATCACCGGCTGGGTGCGTTCGTCCAGGCTGCCCGGCGCGTCGACGCTGCGGAAGGCGCCGCTGCGCTCCAGGTCGGCGCGCACGATGGCCGAGATGGCCTGGCTGTTGTCTTCATCGCGGAAGCGCGTGATTGCAATCGGCAACTGCGTGGAGCCGACACCGCTGATCTCGACCCGGAACTGCGCCAGCGCCGGCAGCGCGATGAAGCCGCCGAGGCCCGCGCCGACACCGGCACCGAGCACGGCCAAAGCTTGTCGTCTGTTCTGCATGCCGGCATCTGACCCGAGCCAGGGCATGGGGTTCAATCGACGTGTCGGCTCGTGCATGGATGTGGGGCGGCAGCGGGGCTCGAAGTGGCGGGGCGCGCCGATTGTAGGCACGGGCTTGGTGCGGCCGTCTGTGCGCTGCCCCGATAATCGTGTGCAGCCGTGACGCGGGTTCACGCCCCTGCGCGGCCCACCCCACGCCCCTACATGCCCAGCCTCCTGCAACGCCTTGCGCGCATCACGCCGTACTTCCGGAACAGCCGGCCCGGCTTGGCGCTGGGGCTGCTGGCGGCGGCGGTGGCGGCGGCCACCGAGCCGGTGATCCCGGCACTGCTGCAACCGCTGCTGGACAGCGGCTTCGGTGCCCGTTCGTTCCCGCTGTGGTGGGTGCCGGTGGTGGTCATCGGCCTGTACCTGGTGCGCGGCCTGGCCGGGTTCAGCGCGCAGTACGGCATGAGCTGGGCCGCCAACCGCGCGGTGGTGGCGCTGCGCGAGGACATGTTTGCGCACCTGCTCAAGGCCGCCCCCGACCTCTTCACCAAACAAAGTGCGAGCGGGCTGACCAACACGCTGGTCTACGAGGTGCAGCTCGGCGCCGCGCTGTTGGTGAACTCGCTCTTGATCATCGTGCGCGACTCGCTCACGCTGCTAGCGCTGCTCGGCTACCTGCTCTGGCTGAACTGGAAGCTCACGCTCTTCATCGCGGTGCTGGCCCCCGCGGTGGCGCTGGTGATGCGGGTGATCTCCCGCCGGCTGCACCGCTTGACCGTGCAGGCCCAGCAGTCCACCGACGAGCTGGCCTACGTGGTGGAAGAAAACGTGCTCGCCTGGCGCATCGTGCGGCTGCATGGCGCGGCCAAAGCGCAGGCCGGGCGCTTCGACGCGCGCAGCAAGGCCCTGAGCCGGCTGGCCTTGAAGTCGGTGGCGGCAGCGGCGGTGAGCTCCCCGGTGACGCAGTTGCTCGCGGCCTGCGCGCTCTCGGCGGTGATCGTGGCCGCGCTCTGGCAAAGCGACGCCGGCGGCGCCACGGTGGGTGGCTTTGCCGCGTTCATCACCGCGATGATGATGCTGGTGGGCCCGCTCAAGCACCTCACCGACATCGCCGGCCCGTTCACCCGCGGCGTGGCCGCCATCGAGCGCGGGCTCGAGCTGATCGCCAACAACCCGGTGGAGGCCGGCGGCGGGTTTGGCTCGGGCACACCGCACGAGGTCAGCGCCACGAACCTGCCACGCGCCCGTGGCGAGATCAGCCTGCGCGGCGTGAGCCTGCGCTACCGCGACGACCAGGCCCCGGCGCTGGACGGGGTGGACCTGGACATCGTGCCCGGCGAAACCGTGGCGCTGGTCGGCCCCTCGGGCGCGGGCAAGTCCTCGCTGGTGCACCTGCTGCCACGCTTCGTCGAGCCCACGTCCGGCGAGCTGCTGCTCGACGGCCGCCCATTGCGCGAATGGAACCACGCCGCGCTGCGGCGCCAATTCGCGCTGGTGAGCCAGGACGTGGTGCTGTTCAACGACACGCTGGCGGCCAACGTGGCCCTCGGCGGCACGATGGACGAAACCCGGGTTCGCGCCGCGCTAGCAAGCGCACACCTGCTCGACTTTGCGAACTCGCTGCCGCAAGGCATCCACTCGATGATCGGGCACAACGGCAACGAACTCTCCGGCGGCCAGCGCCAGCGCGTCGCCATTGCGCGCGCGGTCTACAAGGACGCACCGGTGCTGATCCTCGACGAGGCCACCTCGGCGCTGGACAACGAGAGCGAACGTGCAGTTCAGGCGGCGCTGAACACGCTGATGCAAGGCCGCATCACCTGGTGCGATTCGCCCACCCGGAGGCCGTCGGGAGCCGGGTCGGCCGCGGCATCCGACCGGGGCGACGGACCGGCCGACAGACGCGTCGGGAGCGGCGGCAACGCCTCGGCCGAGGCGCCGTGCCTGGCCTTCGCGTGGTCGAGGATGATCTGCTGGTAGAGCTGCTGCAGGGCGGTGCTGGTCATGAAAGGACTCCGAAGAACGGCGCAACCTCGCGCAGGCAGATCACGAAGATGATCTCGAGCTACGTCGGCGAGAACAAGGAGTTCGAGCGCCAGTACCTGGCCGGCGAGCTCGCGCCGCAGTCCATACTTTCGCCGCCATACAAGATTGAGTCATGCTGTTAACTCGTTTTACCCTCCTGCCATGCCATCGCATCCAACTCCCTGGCCGCATGCGCCGGTGCATCGTCTGAC
>JANNGZ010000013.1:0-5617 GCA_031404155.1 Burkholderiales bacterium
GCGCGCCGTTCACCTGCGCCTTCTCCAGCCAGTCGCGCACGAACTGCTTGTCGTAGCTCGGCGGGTTGCTGCCTTCGGCATAACTCTCCACCGGCCAGTAGCGCGACGAGTCGGGGGTGAGCACCTCGTCCATCAGCGTCAGCGTGCCGAGTTCGTCGAGCCCGAACTCGAACTTGGTGTCGGCAATGATGATGCCGCGGCCGAGCGCGTAGTCGGCCGCTTCGCGGTAGAGGCGGGTCGACACCACGCGCACCTGCGCGGCCAGCGCCGGGCCGATCAGCGCGGCGGCCTGCTCGAAGGAGATGTTCTCGTCATGCGCGCCCGCTTCGGCCTTGGTGGCGGGGGTGAAGATCGGCTCGGGCAGCTTGCTCGCATTCTTCAACCCCGGCGGCAATTTCACGCCGCAAACTTCGCCGCTTTGCCGGTACTCGGCCCAGCCGCTGCCCGCCAGGTAGCCGCGCACCACGGCTTCGATCGGCAGGGGCTTGAGCCGCTTGACCAGCATCGAGCGGCCGCGCACCTGGGCCCGTTCTTGCGGCGCCACCACGGTTTCAGGGTCGGCGCCGGTGAGGTGGTTGGGCACCACATGGGACAGGCGCGCAAACCAGAACAGCGCCACGCGGGTGAGCAATTCGCCCTTGCCCGGAATCGGCTCGCCCATCACCACGTCGAAGGCCGAAAGGCGGTCGCTGGCCACCATGAGCAGGCGGTCGCTGCCCACCGCGTAGTTGTCGCGTACCTTGCCCCTCGCGACCAGGGGGAGCGACTTCAAGTCGCTTTGCAGCAGCGGCAGGGAGTGGAGATTCGATGGCAGCGGATCCGAAGACATGGCGCCGATTCTAGAGGCGCCCTCTGGCTCGGCTGCGGGATCAGACCACCTGCTGCGCCAGCGCCCCGCTCGAATACTGCTTCGCCACGTCGCCCAAGGACATCGCCGCGATCTTCGCGCCTTGCCCCTCGCACCCAAACTGCAAATAACGCTGCTTGCAGATCGCCTTGGCCGCTTCACGCGCGGGTTTGAGGTAGTCGCGCGGGTCGAACTTGCCGCCGTTTTCATGCAGGTACTTGCGGATCGCGGCGGTCATTGCCAGGCGCACGTCGGTGTCGATGTTGACCTTGCGCACGCCATGTTTGATGGCTTCCTGGATCTCTTCCACCGGCACGCCGTAGGTCTCTTTCATGTCGCCGCCGTACTTGCGGATTTCGGCCAGCAGGTCCTGCGGCACGCTGGAGCTGCCGTGCATCACCAGGTGGGTGTTCGGGATGCGGCGGTGGATTTCCTTGATGCGGCCGATGGCCAGGATGTCGCCGGTGGGTTTGCGGGTGAACTTGTAGGCGCCGTGGCTGGTGCCGATCGCGATCGCGAGCGCGTCGAGCTGGGTGCGCTTGACGAAGTCCGCGGCCTGCTCGGGGTCGGTGAGCAGCTGGTCCATCGTCATCGTGGCCTCGGTGCCGTGGCCGTCTTCCTTGTCGCCGCGCATCGTCTCCAGCGAGCCGAGGCAACCGAGTTCGCCCTCCACCGTGACGCCGAGCGCATGCGCCATGTCGACCACCTTGCGGGTCACGTCGACGTTGTAGTCGTAGCTGGCGATGGTCTTGCCGTCGGCCTGCAGGCTGCCGTCCATCATCACCGAGCTGAAGCCGAGGTCGATCGCGCCGCGGCACACCTCGGGGCTCTGGCCGTGGTCCTGGTGCATCACCAGCGGAATCTTTGGGTAGCTCTCGATCGCAGCGGCGATCAGGTGTTTGATGAAGGCCTCGCCCGCGTACTTGCGCGCCCCGGCGCTGGCTTGCAGGATCACCGGCGCGCCGACCTCTTCGGCCGCGGCCATCACGGCCTGCACCTGCTCGAGGTTGTTGACGTTGAAGGCCGGAATGCCATAACCGTTTTGTGCGGCATGGTCGAGCAGCTGGCGCATGGAGACGAGTGGCATGGCGGGTCCTTTGAAGGCGGGAAGGGTTCGGGGAATGCTGCGCTGAATTTTAGGCGTCGCGGCGCCGAACCGGGCCGCGTTCGCCGGTGTCATTCCACACGGCAGACCTTCAACATGTTGGTGCCGCCGGGGTAGCCCATCGGCTCGCCGCAGGTGATGGCGTAGGTGTCGCCGGGGCGCAGCACGTCGAGCGCCACCAGCAGCTTCTCGGCCGCGGTCAAGGCCGCGTCGCGCTCGTCCAGGCTGGGCATCAGCAGCGGCCGGATGTTGCGGTAGAGGGCCATGCGGCGCTGCGTCACGGCTTGAGTGGTCAGCCCGTAGATGGGGGTGTGCAGGCGCCAGCGGCTCATCCACAGCGCGGTGGAGCCGCTCTCGGTGAGCGCCAGGATCGCCTTGCAGCCGAGGTGGTGCGCGGTGAACAGCGCGCCCATCGCAATCGTCTGGTCGATGCGGCCGAAGGTCTTGTTGCTGAAGTCGGCGTCAAGGCGAATTTCTTCGGCGCGTTCGGCCTCGACACAGATGGCGGCCATCGCCTCCACCGTCTCCACCGGGTACTTGCCGGCGGCGGTTTCGGCGCTGAGCATCACCGCGTCGGTGCCGTCGAGCACCGCGTTGGCCACGTCGCTCACCTCGGCGCGGGTGGGCACCGGGTTGACGATCATGCTTTCCATCATCTGGGTGGCGGTGATCGCGAGCTTGTCGAACGCCCGCGCCATCTTGATCATGCGTTTTTGCAGCGCCGGCACCGCGGCATTGCCCACCTCCACCGCCAGGTCGCCGCGCGCCACCATGATGCCGTCGCTGGCCTTGACGATCGCTTCCAGCGCCGGTATCGCCTCGCTGCGCTCGATCTTGGCGATCAGGCCCGGCTTGTGACGCCAGGGCTCGCCGGCCACGTTGGCGAGCTGGCGCGCCATCTCCATGTCGGTGGCGCTCTTGGGGAAGCTGACCGCGAGGTACTCGGCCTGGAAGGCCATCGCTGTCTTGATGTCGTCCATGTCCTTGGCGGTGAGCGCGGGCGCGGTGAGGCCGCCGCCCTGCTTGTTGATGCCCTTGTTGTTGGAGAGCTCGCCGCCCACCCGCACCACGGTGTGCACCGCCTGGCCGACCACGCTGTCCACGTCGAGCACCAGCAGGCCGTCGTTGAGCAGCAGCACGTCGCCGGGTTTCACGTCGCGCGGCAGCTCCTTGTAGTCCAGGCCCACGGCCCCGTCGTCGCCGGGTGTTTCGCGCGCGCCGTCGAGCACGAATTTCGCGCCCTTGACCAGCATCGTCTTGCCGTTGGCGAACTTGCCGACCCGGATTTTCGGCCCCTGCAGGTCGGCCATGATCGCCACCGCCTTGCCCACACGTTCAGCGGTTTCGCGCACCAGCTTGGCACGGTCGATATGGTCCTGCGCGCTGCCGTGCGAGAAGTTCAGGCGCACCACATCCACGCCCGCGCGCAGGATGCGTTCGAGCATCTCGGGCGACGAGGTGGCGGGGCCGAGGGTGGCGACGATCTTGGTCTGACGGTGCATGGGCGCTCTTTCGTGGGCCGGCCGATTATCGGCGCGCGAGTCACCCGCACGGCCCGAGGGCGTGGGACCGCCGGCTCAGTGGCGCAGCGCCGCCGCTTCCGCCGCGTCCGCCACCGCCAGCGCGCTCATGTTCACGATGCGCCGCACCGTGGCCGACGGGGTGAGGATGTGCACCGGCATCGCCGCGCCGAGCAGGATCGGGCCGACGGTGATGCCCTGGCCGCCGGTCATCTTGAGCACGTTGAACAGGATGTTCGCGGCGTCGATGTTGGGCAGCAGCAGCAGGTTGGCCTCGCCGGTGAGCGTGCTCTCGGGCAGGAAGCTGCGCCGAATTTCCTCCGACAGCGCGGCGTCGCCCTGCATCTCGCCCTCGCATTCCACGCCCGGCGCCAAGCGCTTGAACAGCTCGGCCGCGAGGCGCATGCGCTTGGCCGACGCGCGCGCCGACGAGCCGAACATCGAGTGCGAAAGGAACGCCACCTTGGGCGGCAGGCCGAAGCGGCGCAGTTCGTCGGCGGCCATCGCGGCGATCTCGGCCAGCTCCTGGGCGCTGGGCTCCTCGTTGACGAAGGTGTCGGCGATGAACAGGGTGCGCTGCGGCAGCATCACCGCGTTCATCGTGGCGAAGCCGCTGGCACCCGCTTTCAGGCCGATGACGCTGCGCACATGCTCCAGGTGCGAGTCGAACCGGCCGACCAGCCCGGTGAGCATCGCGTCGGCCTCGCCGCGCTTGACCATCAGCGCCGCGATCAGCGTGTTGGAGCGGCGCACCGTGGCCTTGGCGATGTCGGGCGTGACGCCTTCGCGGCCGAGCAGCTGCTGGTAGGTTTCCCAGTACTGGCGGTAGCGCGGGTCGTCGTCGGGGTTCACCACCTCGACATCGCGGCCGAGCTTCAGGCGCAGGCCGGCACGTTCGATGCGCGTCTGGATCACCGCCGGGCGGCCGATCAGGATCGGCTCGGCCAGCGCCTCGTCGAGCACCGTCTGCACCGCGCGCAAGACCCGCTCGTCCTCACCTTGCGCATAGGCCACCCGTGCCGTGTTTTTGGCAAATGAGGCCTTGGCCGCGGCGAACACCGGGCGCATCACCATGCCGGTCTGGTAGACGAATCGGGTGAGCGACTGGCGGTAGGCGTCCAGGTCCTTGATCGGCCGCGTCGCCACGCCGCTGTCGGCCGCGGCCTTGGCCACCGCGGGGGCGATGCGCAGGATCAGGCGCGAATCGAAGGGCGTCGGGATGATGTAGTCGGGGCCGAATTGCAGCTCCTGCCCGGCGTAGGCCGCGGCCACCTCGTCGCTCATCTCGGCCTTGGCCAGCGCGGCGATTTCGCGCACGCAGGCCAGTTTCATTTCCTCGGTGATGCGGGTGGCGCCGCAGTCCAAGGCGCCTCTGAAGATGTAGGGAAAACACAGCACGTTGTTGACCTGGTTCGGATAGTCCGAACGGCCGGTGGCGATGATGCAATCCGGCCGCGCCTCGCGCGCCAGCTCGGGCCGGATTTCGGGCTCGGGGTTGGCCAGCGCCAGGATGATCGGCTTGACCGCCATCGACATCACCATCTGCGGCGTGAGCACTCCCGCGGCGGAGCAGCCGAGGAAGACGTCGCAGCCGGCCATCACGTCGGCCAGCGTGCGCGCGGGGGTTTTCTGGCAGTAGCGCTGTTTGCTCTCGTCGAGTTTGCCGGTGCGTGCGTCCTCACGTTCGTGCTGGACCACGCCGCGCGAGTCGACCACGAAGATGTTCTCGCGCTTGATGCCCAGGCCGACCATGATGTCCAGGCAGGCGATGGCCGCCGCGCCGGCGCCGCTGGACACCAGCTTGATCGCCCCCGCCTGCTTGCCCACCAGCTCCAGCCCGTTGAGCAGCGCCGCGCCGGAGATGATCGCGGTGCCATGCTGGTCGTCGTGGAAGACCGGGCTCTTCATCCGCTCCTTGAGCGCCCGTTCGATATAAAAACACTCGGGCGCCTTGATGTCCTCAAGGTTCACGCCACCCAGCGTGGGCTCCAGCGCGGCGATGATCTCGATGAGTTTGTCCGGGTCCTTCTCTGCGAGCTCGATGTCGAACACGTCGATGCCGGCGAACTTCTTGAACAGGCAGCCCTTGCCTTCCATCACCGGCTTGGCCGCCAGCGGGCCGATGTCGCCCAGGCCGAGCACCGC
>JANNGZ010000014.1:0-8435 GCA_031404155.1 Burkholderiales bacterium
ATGTTCCGCGCCGGTTCGTCGGAGATCGTCACCGGCGGCGCGATCGCGTCGGGCTTCCAAGGTGCGGCGCTGGGCGAAACCCTGCGCTTCGCGGGCCGCGAGTGGACCGTGGTGGGCGTGTTCGACGCCGGCCGCTCGGGCTTCGACTCCGAGATCTGGGGCGACGCCGAACAGATGATGCAGGCCTTCCGCCGCAACTCGTACTCATCGGTGATCTTCCGCCTGGCCGACGGCGAAGGTTTCGAGCGCGTGAAAACCGCGCTCGCCGCCGACCCGCGGCTCACGCTGGAGGCCAAACCCGAGATCCAGTTTTATGCCGAACAGAGCGAGGCGCTGGCCACCTTCATCCGCATCCTCGGCCTGGCGCTCACCGTCATCTTCTCGATCGGCGCGGTGGTCGGCGCAATGATCACCATGTTTGCCGCGGTGGCGCAGCGCACCGGCGAGATCGGCACGCTGCGCGCGCTTGGCTTCCGGCGCAGCGCGGTGCTCACCGCGTTTCTTTTGGAGAGCCTGCTGCTCTCGGCGGTGGGCGGCGCGGTGGGCCTGGCCGGCGCCTCGCTGATGCAGGCGGTGGACATTTCCACCACCAACTTCCAGACCTTTGCCGAACTGGCGTTCCGCTTCCAGTTCACCGCCGAGATCGCGCTGCAGACGATGCTGTTCGCGCTATTCATGGGCCTGGTCGGCGGCTTCGTGCCGGCCTGGCGCGCGGCGCGGATGAAGATCGTGGATTGTCTGCGTGCGGCTTGAGCCCGAGCGCATTCTGGATTCCCGCGGCTTGAGCCCGAGCGCCGTTCGCACGGAGCCTGCCCTTCGCCAAGCGCAGGACGAACCGGCTTTCCCCGGCCACCTTGTCAATGCGACAGCAACACCAGGTCCCGCGGCCTGAGCATGATCTTGACGACCTGGCCGGCCGCGAGCCCGTGTTGGCGCACCGCGCGTGTCGGCAGCCGCATCTGCAAGCCCGCGCCCGCTACACCTTCAGGCTGCAAGGCCACCACCGCTTCGGCGCCGAGCTCGATCACCTCGGCCACCTGAGCCGCAAAAACATTCCCCAGCGCGCTGGCCTCGGGCTTGTCAGGCCGCACCAGCAACAGGTTTGCCGGCAGCACCGCGCAGCGCACCGTGGTGCCGCTCGGCGGCAGCGCCGCGTCGCAGCGTAAGCGGTGCGGGCCCCAGCGCAGCGTGTCGGCCTCCACCACCGCGTCGAGCAGGTTGCCGATGTCCAGCAACTGCGCCGCCTCCACGCTGGCCGGGCGCGTGAGCACCTCGCTGGTGGGCCCGGCCTGCACCCGCCGGCCGCGGTTCAGGAGCACCACGTGCGAGGCCAGCTGCGCGGCTTCGTCGAGGTCGTGCGTCACCAGCACGATGGTGGCGCCGAGCTGGGCGTGCAGCCGCCGCAGTTCCACATAGAGCGGCCGGCGGGTGTTGCGGTCGACGGCGGAAAAGGGTTCGTCGAGCAGGAGCAGGGCGCGCCCGCCGGGGGCGTCTTGCACCGCGTCGACGGGCGCGCCTTCTGCCGCGGCGCGATGCGTGCCGTGGTCCGCACCGTGAGCCGCGCCGATCGGCCCCTCAGGTGCCGCGCGGGTCGGCGTGAGTTCGCGCGCAGCGGCGGCCGCAGCAGACCGCATCGGCTCGCTGCGGGTGAGCACCCGCGCCAGCGCACGGGCCAGCGCCACCCGTTGCCGCTGCCCTCCGGAGAGCTGGTGCGGCTTGTGCTCGCCGAGCCCGCTGGCCTGCGCCAGCGCCAGGCAGCGTTGCGCGTGCGCGCGCCGCTCGGGCGCGCCCAGGTGCAGCAGCGCCGCCTCCACGTTGCCGAGCGCGCTCAAGTGCGGGAACAGCGCCTGCTGCTGGGCCACGAAGCCGATGCGCCGCTCGCGTGTCGGTTGGTGGTGCGTGGCACTGCTCCAGACCTCGCCGGCAAAACTCACCCGCGCATGCTGCGCGCGCAGCAGGCCCGCGGTGGCGCGCAGGATCGAGGTCTTGCCGCTGCCGCTGGGGCCGACCAGCGCGCTGATCGCACCCAGCGGCAGCGTGGCCGCGAAGTCCAGCGCCGGCGCGTCGTGGCGCAGCTCAAGCTCCAGGCCCAGGGCGCTGGCGGAACTCATCGCGCAGCGCGGGCCTGCATCAAGCGTCCGCCGAGCCCGTAGCTCAGCGCGATGGTGCCGAGCGACAACACCAGCAGCAGCAGCGCCATCGTGCCGGCGGCGCCGGTGTCGAAGGCCTGCACCCGGTCGTAGATCGAGATCGCGATCGTCTGCGTCTGGCCGGGGATGTTGCCGCCGACCATCAGCACCACGCCGAACTCGCCGAGCGTGTGCGCGAAGCTCAACACCGCGGCGCTCAGGATGCCGGGCCAGGCCAACGGCAGCTCGATGCGCGCCAGTGCCTGCGTGAAACCGAGGCCACAACATTGCGCGGCCTCGCGCACCTCGGGGGCGATGGCTTCGAAGGCGCGCTGCATCGGCTGCACCGCGAACGGGATGTTCACCAGTACCGACGCGAACACCAGCCCGGCGAAGCTGAACACCAGGCTCTGGCCGGTGAGCGACTCGATCCAGCGCCCGAGCGGCGACGCGGCGCCCAGGCTCACCAGCAGGTAGTAGCCGATGACCGTGGGCGGCAACACCAGCGGCAGCGCCACCAGGCCCTCGACCCAGGGCTTGAGCCGCGACGGCGTCACCGCGAGCCAGCGCGCCAGCGCCAGTGCGCAGGGCATCAGCAGCAGCAGCGTCACCGCGGCGAGCTTCAGCGACAGGGCGACGGCGGTGGTGTCCATCAGGAGATGCAGGCCAGCATCGCCCGTGGGACCTAGGCGGCCACCGGCGCGTCGAAGCCGTGGCGCAGCAGCAGCGCACGCGTTTCGGCGCTGGCCATGAAGGCCGCGAACGCACGCGCCGCGGCGCCCGCGTTTTTCATCAGCACCAGGCGCTGGTGCAGCGGCTCCTCGCTGTGCATCGCCGCGGGCAGTGTGGCCACATGCGCGCCGCTGGCGCCGCTCTTCGCGGCGGCGCTGGGCCGGCGCTGAAACGCCAGCGCCAGCGAGAGCGGCACGATCGCGCCCTGCGCCGAGCCCGAGGCCGCAAACTGCATCGCCTGGGCCGC
This sequence comes from Burkholderiales bacterium, assembly GCA_031404155.1. Lineage (GTDB taxonomy): Bacteria > Pseudomonadota > Gammaproteobacteria > Burkholderiales > Burkholderiaceae_C > JANNGZ01. The sequence continues at coordinate 3,109 of JANNGZ010000014.1, forward strand.
GTTTTCGCCCAGCACCAGGCGCGGCCGCAGCGCGTCCCACAGCTTGGCGTGGCGCAGCGCGGCGCGCGCCGCGCGGCCATAGGGCGCGTGCTCCGGGTTGGCGATCGCAAAGTGTTTGATGAAGCCGGCGTCGAGCGCGAACTTCAGGCCCGAGAGTTCGGGGTCGACCACCAGGCGCGAGCCGTGCAGCGCAAACAGCGCCAGCCGGCCCTTGGCGTAGGGCAGGCCCCGGTTCAGCGTGAGCCCGCGCTCGGCAAGCCGATACACCAGCTTGTCGTCGGCCGAGAGGAACATCTCGAACGGCGCGCCCTGTTCGATCTGCTGCGTGAACTGGCCCGAGGAGCCGTAGCTGATGCGCAGCTTGTGGCCGCTGCTGCGCTCGAAGCGCTGCGCCAGCTCGGTGAGGGCAAAGCGCAGGTCGGACGCCGCGGCAATCGCCGCCTCCTCGCCCGCTGCGGCGGCACGCCGCGGCGCTGCGCCCACGAGCAGCCAGGCCGCGGCACGGCGGAGGAACTGAGCGCGGGTGGACATGGCTTGCATGCTACCCGGCGACGCCGCAGCCGCTCGGCGGCACGCCGACAGCGCTGTGAGCGCCGGTCAAGGTAGAAGAAGTCAGGAGGTGGGCAACCGACAAGCCGCTTTGATGCCGGAGGAGGAACGCGGCGCAGCCGCGGCCACTCGAGTTCGACACTTACGGCACGTAAGTCCTTGATCTGCTTGGACCGAGGATCAAAAGCGCAGACTACAAAACGGGCTGGGAGAGTTCGGCAGGCGTTGGCATCGGCAGTTGGAGGACGGTGAACAGCGACTTCTGGGCCGGCGTCATCTCGGTCAGGCAGCGCTACGCGACACCAAAGGAAAGGCCTGTGGTTCGCGGACAGATTCAACGGACAGGTCCAGATCGAGCTGAGGCCAGTAAAGGTGGTTTTCGGTTGGGCGCTGCACGTCGGATAGTTGCTCGATGGTCGCCTCCTTGAACCATGGGAAGTCCGCGAAAGGAATGGCGAGTTCTTCGTCCCCAAGCAGTAGCCAGAACCCGTGCTTGGACACGTTGGTGACCTCAGCCGCCGAAGTGATGTTTCCATGCATCTTCAATCTCCTGGATGTGAGCTTCGACCACCGCTTGCGCTTGGCGCACTTGGACTGCGGACAGACCTATGTTCTTGGCGAGCTCCACGGAAGGCGTCAGCCAGAACTTCGCTTCACCTTCTGGGTGGGCAACATGGACGTGAATCCTCGTCTCTTCACGAGAGAAGAAGAACAAGCGAAACTGGCCGTCGCGCACGATGGTGGGAGCCATGAGTGCAATGTACCGGAGCCTCAACCCGCGCGGTGCGGCTCGGCCGCAGTTGCGGCGGCTCACTGAGTTGCAGCGCGAATTCAGATTCGCATTGGCTGCTTCGTTCGACCGCTGCACGCGCTGCGCGTGGCGCAGGCGGTGCACACGCAGCGCCGGCCCCGAGCCGGCGGCGCTCAGTCGAAGCGACGCCGCGGGCCTTACGCCCACCCACCAAAAATTCTCCGCGCCGGCGACTGAAAGTTTTGCGGCTCTTCGTTGACGAACGTATTCGCTGCCCACCACGCAGCCGGTCGTTCACCCAGCAGGAGCTTCAAAGATGCCCTCCCTTCGCGGCAAGGTTGCCCTCGTCACCGGGTCCACCAGCGGCATCGGCCTCGGTATCGCCACACGCACGAGGCGATCGCGCAGGAACCTGGGACTGCGAGATCGACCCACACGAAGGTGTGCTGGTGCACGACCACCGCTCGGCGCGGACGATGTGAGACGGCTTGCGTTCCAGGCCACCAGTGCGGTACTGCGTGTGACCGCAGTGCGTGAGAGAAGCCGGCTGCGGCGCCGCGCTCCGCGCAGCGCACGATCGAAGCCGCCTGTGGCGCTGTACTCCGCTCATGTCCTCCTGCTCGGGCTGCCGCCCGTGCATTCCCCCTCCACTTCGCTACGCACAGCACCACAGCCGGCTTCGCTCAGGCCGCCGTGGTGGCTGTTCGAAAACCTGAAAGCTCGGCGGCGACAGAGGACAGCCGAGGAGGGTATGAGCGGACGGCGCGGGCTGACGTTGCCGACGGTGTCTTGGGGGAGGCAACTCATCGCTCCCCCTTGCGCCACGGCTTCATCAGCGCCTGCGGTGTTGCCGCCCGCCGCGCCACCGCCACCAGCGCCACGATCGCCATCAGGTAGGGCAGCATGAGGTAGTACTGGTAGGGGATGTCGATGCCGAACACGCCAGCGCCGGACTGCTGCAGGCGCAGTTGCAGGGCGTCGAAAAATCCGAAGAGCAGAGCGCCTGCGAGCAGCTGGCCCGGCCGCCAGGAGGCGAACACCACCAGCGCCACGCATACCCAGCCGCGGCCGTTGACCATGTTGAAGTAGAAGGCGTTGAAGGCCGCCAGCGTGAGGAAGGCGCCGGCCACGCCCATCAAGGCCGAGCCGGCCACCACCGCGCCGATGCGCAGGCGCGCCACCGACAAGCCCTGGCCTTCGGCCGCGGCCGGGTTCTCGCCCACGGCGCGCAAGGCCAGGCCGAGCGGGGTGCGGTAGAGCAACCAGGCCACGACCGGCACCAGCAACAAGGCCAGCAAAGTCAGCGGCGTCTGGGTGTCGAGCACCGGGATCGCAAGGCCCTGCATCGGCGCGAAGGGCTGGACCGTCGGCGGGCTGTCGACCTTCGGGAAACTCACCCGGTAGGCATAACTCGCGAGGCTGCTCGCCAGCAGCGTGAGCCCCAAGCCGGCCACATGCTGCGACAGCGCCAGCGACACGGTGAGCCAGCCGTGCAGCAGCCCGAGCAGGGCGCCGACGAGTGCGGCGGCGGCCACGCCGGCCCACAGGCTGGCGCCCTTGAAAACGACGAGCCAGCCGACAAACGCACCCGCGACCATGATGCCTTCGACACCGAGGTTGAGCACCCCAGCGCGCTCGCAGAGCAGCACACCGAGCGTGCCCAGGATCAGTGGCGTGGCGATGCGCAGCACCGCGGCCCAGAAGGCGACGCTAGCGAACAGGTCGATCAACTCGGTCATGCCGCCCGCCAGCGCACGCGGTACTGCGTCAACATGGTGGCCACCAGCATCGACACCAGCGCCACCGCCACGATCACGTCGGCGATATAGGTCGGCACGTTGACCGCGCGGCTCATGCTGTCGGCGCCGACCAGGATGCCGGCGACGAACACCGACGCGGCGACCACGCCGAGGGGGTGCAGCGCGGCCAGCATCGCGATGACGATGCCGCTGTAGCCGTAGCCGGGGCTCATGTCCAGCGTGACGTAGCCGGCGCGGCCGGCCACCTCCACCGCGCCGGCCAGGCCCGCGAGCGCACCCGACAAGAGCGCCACGCGCACCGTGACCGCGGTCACTGGCATGCCGGCAAACGCGGCGGCGCGGGGGTTGGCGCCGAGCGCACGCAGCTCAAAGCCGAAGGTGGTGAAACGCAGCAGCAGGGTCAGCGCCACGGCGCAGAGCAGGGCGGCGACCAGGCCGCTGTGCACCCGGCTGCGCGGCAGCAGCTTGTCGAGCTGCAAGGCCTCGGGCAAGGAAACGCTCTGCGGCCAGCCGAGCGCGGTGGGGTCTTTCATCGGGCCGTCGAGCATCGCGCTCACAAACAGCAGCACGATGAAGTTGAGCAGCAGCGTGGTCACCACCTCGTCGACACCGAGCCGGCTTTTCAGCAGCGCGGGCCCCAGCAGCAGCAGCGCGCCGGCGAGCATCGCCGCGGCGATCATCAGCACGAAGAGCAGCGTCGGGTGCAGCGGCGCCGCGCCAAGTTGTCCACCGAGTTGCCCGCCGACCGCCACCGCGGCCAGCGCGCCGAGATAGAGCTGCCCTTCGGCGCCGATGTTGAACAGGCGCGCCCGGAATGCCAGCGCCGCGGCCAGGCCGGTGAGGATCAGCGGGGTGGCGCGGGTGAGCGTTTCGGTGAGCGCAAAACGCGAGCCGAAGCCGCCTTCGATCAGGTGCAGGTAGGCCTGGCCCACCGGAGCGCCGGCCCAGGCCACCAGCCCCGAAGCGACGAGCAGCGTGAAGACCACCGCCAGCAGCGGCGCGCCGAGCAGCGCGGCTCGCGAGGCCTGCGCGCGGCGCTCAAGACGCATGCCGCCCCCCTGGCCGCGAGGGCTCCGACAGGCCCGACGAGTCGGTGTCGTCGTCGCCGAGCCCGGCGCGGTCGGTGTCCGACATCGGCAGCGTGTTCAGGCGGGCGTCGCCGGGGCCGTCGAAGCTGTTCGACAGCAGCGCCTCGGCGGTGAAGGCCAGGCCGGCCATGGCCAGGCCGATGCGCGCCAGCGTCCACTGCTGGGTCGGCAAGGCATCGCTGAGCCGGCCCTGGTGCATCACCGCGATGCGGTCGGCGAGCGCAAAGACCTCGTCGAGGTCCTCGCTGATCAGCAGCACCGCGCTGCCCTTGGCGCAGGCGTCGAGCAGGCGCTGGTGGACCTCGGCCACCGCGCCGACGTCCAGGCCCCAGGTGGGCTGGTTGGCCACGATCAGCGCCGGCGCGTGCAGCGCGTCGGGGTCGCCGGCCAGCGCGCGGGCGAGGATCAGCTTTTGCAGGTTGCCGCCCGAGAGCGCCGCGGTGCGCGCCTGCACATCGGCCGCGCCGCGCACCCCGAAACGCTGCACCAGGCGCTCCGCGTAGCGGGCCGCACGCGAGCGGCGCAGCACGCCCCAGCGCGAAAAGGCGCGGGTGGCGTAACGCTCGAGCACCAGGTTTTCCCACAGCGCCATGTCGCCCACCACGCCGAGCACATGGCGGTCTTCGGGCACCCGCGCCACGCCGGCCTCGACCCAGTCGCGCGGCCGTGCTCGCATATTCCGGCCACGCAGCATCACCTGGCCGGCGTCCAGTGCGCGCCCGCCACCGAGCACCTCGGCCAGCGCCTGCTGGCCGTTGCCCGCGACGCCGGCGATCGCGACGATCTCGCCCTCATGCACCTGCAGCGTCACCGTGTCGAGCAGCGGGCGGGCAGCTCGCGGGGTCGGCGCGCCATGAGATGTCGGCCGCCTCAGGTCGGGCTGTGCGGCCTGCGTCCCGCCGCCATTCGGCTCGCCCGCGGCCGGCTTTGCGTGCAGCCAGCGTGGGCCGCGCAAGGCGCTGCGGTGCAGCGTGGCATCGTGCAGTGCGCAGACCACACCGCCGCTGGTGTGGCTGCGCTTGCGCGGCGGCGCCACTTCGTGCCCGACCATCCATTCGGCCAGCCGCGCCTTGCTGGCTGAGGCCGCGGCCACGGTGGTCACCAGCTTGCCGCCGCGCAGCACCGCGATGCGCTGCGACACCCGCAGCACCTCGTCGAGTTTGTGGCTGATGAAGATCA
>JANNGZ010000015.1:0-5926 GCA_031404155.1 Burkholderiales bacterium
CCTCGTCGACCAGCGCAAACAGGCTGCGCGAGGAAACGTCGAGCCGGCTGTAGGTGCGGCGCAGCAGGCCGATGGTTTCGCGCACCAGCCAGTGGTCCTTGTGGGCGAGCAAGGTGGTGTCGCTGGCCAGCACCGCCGCAGCGTCGCCTTGCGTCTTGACCAGCCAGGTGCCGATGTCGAGTTCGTTGGTGCGCATCTGCAGGATCGCGTCTTCGAGTTCACGCGCCATTTGCAGCGGCCACCAGCGCACGCCCGCGGCCACGATGGCCTCGGGCGTCGTGGGCTGCGCCGTGCTGGGCGCCTTCACGGTAAACGTGGCGGTGCGTTTGCTGCGGTCGATCTCGACGCCGACAAACTCATAACGCAGCGCGTCGGCCTCGTCCTGGCGTTGCAGCGGCGTCAGCGTGATGCCTGGGGCACCCGCCGGCCGGTCGCTCTTGGCGCCGAGTTGCAGCGCACGCTCCTGCACCTTCTGCGCAAACACCTGCGGCTTGGCGATGTCGTCCACCAGGCGCCAGTCCTTGGCCTTCTGCCCGCGCACGCCCTCGACGCTGGTGCAGAACAGGTCGGCCAGGTCGTGGCGCACGTGGCGCTTGTCGGTCACGCGCGTCAAGCCGCCAGTGCCGGGCAGCACACCGAGCAGCGGCACCTCGGGCAGGCTCACCGCCGAGGAGCGGTCGTCCACCAGGATGATCTCGTCGCAGGCCAGCGCGAGTTCGTAGCCGCCGCCGGCGCAGGCGCCGTTCACCGCGGCCAGGAACTTCAGGCCCCGAATGCGTGGACGAGTCTTCGAGGCCATTGCGGGTTTCGTTGGTGAACTTGCAGAAGTTCACCTTCCAGGCATGGCTGCTCACGCCGAGCATGAAGATGTTGGCGCCCGAGCAGAACACCTTGTCCTTGGCGCTCGTGATGACCAGGGTGCGCACTTCGGGGTGCTCGAAGCGCACCCGGTTGATTGCGTCGTTCAGCTCGATGTCGACCCCGAGGTCGTAGCTGTTGAGCTTGAGCTTGTAGCCGGGGCGAAGGCCGGCGTTTTCGTCGAAGTCGGCGGCGAGCGTGGCCACCGGGCCCTCGAACCTGAGCTTCCAGTGTTTGTACGCGGACGGGTGGGTGCGGTATTCGACGCGGGGCGGGGTGCTCATGGGGTGGTCTCCAATCCGATGTATTGCACGATGATGCATGTTCTCAGAACAGTATATGCATCATAGTGCGTGTTTTGACATAGGTCAATCGGCCGGTGGAAAAAATTTGGCGGCGTCTCAGGCGGGCAGCCTCAAGGCTTGGCGGACCGCGCTTCGCAGCGCCACAAAGGTGGCGTCGAGTGGCAACGCGCTGGTGTCCACCGTCATCTCGGCCTTGGAATAGAACGCCGCGCGGCCGGTGAGGATGCGGCGCAGATCTTCCATCGCCTCCTTGCTCGCCGCCATCGGCCGCATGTCGCCCTGAGCGGCCACGCGCTGCATATGGTGTTCCGGGTCGGCCTTCAACCACACGGTGGTGCAATGGCCGAGCAGCATGTTGAAGGTGGCGGCGTCGGACACCAGCCCGCCGGGCGTGGCGATCACCGCCTCGGGGTAGAGCTGGATGGTTTCTTCGAGGGCGCGGCGTTCGTAGCGGCGGTAGGCGTTCATGCCATACAGCGCCTGGATCTCCGAGATGCTGCAACCGGCGAACTTCTCGATCTCGCGGCTCAGCTCCACGAAGGGGAATTCCAGGTCGTCGGCCAGCATCTGGCCGAGCGTGGACTTGCCCGCGCCGCGCAGGCCCACCAGTGCGATGCGCGCGCTGTGGGCGCTGGCCTGGCCGGTGCCCTTGCTGCCACCGCCGCTGCCGCTGCCGAGCAGTTCATCGATCGCCACCCGCGCCCGGCGCAGCGCGGCCTCGTCGCGGCCGTCCAGGAGTTCGCGAATCAGCAGCCATTCGGGCGAGGAGGTGCTCACGTCGCCGACCAATTCGGCGAGAGAACATTGCAGCGCGCCGGCCACTTGTAGCAGCACGAGGATCGAGGCATTGCCGACGCCATATTCGAGGTTTGCCAGGTGACGCTCGGACACATCCGCGGCCAGGGCCACCGCCTTGCGCGTGAGGCCGCGGCGCGCGCGCAGGTTGCGCAGCCGCTCCCCGAGCGCAGCCAGGAAGGGGTCGCGCGGGTCAGCCCCTGCGGCGGCGCCGACCACGGCATCTGCTTCGACGGCGGTATCGGCGGTGGCATCGGCAGTGAAGTCGGCGGCGCCGGCCTTGCGGCCGTTGGGCGCGGCCTTTTCGTCCCGAGCGCCGGCGCGCAGCATCCGTTTCGAAGGCAGTAAAGTGCTTTCCATGGCTTGGAGTTGACTTTAATCGTCCAGTGGAAGCACAATACTGCATATCAACGGCTACCGCAAGCCGAACCGATGCAGGAGATCGACGATGACCATGACCGAATTTCGCCAGGCGATGGCCAGCTTGACCGCCCAACTCGCCGGCCGCCCGCTCGACGCCGCGCTGGATGCCTGGCTCAACGCCGAACATGGGGCGGGCAGTGCCAGCTACCAACGCATCAAGAGGGGTTGTGAAACCGGTGTCGCCGCCGGCTGGCTGTGTGAGCGCGAAGGTGGCGGCATCCGCTACGGCCGCGTCTTCAAACCCGCTGAGGACCTGCACGGTTTTTCAGTGGACGTGGTCGACATGGAAAACATCGCCGGGCCGCATCACGCGCACCCTCAAGGCGAAATCGATTTGCTGATGCCGACGCAGGGCGACGCCACCTTCGACGGCCGGCCCGCCGGCTGGGTGGTCTACCCGCCCGGCAGTGCGCACCGGCCCACGGTGGCGCAGGGCCGGGCGCTGGTGCTGTACCTGCTGCCCGCGGGCGAGATCCGCTTCACCCGATAGGCCGCCGCCGGCCGCAAAATTTGGCGCTCGCGCGCCGCTCAGTTCGAGCGCGCGGGTGCTGCCGCCACAAGATCCTTGGAGACCCGCATGACCAGCCCTCAAGTTCCGGCGCCCGGCGCCCTCTTCAACTTCGCGCAGCACCTGCTCGAGCGCAACGCGGGCCGCGCGGCCAAGGCGGCGTTCATCGACGACCAGGGCAGCTTGAGCTACGGCGCGCTGGACGAGCGGGTGCGCCGCTTCGCCGCCGGCCTGCTCGCGCTGGGGCTGCGCCGCGAGGAGCGGGTGCTGCTGCTGATGCACGACAACAGCGACTGGCCGGTGGCCTTCCTCGGCGCGCTGTACGCCGGCGTGGTGCCGGTGGCGCTGAACACGCTGCTCACCGCCGACGACTACGCCTACATGCTCGCCCACAGCCGCGCGCAGGCGGCCGTGGTGAGCGCGGCGCTGCTGCCCACGCTGCAAGCGGCGATGGCGCAGGCGCCGCACGAGCTGAAGCGCCTAGTCGTCTCGCGCGCCAGCGGCGCCTTACCGCCAAATGCGCAGAGCGTCGAAGACTTCATCGCGGCGCATCAAGCCCTGGCCGCGCCCGCCGCCACCGGCCCCGACGAGATCGGATTCTGGCTCTACTCGTCCGGCTCCACAGGCCGCCCAAAAGGCGCGGTGCACAGCCATGCCAACCCCTACTGGACGGCCGAGTTGTATGGCCGTGCCGTGCTCGGCCTGCGCGAAGACGACATCTGCTTCTCAGCCGCGAAACTGTTCTTCGCTTACGGCCTGGGCAACGCGCTGACCTTCCCGATGAGCGTGGGCGCCACCACCGTGTTGATGGCCGAGCGCCCGACCCCCGACGCGGTGTTCCAGCGCTGGACAAAGCACAAACCCACCGCGTTCTTCGGCGCCCCCACCGGCTTCGCCGGCATGCTGGCGTCGCCGAAGTTGCCGGCCCGAAGCGACGTGGCGCTGCGCCTGGTGTCCTCGGCGGGTGAGGCCTTGCCGGCGGACCTCGGTGAGCGCTTCAAGGCGCATTTCGGCACCGACATCATCGACGGCATCGGCTCCACCGAGATGCTGCACATCTTCCTCTCCAACACACCGGGCCGGGTGCGCTACGGCAGCACCGGGTGGCCGGTGCCGGGCTACGAGGTCGAGTTGCGCGGCGAAGACGGCCGCGCGGTGGCCGAGGGGGAGATCGGCGACCTCTACATCCACGGGCCGTCCGCGGCGCTGATGTACTGGAACCAGCGCGACAAGTCGTGCGAGACCTTCCAGGGCGCCTGGTGCAAGAGCGGCGACAAATACCTGCGCAACGCCGACGGCAGCTACACCTACTCGGGCCGCAGCGACGACATGCTCAAGGTCAGCGGCATCTATGTCTCGCCCTTCGAGGTGGAGTCCACGCTGGCGCTGCATCCCGCGGTGCTTGAGGCCGCGGTGATCGGCGTGCCCGATGCCGAGGGGCTGACCAAGACCAAGGCCTTCGTGGTGCTGAAGGCCGGCCAGCAGGCCAGCGAGGACGAGCTCAAGGCCTTCGTGAAGGACCGCCTCGCGCCCTACAAGTACCCGCGCTCGATCGCCTTCGTGACCGAGCTGCCGAAGACCGCCACCGGGAAAATCCAGCGCTTCAAGCTGCGTGAGGTCGAGGCCGCCGTGAAATGAGCCAAGGCGTCGGGTTCGTCGACGTCGACTGGCGCGGGCGCCCGGTTCGCATCGAGCACCGCTGGATCGACGGGCGGGTCGGCGCGCGCGATACCACCGCGCCGCTGATCGTGTTCCTGCACGAAGGCCTGGGCTCGCTGGCGATGTGGAAGGATTTTCCGCAGCGGCTTTGCCAGGCCGCCGGCGCCCGCGGCCTCGTCTACTCGCGCCCCGGTTATGGCCGCTCCACGCCGCGTGCGCGTGAAGAGGCCTGGGCGCCCGACTTCATGCACCGCCAGGCGCATGAGTTGCTGCCGGCCCTGTTCGGCGCGCTGAACATCGAAACCGCAACCGACAAACCCTGGCTCTTCGGCCACAGCGACGGCGCCTCGATTGCGCTGCTTTTTGCGGCCCGGTTTGTGCAGCGGGTGGCCGGTGTGGTGGTGCTCGCGCCGCATATCGTGGTCGAAGAGGTTTCGGTGCAGAGCATCAAGAAGGCGCGCAGCACCTACCTCGAGACCCCCTGGCGCCAGAGCCTGGCGAAGTACCACGAAGACCCCGACTCGGCGTTCTGGGGCTGGAACCGCATCTGGCTCGACCCCGCGTTCCGCGCCTGGTCGATCGAGCGCGAGCTCGCCTCGATCACCTGCCCGCTGCTCGCCATTCAAGGCCTCGACGACGAGTACGGCACGCTGGAGCAGGTGCGTGGCATCGCGCTGCGGGTGCCGCAAGCCGAGTTGCTCGAGCTGCCCGCGTGCGCTCACTCGCCCCACCGCGACCAGCCCGAGCAGGTGCTCTCGGCGGTCGCCGGCTTCATCGCCCGCCACCGGGGCTGAAGCCCGCGCTCAAGGGCCCGGAAGGGGCCTTGTGGCTGGCGAAGGCCCGAGGGCGAATTCACGCCTGAGGGCTGATGCCGTCGTCGGCGCGTTCGGACTTGCTTGAGATGGCTGCGCGCATCGCGCCCCGCCGGTTGGCTCACCCGATCACATCGCCGACGACCTCTCGCAGCGTCTTGCTGTCGGCCGCCGAGAGGTGGCCCATGACGCGCAGAACGAGTCCTTGCTCGATTGTGGCGAAGATCGGCTTGAGGACGGACGCCTTGATGAGCCCGGCGGCTTGCCAGTCGCCGACCATCGCCTCGCCGAAGCCCATCGGCGTGCGCACCTGACTCGTGATCGCCATGATCACGATGTCGCGCCGGTTCGCGTTGTAGCCGTGGCTCGAGGCGACGACCGCCGGACGCTTCTTGGTGCCCGACTGATCCGTGAACGGAAACGGCACGAGCACCACGTCTCCGAAGCTGAACCTCGAGCTGGCGGCCATCGATCACATCCGGTCGTAGGCCGCATCCTCGTCGTTGGCCCAGACCTGCGCGAAGCTGACTTCGCTGGCCTTAGCCGCCGCGTGCGTGAGCCGCTGC
>JANNGZ010000016.1:0-14041 GCA_031404155.1 Burkholderiales bacterium
TGCCCAACTCCAATCGGTATTTGATGGCGATGGTTGGAAAGATTTGTTTGTAACCAATGGCTACGAAAAGGATTACACCAACATGCAGTTTTTAAAATTCACAGTTGATGAAAAACTCAAGTCTCAACAAACAGGGGCACCACTTGATTTGCAACTCATTTTAAACTCTATGCCCTCCATCAATGAGGGTAATTTTTTATTTAAAAATAATGGCAACCTTTCCTTTTCCAACACAACAAAAGATTGGGGCATTACATCAAAAAATAAAAGCAGTGGTGCAGCCTTTGCCGATTTGGACAATGATGGCGACCAGGATTTGATTATCAACTCCATGAATTCCACAGCCCTCCTTTATAAAAACACGATGGCCGAGAAGAAACAATCAGCTTTTGCAAAAATTGATTTGTTGAAGAACAACGCTGGAACGAATGTTATCGGTAGCAAAATAAAAGCATACTCACCAGGCATGGTCCAGTATTTTGAATTCATGCCCGTCCGTGGCTATCAGTCTTCCATGATTACGCCCATGTCCATTGGAATGGGAAAATCCCTCCAACTTGATTCGCTTAACATTACTTGGCCGGACGGAAAAGTTTTTGATATCCGAAATGTGAAAGCGGGTTCGGTGATTGAACCTGCATACGCAGAAAATAAAAATCAAACAGCCAATCCCTCCGATATTGAAAACTCAGTTCCATTGTTTGGTGCGGCAAATCTTATCGTGAGGCTTGACCCTATAACTTTGGCCGGAAGTCAAAGAGTTATGCCAGGGTGACATGATCATTTGATTCGATTCTACGAATTTGCTGGCCAGACTATGTCTGGCTGGCGACAAGTTAAGCCTGATGACCATAGCGAGGTGGTCCCACTCCTTCCCATCCCGAACAGGACAGTGAAACGCCTCAGCGCCGATGATAGTGCGGATTCCCGTGTGAAAGTAGGACATTGTCAGGCTAATATCCGAGAAGGCCCAACCAATACTGGTTGGGCCTTTTTCGCTGCTTTGGAGGCTTTATCGCAGCTTAGTTGTCGCGCTCTAGTGCAAACTGACCGGATGGTGCAACACTGTCGCACCATGAAACGGCGAACGCTGCTTGCGCTAGGCACCACCACAACGATCCTGGTGGTCGCGGCCAGCGCAGGTTTTGCAGTCGTTAGACCAGGCATTGTGAATCAGCGGTTGACAGAGGCCAGTCGCGCGATTCTCGCGGCAGTTGCTGGAGCGGTTCTGGAGGGCAGCCTGCCGACCCAGGTCGGCAGGCGTGCTACCGACATGACCACACACCTCTCACGGCTCGATGAGACGGTCGCCGCTTTCCCACGGCATGTCAGGGACGAACTGTCAGAACTCCTCGGCATACTGGCGAGTGCACCGGGTAGGCGCCTTTTCGCTGGCCTGCAGACAGAGTGGGCAAAGGCCGAGACCGCTGAAGTGCAAGCAGCGCTGCAATCGATGCGGCTGTCCGGCATCGCCTTGCGCCAACAGGCGTACCACGCGCTTCGTGATCTCACTAATGCCGCTTTTTACGCCGCGCCGGATGCCTGGCCAGCGCTCCACTACCCGGGTCCCGCTCAGGTCTAGCTGGCATGACCGCCTTTCCCGACCCGATTCGACTTGGACTGGACTCCGGCTGGAGCGTGCTCGGCCTGCCCGGGCGACCGTTGCCAAGCACGCTAGCTTGCGACGTTGTCATTGTTGGCAGCGGCGCGGGCGCGGGTATCACCGCCGAGCTGCTCACCGCAGCTGGACTGAGTGTTGTGCTGGTGGAGGAAGGTCCGCTGAAAAGCAGCACCGACTTTCGCCAACGCGAGAGTGACGCCTACCCGTCGCTCTACCAGGAGAGCGGGGCGCGCAAGACCTCCGACAAGGCGATCAACATCATGCAGGGTCGGTGTGTCGGTGGTTCAACCACGGTCAACTGGACCAGTTCATTCCGGACGCCCGCCACGACGCTCGAATACTGGCGCGAGCACTTCGGGCTCGCCGAATGCACGCCCGACGCCATGTTGCCCTGGTTCGAACAGGCCGAGCGTCGCCTGAGCATCGGACCCTGGCTCACGCCGGCGAACGAGAACAATGCCCTGCTGAAGCGCGCGGCCGAAAAGCTGGGCATTTCGGCCTCGACGATTCAGCGCAATGTCAAAGGCTGCCTGAACCTCGGTTCCTGCGGCATGGGCTGCCCGACGAACGCGAAGCAGTCGATGTTGGTCACCACCATTCCCACCGTGCTCGAGCGCGGCGCCACGCTGCTGGTGAGCACCCGCGCCGAACGACTGGAGCACCGCGGCAAAAAAATCACCGCGTTGCGCTGTGTGCCCGTGCTCGCCAACGGCACAGTGGCCAGTGCCTCCGAGTGCCGAATCGTCGCCGCGCACTATGTCGTCGCCGGTGGCGCAATCAACTCGCCAGGCCTCCTGCTGCGCTCCGAGCTGCCCGATCCCCACCGCCTGCTCGGAGCACGCACCTTCCTGCATCCGGTGGTCATTTCCGCCGCTACCTTCGCCCACCGGGTCGAAGGCTGGAGCGGCGCGCCGCAGTCCATCTACTCGGATCACTACCTCGACAACACGCCCGTCAATGGCCCGATCGGCTACAAGCTCGAGGCGCCTCCGATCCACCCGGTGATCTTTTCGTCGACCTTGGCGGGTTACGGCAAAGCACAGGCCGACATGCTGTCGAAGTTTGCCAACACCCATGCTCTGCTCGCTCTGTTGCGCGACGGCTTCCATGCGCAATCGCCAGGTGGCAAGGTCAGCTTGCGCGGCGACGGCTCGGCGCAACTCGACTACCCGCTCACGCCCTTTGTGATGGACGGTGCGCGGCGCGCCTTTCTCTCCATGGCCGAGTTGCAGTTTGCGGTCGGCGCGCAACAGGTCGTGCCGGTGCACGAGATGGCGCGTCCCTACACCAGTTGGCCCGAGGCCCGTGAAGCCATCGCGCGCTTGCCGATGAAGCCACTGCTCACTAGAGTTGTCAGCGCCCATGTTATGGGAGGTTGCGGCATGGCCGCAGATCCGCAGCGTGGAGTCGTCGGGCCTGACGGTGTGCACTGGCAATTCACCAACCTCTCGCTGCACGACGGCTCCTTGTTCCCAACCAGCATCGGAGCCAACCCGCAGCTGTCGGTTTACGGCCTCGTGAACAAGCTTGCTACCGCATTGGCGCATCGCTTGACCGGCCGCACCGTGGCACTGGCCTGAAGCAGGGCCGGCGCGTGCTCGCCAGACTCCAGCAGTTCATCGTCTCGACCCTGCTGGTCGTCGCCATCGCGTGGGCAGTCTTCTGGTTCCGGCAGGGCTCGTCGCTGGTTGCGGTCCTGGGCGCGCTGGTCATTCTCTTTGTTCACGCGCCGATCCTGGGCCTGGAATTCGTCCTGCTGCGGCGCCTGAACCGCAACGACCCAGCGCCGCCTGCGACTTTGCTACATCTGCTGCGGGCCTGGAGCGCCGAGGTGGTCGCCGCGGCCCAGGTCTTCGGCTGGCGCCAGCCTTTTCGTGCGGCCGCGCTGCCCGACCACCTGCCCGAGCGCCCGACGGGACGCCGCGCGGTCGTCATGCTGCATGGCTTTGTCTGCAACCGGGCGCTATGGAACCCGTGGATGCGCCAGCTGCGCGAAGGCGACGTACCTTTCGTGGCGGCGAACCTCGAACCGGTCTTCGGCTCGATCGACCAGTACACCCCGGCGATCGAAAGGGCGGTTCAGCGCGCGATCCAGGCCACCGGTCTGGCCCCTCTGATCGTCGCTCACAGCATGGGTGGCCTGGCGGCACGCGCCTGGCTCCGCACGCCGGGCAACGCCGAACGCATCCACGGCGTGGTGACGATCGGAACACCGCATGGAGGCACCTGGCTCGGTCGTTTCGGCTATTCGCGCAACGCGCGGGAAATGCGCCTCGCGAGCCGATGGATCCTCGAGCTGGGAACGCACGAATCCACGGCCCTGAGGTCCCGCTTCACCTGCTTTTACGGCCACTGCGACAACATCGTGTTCCCCGCGTCCACCGCTACCTTGCCCGACGCGGACAACCGCCATCTGGCCGGCGTCGCGCATGTGCACATGGTGTCTCAGCCCGAAGTGATCAGGGAAGTGCTGCGCCGGCTGGGTCCATCGAGTTCCCCCACTGAAACCGAGGGCACCGCGTCAAGCGGCGCCACGTCCTCATGGTGAGGGTTCCAGGCCGCCCAAGCGGCCAGCAGCGCCAGGCCGGTCGCTTGGAAGGCCGCCGCATTGCTCAACACCGCAGGCATCTCGACGCCGGCCAGCGCACCGGCATGTGACGCCACCAGCACCAGCGCCCAGATCAAGGCCATCGGCAGCACCGAACGCGGCCGCCAGCGAGCACCCGACGCGCTTCCTTGCGCCGGCCACAGCAACAAAGGCAGCGCCTGCAGCCAGATCACCAGGCGCAGGTCAAGTCGGGCGTCCAACACAACGGCGCTTTGAGCCACCGCCGCGACCATAACGGCGCCAGCCACCACAGTGATCGAGGCCACGCGCCGCCAACGCAGCGACAGGTTTGATGCGCAGAGCTGCGAAAACACAAATAACACCGCCACCCCCGCGGTCAACGCGTGGCGCGATGCGATTGCGGCTGCACTTGAACCCGCGGCGATGCCCCACAAGCCCATGAGCATCAGCAGCGCGGTGATGGCATGCGCTGGCGCGTCGTGGGGCTGATTTGCCGACCGCGTCCAGCGCCAGGCGCTTGCGGCCAACAGTGCCGACGCTGCCAGGCGGGTCAGCGGTGGATTCGCGCTCGTGCCGACGTCGATCATGACCGGCCCGGCGCTGAGCAAGCCCAGGGCCAGCGCCATCGCGAGCGCAGCAAACAACACGAGCGAGGAGCGTTCGGCGATGCAGGGGTTCATGGCGGGTATTCGCAGATCGACGAAGCCGAGTCTGCCCACCGCCAGCCCGATCGCACATCGCCCCAAAGGGGGAAGAACAACACCCTCTGACGGGGAGCGCCGACCCCGTCCCACACAGGCCGATCGGCCCGAAGCTCAGCCTTCGGCGTTGAGCACGCCGCGGCGCATCTGGTCGAGCTCGATGCTTTCGAACAAGGCCTTGAAGTTGCCCTCGCCGAAGCCCTGGTCGCCCTTGCGCTGGATGAACTCGAAGAAAATCGGCCCGAGCTGGTTCTCGCTGAAGATCTGCAGCAACAACTCGCCTGCCTTGCCGTCGACCAGCACCTTGCGCTTCTTCAGCTCGGCCACGTTCTCACCGTGCCCCGGGATCCGTTTGTCGATCAGCTCGTAGTAGGTCTCGACCGTGTCGAGCAGCTTCACCCCACTCGCGTTCAGCGCGTCCACCGTGGCGAGCAGGTCGCGCGAGCCGAGCGCGATGTGCTGGATGCCCTCGCCGTGGTAGTTGTCCAGGTACTCCTGGATCTGCCCCGGCTTCTCGTTGCCTTCTTCGTTGATCGGGATGCGGATCTTTCCGCAGGGGCTGGTCATCGCCTTGCTCTTCACGCCGGTCACCTGGCCCTCGATGTCGAAGTAGCGAACCTCGCGGAAGTTGAACAGCCGCTCATAGAACTCGGCCCATTCCGCCATGCGGCCGCGGTGCACGTTGTGGGTCAGGTGGTCGATGTAGGTCAGGCCGTGTCCCGGCGGGTTCAGGCTCGCGCCGGAGTCGCTTTGCAGGGCTTCGAAGTCGACATCGAAGAAGCCAATGTTGCCGATGTCGCCGGCTTGCGCGCCGTTCTTGCCGCGCCAGCGGTCGACCAGGTAGATCACCGAATCGCCGATGCCCTTGATCGCCGGGATGTTCAGCTCCCCCGGGCCCGCCTGCCCCGCATAGCCCCAGGCACCGAGTTCGAGCGCCCGTTCGTACGCCGCTTTGGCGTCCTGCACACGGAACGCAATCGCGCAGATGCTCGGCCCATGCAGGCGCGCGAAGCGTTGGGCGAACGAGTCGGGCTCGGCATTGACGATGAAGTTGATCCCGCCCTGCCGGTAGAGCGTCGCGTTCTTGTGACGGTGCTTGGCGATCGGGCGGAAGCCCATGCGCTCAAACAGTTGGCCCATGGCCAGCGGGTCGGGCGCCGCGTATTCGATGAACTCGAAACCATCGGTGCCCATCGGGTTGTCCCAGGGAGTGAACTGCATGACCTGTCTCCAGCTCTGGCGAAACCGACACTGTAGGCGCGCGGGCCGCGGCGTTCCGGCGTCGCCCTGCGGCAGGCGGGTGTTTTCGTGCATCACCGGATCAAGGACACCACCGCACTGCCGCTGGGGTCCGGTGCCCGTTGTGCCGCGCCGGTTGAACCCGATGCGAAGCTGCCGCGCGCCGGGCCGGGCTATGGGAGATGGGGTCAGGGCACCAGCATCAATCCCACGCGCGGTTCGATGCGGCCCTCGAGCAGCCTTGTGTAGGCGTCACGCATCGCGTCGGCGCCACGCGCCTCCACCGGCTCTATCCAACTTGGCGTTGCGCTCGCCGCCTGTGCCGCAAAGCCGTTCAGCGCCTGCCCGATGCGCTGCGCCAAGCCCGCAGGGCCCCAGCCTTGCGGCGGCGGCGCGGCGCGCTGCTTGGCCTGTGCGGGTGCGAAGAACAGCACCGGGCGCGGGCCGGGCAGCCCCGCACCGCTGCCCAGCTCCTGCCAATGGGTGCCGCCCACCGCGCAGCTGTAGGTGAGCGCATCGCCGAAGTGTTCGTGAACCGCGCGGCGCAGCTTGGCGTCGCCGGCGAAGTCGATGAACAGGGTGGGCACGCCGGCCGGCAACGTAGCCAGCTCGCCGTACTCCAGCGCCACGTCGAAGCAGCCGAGCGACCGTGTGAAGCCGAGGTTCGCCCGCGAAGTCAAACCCACCCGCCGCCAACCCGCCGCACCGCGCTGCCCGATGCAAAACGCGGTGCCGTAGGCCGTCTTGCTCGACGCGCTGCTCATCAGCACCTGCCGGGCGCCAAAGGCCTTCGACTCGGCGAGGAAGTCGTCGATCAGGAACGAGGTGGCGAAGAGCGGGCGCAGCAACGCCTGGTAGTCCTCGAAGGCCTCGCGGTAGCCGGGGTCGGCGGCGCAGCGCTGGTACTGGTTGTAGACCGCGGCCAGGCCCTCGCGGTGCGCGCTGGTGTCGGTGAAGCCGAGCGGGCCGACACGCCCCGCGTGCAGCAGCGCATGCGTGGCCATTGGCAGGTAGCCGTAAAGCCGCTCTCCCACCGCCACACCGTCGGCGCGCGACTCGAGCACGGTGGCGAAACCCCACACCGGCACGCAGCCCCAGGTCTCGTCCGCCGGGTAGAACTGCCAGTACTTCATCGTCTCGCCAAATGCGGCGTAGGTGATGTTGTTGGCGGTGAGCGCAAAACGCTCGACCTTGAGCCGCAGCTCGCCGTCACTCAGCGCGCGCCCGGCGTCAGGCGTGGCGGCCTCGATGCGGGTCTCGCGCAGGTTGTCGCGGCGAACCAGCAGTCGATAGGCGTTGGCTGGCATGGCAAGTCCTTTGCTCACAGCGCCTGCTGCAACCCATGCTGCACCGGCCAAGCCCTGCGACGCGCACGATAGCGCGTCGCAGGGGGCCGGTTCTGTCGCCGCGGTGTCACGGCGCCGCCCAATGCGAAGGCATGCCCAAGGCCAGGGCACATCACAGGCGCGTGATGCCGCTCAGGTGCCCGACGAGCTCACCGTCGACATACAGCGCACCTTCGGGTGCACCGGCCTCGGCGTGGAACTCCACCACCTGCGGTGCCAACTCCGCCAAGCGGGGTGCAACCGCGACCGCGGCGAGCCGCACGGCCACGCGCCCGAGCACCAGGCTGGCTGCGTGGAGCAGCGCGGCGAGAACCACGCGCGTGTTGTAGGACAAGGAACGGGGAGCGGCCTCTTCGCTCCGCAAGGGAAGGCTTCGATACGACATGATCGTTTCTCCTCGGTGGGCGCGCGCAGGGGCTGCGTCGCGCCGCGTCAGTCAGGGGCTTGGGTGTTTCATCCGGTCGAGCTCGCGCTGCATCTCGCGGCCCAAGCGCTGGCGCTCGGTGCCGATCGACTTGCGGTGCGAGCCCGCCTTGCGCATGCGGCTGGCGGCGACCAGCGGGTTGCGCGGTTTGCGTGGGGTGAGGGTCAGCTTGAACATCGTGGTCTCCTTGGTGAAGCTCGTCGGCGAGCGGGACTTGAAGTGCGATCGGTGAAGTGCGATCGCCGAAGAAAACGGACGCTGAAAAACCAACGGCCCGGGGCAAGAAGCACCCCGGGCCGTGAGTTCTGTGAGCCTTCAGCTGTTCGCCAGGGGCTCAACCCGCGGCGGTCCCGGGAGGACCGTTGGCCAGAAGCATGCGCAGCCCGCTCGCTTTCGCGCACAAGGTCTGCAGAGCGTTGGTAATCGACATGGGCGGTGGGCTGCGGGTGGAGGAACCGGGGTGTCGTCGGGGGGCGCTGCGGGTGGCTTGCCGGGCCCGCACCGTCATTCGACTTGCGCAAATGATAAACAAAATATTATCTTGCGCAAGCCCGGGTCATCCCCAGTTCTTGGGATGAAACCCGCTTAGCGCTTCTTTTGTTTCAGCGGCGCCACATCGCGCTGGGCCTTGAGCCACAGCTCGCGGGTGTCCTCCGTAGCAGCCGGAGGTTTCGGCGCCGCCTTGGCCCCCGTCGGCGCGGCCGCTGCCGACGGCATCAGCACTTCGCCGAGCAGGTCGAGCAGGCGGGTGCGCGCACGTTGCGGGTGGCGGCGGTAGTAGGTGAGTACCAGGCCGACGATGAAGCGTTCGTCGTCGTCGCGGGGCTGCCGGTCGTCGCTGTCGTTGGCGTTCACATGCGCCTCGCCTGGCGCTGTGCCTGGCCTGGTGCCTGGCGCTGCCGAGGTCCGCGTGAAGCCGGCCGTGCCCAGGGCCGCCGCAGCGAAGCCGGCGTCGTCGTGTATCTGGTCGAGCCAGCCCCAGGGTTTGTGGCAACGCTGCTCGAACTGGCGCGCCAGCTTCTCGCCGATCTGGCGCGAGCGGCTCTTGATCTGGCTCCAGTAACTCGGCTGGATCATCAGGCGCTCGGCGAAGCGGCCTTCCAGGCCACGCAGCGTGGCCGCGTCGGGGTGTTTGACGGTGGCGCGGACGAACTCGTCGAACAGCACAAGCGCGTTGTCGAGCCGGATCTGCGCGACGTCGCGGGGGCGGTTGGGCATGCCCCAATGATAAAGCGGCCTTGTCCTCTGGCCGCAGCGACCGCCCGGCGCCTAAACTGCCGGGTCCAACCTGTGCCCAGGGCCCATCGACATGCGGCTTGTCACCTTCCCGAACGGCGAAACGCGGCCCGCGCTCGGCCTGGGTACCTGGCGCATGGGCGAGTCGCGGGTGAGCGCGAAGGCCGAGCAGGACGCGTTGCGCCTGGCCCTGGACATCGGCTACCGCGTCTTCGACAGCGCCGAGATGTACGGCGACGGCGGCGCGGAGACGCTGCTCGGCCAGGCGCTGGCCGACGCGATGCGCAATGGCGCGGTGCGCCGCGACGAGCTCTTCATCGTCACCAAGGTCTACCCGCACAACGCCAGCACCAAGGGCGTACTCGCCGCCTGCGAGCGCAGCCTGCGCCGCCTTCAGCTCGACCAGGTCGACCTCTACCTGCTGCACTGGCCCGGCGAACACCCGCTGGCCAAGACGATCTCCGGCTTCGAAGCCGCGCAACAGCGCGGCTGGATCCGCCACTGGGGCGTGAGCAACTTCGACCTCGCCGAGATGCAGGAACTCAGCGCGCTGCCCGGGGGCCCGGCCTGCGCCGCGAACCAGGTGTATTACTCGCCCCGCGAGCGCGGTGTCGAGTTCGACCTGTTGCCCTGGCTGCAGGCGCGCCAAATGCCGCTGATGGCCTATTGCCCGATCGACGCCGGCGCGCTCGCCGCGCACCGCGGCTTCAGCGATATCGCGCAGCGCCTCAACGCCACGCCCGCGCAACTGGCGCTGGCCACGCTGATGGCACGCGGCGGCGTGATGCCGATCCCCAAGGCGGTGAACCCGCAGCACTTGCGCGACAACTTCGCCGCGGCCGAGCTTGATGTTGACGTCACGGCCCTGGCGGCCCTCGACAGCTTGTTCCCGCGGCCCACGCGCAAGCGTGTGCTGAAGATGAGCTGAACCGGCGCTTCGCAGCGGCGCATCGTCGAGAAGCGCGCCGCCTCGGCGCTCAAGTGATCGTTGTGCGCGCTGGTGCAGCGCGCCCGAATGGTTCGCCACGTTTCTGGCCGCGCGGCAGCCGTGATGGCAGCTGTCATGGCACCCGCGATGGCACCCGCGATGGCACCGGTGTTGACACCGGTGTTGACACCGGCGCCGGCCCGACCAAAGCCCGACAGGCTCCTAGAATGCGCCGATGCTCCCCCTGCCCTGGCGCCGACTCCGGCGCGCCGTCTTGTGTCTTGCCTTTGCCGCCCCGCTGAACAGCGCGGTTCACGCGCAGACCCCGCCCACCCCTACTGACGCGACGCTGCCGCCGGTCTCGCCCAGCGGCCAGCGCATCTTCGAATCCACGCGCGCACAACTGCTCCAGGTGCGCACCCTGCTCAAGGAGCAGGACAGCCAGGCCACGGTGGGCTCGGGTTTTCTGGTCGACGCTCAGGGGCTGGCGATCACCAACTACCACGTGGTCAGCCAGTACGCGCTGCGGCCCGCGGCCTACCGCCTGAGCTACACGATGGCCGAGGGCCGCAGCGGCGCTTTGCAGCTGCTCGCCTTCGACGTGGTGCACGACCTGGCACTGGTGAGGGTGCTGCCGCCTGGGGAGGCGCCCGCTGAGGTGTCATCCGCAGCGGCGTCGGCTGCATCGGCGGCGTCTGCGGCCAAACCTGCGGCCACACCCGCGGCTACACCCGCAACCGCGTCCGCGGCGGCAACCGCCTCGGCACGCGCGGTGGCGCCAGTCGCGATCCCGCCGCTGGCGTTCCGCGCCGCCGCCAAGCCGCTGTCCAAGGGCGAGCGCATCTACTCGCTGGGCAACCCGCTGGACGTCGGCTTCGCGGTGGTCGAGGGCACCTTCAACGGCCTGATCGAACGCAGCTATCTGCCGCAGATCTTCTTCGGCGGGTCGCTCAACCCGGGCATGAGCGGCGGCCCGGCGGTCGACCAGGCTGGCAACGTCATCGGCATCAATGTGGCCACCCGGCTGGACGGCCAGCAGGTGAGCTTCCTGGTGCCGGCCGAACATGCGGTGGCGCTGCTCGCGCGCGGCCGCAACGCCAAGCCGATCACCCAGGCGGTGTATGACGAGGTCACCCGCCAGCTCACCGCGCACCAGGCCGGCCTGGTCGATCGTTTTGTCGGCATGCCCTGGCGCAGCGCCAACCACGCGCGCTACCGTGTGCCGGTGCCACAGGAGACTTTCATGCGCTGCTGGGGCAGCACCTCGCCGGCCGAGGCCAAATTCCTGGAGTTCGAGCGCAGCGACTGCACCATGGACCAGGCGGTCTACGTCACCGGCTCGCTGCTCACCGGCGCGATCACGGTGCGCCACGAGGCCTACGACGGCAGCAAGCTCGGCGCCCTGCGCTTTGCCCGCGTCTACACCGAGAGCTTTCGCAACGAACACTTTTTCAGCGGCCGCTCGGCCACCGCGCCGCAGTGCAAGGAGCGCACCGTCGAGCGCGACGGCCTGGCGCTGCGTGCGGTGGTCTGCCTGTCCGCGCTGAAACGCTTCGAAGGCCTGTTCAACCTTTCGGTGCTCGCCACCTCGGTCGACCATGCCACCCAGGGTGTGCAAGGGCGGCTGGACGCGCGCGGCGTCGACTTTGCCGGCGCCATGAAGCTCACCGAACATTACCTGCAAGGATTTGCATGGACCCAGGCACGGCCGGCGCTGAAAGCGGCCCCGAAATGAGCACCGCCGGGCCGCCGGTCGCCGGAGTCGACCGGCCTTCGTGCCGTCCAAGTCCGCGCAGGCGGACTTGGAGCCGCGGCACTCAGCTCCCAAGGCGCTCTGCCTTGCAGGCCGCGCGGTCGCAAGACGCGACCGCCCTTCGGTCCGTCCAAGCCGACGCAGGTCGGCTTGGAGCCGCGGACCTCAGCCCCCTCGGGGGTACCGGCGCGAAGTGCCGTAGGGGGCACCAATGAGCAGCGAAACGCGCGAGGAGCCGAGCGACGAGATGGGTGGCGGGAAGCTTGCCGAGCCGGGCGCCATCTTGAGCAGCGAATCCATCGCCGCGGCCAGCGTCGCGGCCAGCGTCGAAACAAGCGCAGCAAAGTCTCCCGGCCCCGCGCGCCGCGCGCCCCGCCTGGCGCTGGTGGAACTGCTCGACGCCGAAGGCCGTGTGCTGCAAGCGCTCGACGTGCTGGCCTGGCCGCTGCGCATCGGGCGCGCGCTGGACAACGAGTTGGTGCTGCACGACGCCCATGCCGCCGCGCATCACGCCACGCTGGACCTGGATGGTGGCGGCGCGCTGCGGCTCAGCGCGGGCGCCAGCCGCAACGGTGTACGCATCGAGCAGGCCGGCCCAGGCGCAGCAAGGGCCCGCAGCAGCGCGGCGGTGCCGCGCAGCCTGAAACTCGCGGCCGGCGAGCAGGCGCTGCTGCTGCCGCTGGTGCATTGGCATATCGGCGCGAGCACGCTGCGGGTGCGCCGGCTCGAAGACCCACTGCCCGACGAGGAGGCGCTCACCGCGCTGCCCGCTGCGTCGCCGCCCTGGGCCCTGCCGTTGCTGGCGCTGGCCTGTTTTGCCTGGCTCGCCGGCACGCTCTGGCTTGACAACAACCCCGGTGCATCCTGGGAAGACTATGCGCCGCCGCTGCTCGCGGGCTTCGCTGCCCTCGCGCTCTGGGTCAGCGTCTGGGGCCTGGCCTCCAAGCTCTTCACGCGCCATTTCACGCTGGTGCCGCACCTGCGGGTGGTGCTCGGCTACGCGCTGGTGGCGATGGTGGTGGACGCCGGCCTGGCCGTGCTCGCCTACATGTTCGACTGGCCCTGGGCCAGCCGTATCCGCGGCACGGTGTCGATCGGCCTCGGCGCGGCGCTGCTGGCGCAGCATGTGCGGCTGGTGGCGCCGGGCCACCCGCGACGGGTGAACTTCGCGTTCGCCGGCATGGCGCTGCTCACCGTGGTGGTGGGCATGGCGTTCCAGTGGCAGCGCAACGACCGCGCCTTCGCCGAGCTGTACTCCGCCACCTTGCTGCCACCGGCCTGGCGCCTGGCCAACACGCAGGCGCCGCAGGCGCTGGTCGAGGAGCTGCGCGCGCTCGAAGCGCCGCTGCGCGCGAGTGCGAAGAAGGCCGCGGCGAAAGAAGTCGAGCCTTAGTTCCCCATTTCACAAGTACGGCCACGTAATGAAGTCGATGCGTTTCGGGTCAGGGCTAGGCGCACACCGCAGCGATACCTCGTGGTATCGCGAGGATTTGCAACGACGCCATGGCCCGAAAGGCGCGAATCCATGTGGCCGTATGTGTGAAATGGGGTCCTTGGCCGGGCGCCGACAAAGCGCTTCGCACCTGGCCCGCCACGCCGGCGTTACTCCACCTTGCCGATGCGCCGCACCGCCTCGGTCATCAGCTTCGCGTCGGCATCCCAATAGGCCTGGAACTCGGGTGCGTCGAGGTACTCGATCGGGCTGCCGGCACGGCCGATCGTGGCCACCACCTGCGGGTCGGCAGCCACCTTCTTCGCCGCCGCGCGGAGCTTCTGCACCACGGCCTCGGGGGTGCCGGCGGGCACGAAGAGCGCCGACCACTGCGCGAATTTTGCCGGCACGCCGGCCTGGGTCAGGCTTGGCACTTCGGGCAGCGACGCGAGCGGCTTGTCGCCCCAATGCGCGAGCGCGCGCAGCTTGCCGGCCTTGATCTGCTGCGCCACGGTCGACGGGCCGCTCGCCACCGCGTCCACCTGGCCGCCGATCAGCGCCAGCAGCGCCGGCCCGGCGCCGGTGTACGGGATGTGCACCATGCGAAAGCCCGCCTGCGCCTTCAGCATCTCCATCGGCACATGCATCGTGCCGTAGTTGCCCGAGCTGCCGTAGTTGTACTGCGCCGGCTTGGCCTTGGCGTCGGCGATGAACTCGGCGAGCGTTTTCCAGGCTGAGTCGGCACGCACCACCAGCACCGTGGGATCGGCGGTGAAGCGGGCTATCGGGGTG
>JANNGZ010000017.1:0-2931 GCA_031404155.1 Burkholderiales bacterium
AGCGTTTCGACCGCAGGCATCTTCCGCACCAGCGCGTTTTGCTTGGCCATCTCGTGCATCGCGATCGCCAGAGCGCCGGTCACGATGGCGGCCAGCGCCTCGGGGACCGCCGCCACCGCCAGCGCGATCGCGAACAAGACGATCGGCAGCGAGGATGCCATTGTCAGCGTACCGTTCCAATACTCGCGTCCAACGCTGATTCCGACGACGACCACGCAGATACACAGCGTGATGATGCCCAGCCACTTGCCGATCTCGTCGGTGCGGCGCTCGAGGGGTGTTTTTTCCGTCTCCACGGACGCCACTTCCCGGGCAATCTTGCCGAACTCGGTCTGCATGCCGGTCGCGCACACGACCGCCTTTCCCCGACCATAGGTCACGATCGTACCCGTGAACACCATGTTCCTGCGGTCGCCCACGGCAGCCTCCTGCGGCATCGGCTCGAGTGCTTTGGCCACGGGCAGGGACTCGCCTGTCAGCGGCGCCTCGTCGCAATGGATGGAATGGTTCTCGACCAGCCGCGCATCCGCTGGAATCCTGTCGCCGGCCTCGATCACCAGCACATCCCCGGGGACCAGGTCCTTCGAGGCGACCTCCAGCTCGGTTCCGCCCCGCAGCACTGTGATCATCGGCGTCAACATGTTTTTCAGGGCGTCGAGGGCGCGCTCCGCGCGGTACTCCTGGACGAAGCCGAGCGCCGCGCAAAACACGATGATCACCAGAATGATGGCGGCATCTGCGTACTCGCCGACAAAGGCGGAGAGCAGGGTCGCGACAATCAGGATCACGATGAGGATGTTCTTGAACTGGTTGAAAAAGAGCGTCCAGGGCGATGCTCTTTCCTCGTGCATGAGTTCGTTCTGGCCATACTGGCCGAGCCGTTCGACTACCTGTGCCGGCGTCAGACCCTGGAGCGGATCGACCTGGAGTTCTCTGAGGACGACGTCAACATCCAGCGAGTGACACAACGGCGCAGTCATACGGCTCCTCGTTCTCAGTTGTGATTCCAAAGGAAGGCTTCAGCCGCTTGGGCTGAACAGTCGATCCGCATCATGGCGGTGGTCGTGTTGCAGGAGACGATGCCCGAACCTGCCGAGTCGGACGCGGCAATGCTGTCGAATGCGTCGTCCGCAGCACAAGACCGAGCGGCAGGCACGGACGCCAGCGCCACCCGCAACGTGTGTCGAGGCGGCAGCGTCATGCAGAGTAGCGCCTGCGCAAACAGGATGTGGCCGAGCGCAACCCCGAACACCGCAGTCGCATCCCCGGCGACCACCGTCACCGCAGGGGATGCGGCCCGCCACGCGGCTGCAGCCTGCATTCCATGCCCCCTCTCTCGAAGAACACTTGCCCACCAGGACAAAGGTCTCGCCTGCAAAGCTGGGTGTGCCGGAGGGCCGGAGACTCAGCGCCTGCTTGAGTCCCGAGTTGACGACCGACCGAGGCGGTGCGCGGGTCGCGCCGCATTAGCTCATCTCCCTTTGGAGAACGGCTCCGGCCTGGCCGGAACGCATGGGCTTCTAACACGCTACGCTCGGATGGGTCAAGGCGGATGGCCCCGAAGGCGCTTCCTGGCGTTCCCCAGCGCCCGGAGCCGGGTTGCGTCACTTGACCACCAGCACCGGCACCGCTGCGTGCTCGATCGTGCTTTGCGCCACCGAGCCAAGCAGGGCCGCGGTGTGGTTGGCCAGGCCGCGCGCCCCCATCACGATCAGGTCGCAGCCCTGAGCACGGGCGACCTCGGCAATCGTCGCCCCCGGCGGGCCGACGCGCTGGTGCTCCTGGTAGGCCACGCCGGCCGCAGCGAGCAGGGCCCGCGCGGGCGCCAGGGCCGCCTCGGCGCGCTCCTGGTAGTACTCCCGCAGCGACTGCTTGGCCACGAAAGCCGAAACATCGCCGGAGACCGGGCGCTGGACGTTGAGCAGATGCACTTCGGTGGCGGCCGCGTCGCGCAAGTCCTGCCTCAGCGACAGCAGGTGCTGCACCGCACGCGCCGCCGGCTCCGATCCATCGACCGCCAACAGCACCCGCCGCAGGTGACCGCTGGCAGCCATCGCCGGCACCGCCGCCGCAGCCGCGGCCGCCGGCGCCGCCTGCCGCGCGGCCAGCCACTTGCCGAGTGCGAACACCAGCAGCGCGCCGGCGATGCCCGCACCGTAGCGCAGCGGGTCGGTTGCCACGATCTTGGGCATCTGTGACATCACGTCGGGGTTGACCAAGGCCGGGTCGGTGACCACCATGGTGCCGGCGATCCAGCCCAACAGCATCCCGCCCAGGGTGATGATGGCCGGAAAGCGGTCCATCAGCTTGATCACCAACTGGCTGCCCCAGACGATGATCGGGATGCTGACCAGGACCCCGAAGACCACCAGGGTCATGCCGTGGCCAGTGCCCGACGACTCGGCCGCGCCGGCGATCGCGATCACGTTGTCCACGCTCATCACGAAGTCGGCAATGATGACGGTCTTGACGGCGCCCCACAGCTTGTCGCTGCCGCTGATGTTGGCGTGGCCTTCGCCGTGTTCTGGCAGCAGCAGCTTGACGCCGATCCACAACAGCAGCAGCGCGCCGACGATCTTCAGGAACGGGATCGCCAGCAGCGTGAGCGCGAAGAAGATCAGGATGATGCGCAGGACGATGGCGCCCGCGGTGCCCCACAGGATGCCCTGGGTGCGCTGCTTGGGCGGCAGTTTTCGGCAGGCCAGCGCAATCACGACCGCGTTGTCGCCGCCGAGCAGGATGTCGATCAGGATGATCTGACCAACCGCCAACCAGAACTCGGGGCTCGTGAACATGTCCATTGCAAAGGGGCGGCTGAGGCGTGGCCCGAATTGGTGCGAGACGCAGTGTAGGGGCCGGCGTGCCGCGCGTCGGTGCAGAGCCCGGCCCACGTCGCGGATGGCAGCCTTGGCGCCCATGGTTCCAAAGGTA
>JANNGZ010000018.1:0-2829 GCA_031404155.1 Burkholderiales bacterium
CCACGCCAGGGATCGAGGTGCTCTGCGCGCTGTAGCCGCAGGCCAGCGCGGTGTCGAACAGCCACTGCGAGAGCACGCCGCCGCCCTCTCCGCCGAGGGCGCAGAGCAACACGGTGATCGGGCGGTCGGGGGACATGGTCACGAGCGCCCGCGCGCATGACGCGCAGCAAAACAACCCGGGCTTGTCATATCAATGGTTCCTTTCGCTGTGCGCCAACTGCGACGTATGAAAAGCGAGTTGTTGCCAAGCAACCGCCGCGGAACTGGCTCCGCCAGGCCGCTGGCGGGCCTTGCAGGCCGCATGGCCGCGAGACGCGGCCATTCCTCGGCCCGTCCAAGCCGACGCCGGTCGGCTCGGAGCCGCGGGCCTCGGCCCCCTTGAGGGGGGAGCGGGCGAAGCCGCTTCGGGGGTGGTTCATATCAATCGGTGGTGATCTTGGCTTCCTTGATGAACGCCCCGAAGCGTGTGCGGTCGGCGTTCTGGCGCTCGATGAACTGCGGCAGCGTGGTCACCATCGCTTCGGCGCCGAGCGCCTTGATGGCATCCAGCACCTTCGGCGTGGCCAGCGCCTTGTTGATTTCGTCGTGCAGCTGCGCCACCACCGCGGCGGGGGTGCCGCCCGGCGCGTAGAGGCCGAAGATGGTGTCGGCGTCGAAGCCGGCCACACCGCTCTCGGCGAGCGTGGGAACGTCAGGCAAGGCGCTCGAGCGTTTCGGGCTGCCGACCGCGAGCAGCTTCAGCTTGCCGTCGCGCGCATGGCGCAGGCCGGGGCCGGGGTCGAACATGAACTGCACCTGGCCGGCGAGCAGGTCGGTGAGTGCCGGGGCGGCGCCGCGGTAGGGCACATGCACCGCGTAAAGGCCGAGCTGGCGCTTCATCATCTCGGCCGACAGGTGCGGCGAGCTGCCGCTGCCCGCCGAGGCGTAGCTCAGGCGCCCGGGGTTGGCCTTCACGTAGGCAAAAAATTCCTTGACGTTGTTCACCGGCAGCGAGGGGTGCGCCATCAAAAACACCAGCACCCGCGCGGCCGAGGCCACCGGCACCAGGTCCTTCTGCGGGTCGAAGGGCATGTTGGTGTACAGGAAAGGGTTCACCGTCATCGCGCCGCCGCTGCTCATCAACAGCGTGTAGCCGTCGGCCGGTGATTTGGCCACCACATCGGCGCCGATGTTGCCGTTGGCGCCGGGGCGGTTCTCCACCACCACGGTTTGTTTGAGCTGCTCGGTCAGGGCCTGGCCGATCACGCGGCCGATCACGTCGGCGGCACCGCCGGGCGGGAAGTTGACGACGAGCCGGATCGGCTTGCTCGGATAGGTCTGCGCCTGGGCGGGCACCCCGACGATCAGCAGCGTCAACAGCAAGGCCGAGGCCAGTGGCGTGAACAGGTACTTCATCGAGGTTTCCTTCGTTGTCTTGAGGAAGATCAAGCCGGGCGCAAGGCGCCGGTCAGGGTTTCGCGCGCACGCGCCAGCACACGCTCATGCCACTTCGGGTTGCGGATCACCTCGGCTCGATAGAAGCTCGGGCAGAGCGTGGCCGCGTGCGCGTTCTCACCGCACAGGCCGCAGCCCACGCAGCCGTCGATCACGGTGGCCACCGGGTCCACCTTCAGCGGGTCGGGGTTGTCCTTGATCGTCAGCGTCGGGCAGCCCGAGAGGCGGATGCAGGCGTGGTCGCCATTGCACACGTCTTCATCCACGCCGTACCTCACCCGCTGTACCCGCTCGCCGCGTTTGAGCAGGCCGGCGATCCAGGGCCTGATGCGGCGCTGGCGTTCGAGCTGGCATTCGCCCTCGGCGATGATGACTTTCAGGCCGTTGAAATCGCTGGTGAACGCGTCCTCGAGGGTGCGCTTCATCGCCGCCACCTCGTAGGTGTGCACGCTGCGCATCCACTTCACGCCCATGCCGTCCAGCGTGCGCTCGATGCTCTGGTTCTTGTGCACCAGGCTCTGGTGCGCGGCGCCATGGACGAGCGCGTCTTCCTTGGCCTCGTCGTCGGGTGTGTTCAGGATGTCCTGCGTGCCGGTGGCCGAGGTGTAGCCGTTTTTCATGATCATCAGCACCGCGTCGTCGCCGTTGAACAGCGCCGCCTGCACGCCGGTGAGCAGGCCGTTGTGCCAGAAACCGCCGTCGCCCATGATCGCCAGCGTGCGCCTCTGCATCATCGGCGACACGCCCGCGCGGCTGGCCAGGCTCATGCCGTAACCCAGGATCGAGTGGCCGCTGTGGAAGGGCTCGAAGGTGGCCAGCGCATGGCAGCCGATGTCGGCGGCAATGTGTACCGGCCCCACCCTGGCTTGAGCCAGCTTCAGCGCCGAGAACACCGGCCGCTCGGGGCAGCCGATGCAAAAACCCGGCGGCCGCGCCGGCAGCGGGCCCACCAGTCGGGCCACGTCCTCGCGGCGCTGGGTGTTGGCGGCGAGCCAGGCGCGTGCGCTGCTCAGGTCCACTTGCGGCAAGTGCATCGCGACGAAGTGAATCAAGCCCTTGGCCAGTACCTCCACCGTGTACTCACCCGCCGCCGGCAGCAGGTCCTTGCCATGCACACGCGCGCCGCCGTGTCCCGCACCGCCCACAGCGGCCGAAGCCGCGGCGCGCTGCAGGATCTGCATCACGTCCTTCTCGATGTATTCGGGGTTGCCTTCCTCCACCACCAGCACCGCTTGTTTGCCGGCGCAGAAGGACTCGATCTGGCCGGGCACCAGCGGGTAGGTCACGTTCAGCACCAGCATCGGCAATCCGCTCTCGCCGAAGGCATCGGCCAGGCCGAGCTGGCCCAAAGCGCGCACCAGCGCGTTGTGCAAGCCGCCCTGCACGATCAGGCCG
>JANNGZ010000019.1:0-3716 GCA_031404155.1 Burkholderiales bacterium
GGCAAGCTGTGGTCCGAGTCGCTCGCCATCGCCGGCATTCCGGCCGAGTGACGAACACCAACACAAGGAGCAAGCCATGAGATTCGCAAAGCAGCATTGGCCGATGAACCTGGCCGGAGGCGCCCGAGGACTCGGCGGGGCTGGTGGCGCTGGCGGGGCAGGGGGTGCGGGTGGCGCCGGAGGTGCTGGAGGTGCCGGAGGCGCTGGGGGTGCTTCTGGCAGCGACAGTCCCGCAAGTTCAGCCGGTGCACTCAGCAATCGCGACGGCATTGTCGGTGCGTTCGACGCCAAGTCGATCGTGACGCCGAGGCACACGCTTGACAAGGTCGACACCGACGCGTCGCTCGAGCAGTGGGAGCCTTGGGTGCGCGGCACGGTGTTCGATGTGGAGTTGATGCAAGGGCTGGTGTTTGGCAAGACATCCGAGCGGCGCGGCTTTGAGCTCTCTTGGAACGACTGCTCAAGTGCGAAAGACGGCGAGCAGCGCGTGATCACAACGCTGTTGCGGCCTTCGCTCAAGGACGCGCAGAACGCGATGGCGGTGCAAATTGAACATGTGATGCGCTGGGCCGACCTGCGCGAGGACCGGTTCGCGGAAATCATGTCGCAAATCCCGCAGTTGCAGACCTACTGGACATCGATCGCCGGCTTGCACCCCAGCCGCACCCGATGGACGCTGGAGCTGCTCGGCGCGGCAATCCGCTTCGCGATCGCGGTTGAGATTCGCTTCAAGCAGGCGTTGGCATTCCCGCGCCCGGTGGAATTTTCGCCGCAGGTCCAGCCCATGATCCAGACGCCGGGGCACAGCTCATACCCCAGTGGCCACGCCACCGAGGCGTTCTGCGCGGCCACCACGCTGATGCTCGTGCGTGGTGCGACGCCGGCGTTGCCGCTCGGGCAGCAGTTGCTCAAGCAGGCGGCGCGCATTGCGATCAACCGCTCGGTGGCCGGCGTGCATTTCCCGATCGACACCTTTGCGGGCCAGATGCTCGGCACCAGCCTGGCCGAGTACATCGCCAGTCGCAGCGGTGACGGCTACTCAAAGGCGACCGCACGTTCCTTCGATGCCGGTCTGGCGCTGGGTCAAGATTTCACTGGCCCCGTTCCTGAAGAGGCGGCGCCGGTTGGGGTCGGCTACCCCGGGAAACTCGCCGCGCCGCACTCCAGCCTGCTCGGTTGGTTGTGGGGGCGCGCCCAGGCGGAATGGGTCTGAAGCGAGGGGGAGATGATGGCCACGTCACCGAACCTGCCCCGCCCCGACATCTACCTCGACTGGGCCCGCGCCACTCGGTTTCGCGACGCCGGTGGCGAGCCCAACGACAGCGATCGCTGGCTGTGGTTGCTGATCGAATTGCACGAAGGCCAGTCGGCGAAGGCCTTTGCGGAGTTGGCCGCGAAGTACGCCGAAGCTTGGATCCGCTTGCCTTCGCACTATCGCTGGCCGCCGGACGACCTCGCGGGCTCACGTTACTGCAGCGCCATCGTCAGCAAGAGCTTTCTGGGCTGCCTGACCGGCGACGCGCTCCCGGCCGGCGCCGTGGGTGGACCCTTGTTTCAACTGATCGAATGCATCGAACGGTTTGAGATCGGTTTCAGCACCGCGCCTTTTCTGCCCCCGGCGCAGCCGCCATCGAAATTTGCTCCGCCGCCGAAGAACGTCGAAGTGGTCGTGGGCATCGTCGACGATGGGCTTGCGTTTGCCAATCGCCGCTTCTGCACCGAGAAGGGCAAACGGCGCGAGACCAGGATGCTCGCGCTCTGGGATCAAGGCGCGGACACGCCGCGCGGCGGCTCGGGCTTCGGCCGCGTGCACGACCGCCGCGACCTCGATTCATGGCTCGATGGTGCGCGCACGCCTGCCGGTGTCGACGAAGACCTGGCCTATGCGCTGGCCGGCTATCGCGAAGTTGCCCACCGCGTGACGCATGGCACCCATGTCATGGACCTGGCCTGTGGGGCGGACCCCGACGACCGCAGCGCGTTTGCCCCGGCCATCGTCGCGGTGCAGTTGCCCGGGGCCGTGTTCACCGACACCTCCTGTGCGTCGACCGCCGTGTTCCTGCTCGACGGCGTGCGCTTCGTGTTGGCGCAGGCGCATAGGCTGGCCATGCCCGTACCGATCGTCGTCAACATCAGCCTGGGCAACATCGCCGGCCCGCATGACGGCAGCTCGATCTTCGAGAGCGCGCTGGACGAACTCTTGACGCTGCGTGGCCCGAAGGAACTGCGCATCGTGCTGCCCGAAGGCAACAGCTACCTCTCGCGATGTCACGCAGTGGCCGACCTCGACACCGCGCTACCCGGTCACGACCAGGTCGAGGTCAATCTGCGCTGGCTGATTCAACCCGGAGACGGCACCCCGAGCTTCCTCGAGCTGTGGTTCTCGAAACTGGGCTCGCCACTCACCGCATCTGATCGGCTGGAGATTTCGGTCGAAGTCACTGCGCCTGACGGCCGAGGCTTGAAGGTGGATCGCGGCAAGGCGAAGGACACCTTGGTCTCGGTCTCGAGCGACCGCGAAGTCATCGCCATGCTGTCCGGTATGTGCTTTGCAGCCAACGGGGACAACGTGGTCGTGCTGCTCGCGATCGCGCCTACCGGACCTTCGAAATTATGGCCTGACGTGTCACCCGGCGGCGTCTGGACTGTCGCGGTTGACTACGCCGGCACGCCCTACCTTCTGAAAGCCTATGTCCAGCGCGACGACGTCGCCTTCGGCCGGCGCGGCGCGGGGCGCCAATCGCACTTCGAGGATCCCGACGATCTCGAGTTCGACAATCACGGCGCCCTGGCGGTCACCGACCAAGCGGGCGCGTTCACGCGGCGCATCGGCACGATCAATGGCTTGGCGACTGGCACGTTCGTCGATGTCGCGGGGTCTGCGATCCGGCACAGCAACACGCGCCGCACAGCGGCACCTGCCCCGTATTCAGCGGTGGCGGACCCCGATGCTTCGGTGACCACGCCGGGCACACGCCGACGCGAACTGGCCATCACCGAGGAGTCGCTCGTGTTGAAGGGCGTCCTCGCCACCGGCACGCGAAGCGGTTCTCTGGCCGCGCTCAGCGGCACCAGCATGGCGGCGCCGCAACTCACGCGCTCTATCGCCAAGCAACTGGTGAACTGGCCCCCCGGATCTGCAAACAAACTCGCCGACCATGCCGGCGAACGGCGGCGTCTGTTGCCCATGGAGGACGACAACTTAGAGCGGTCAAAGCGACGGCGCGGGGTAAGCTGAAGCACGGCGCGAAGCGGCTC
This sequence comes from Burkholderiales bacterium, assembly GCA_031404155.1. Taxonomy (GTDB): domain Bacteria; phylum Pseudomonadota; class Gammaproteobacteria; order Burkholderiales; family Burkholderiaceae_C; genus JANNGZ01. The sequence goes on from JANNGZ010000019.1 coordinate 3,259, forward strand.
ACCAGCGAGTCGGCAGCGATCGCGTCAAAGCCAGGCACTTGCCTTCCGCGCGCACATACCCCCCCCTCTCCAAATCCTTCATCAACCGACTCACCATCTCCCGCGAACAGCCGATCCGGTGCGCCAGCTCCGCATGCGTGAGCCGCTCCTCGATCACCCGCGTGCCATCAGCCTGCACCACTGCCAGCGATTCCAACAACTGAGCCAATCGCCCATAGCTGTCCAACAGCGCCATGCTGCGTGCGCTGGCAGTGGCAATGCGGGCACGCCAGATCACTTTGCTCAGCAGCTCGAACGCGAACTCGGGGTCGGCGGCGATGTGTTCGCGCAGGGTGTGGCGCGTGATCACCGCGCATTGCGTGGCATCGAGCGCGGCCACGCTGGCCGAGCGCGGGCCGCCGTCCAGGCTCATCTCGCCGAGGGTGGCGCCGGGGCCGTAGACGCCGTAGGTGATCTCG
>JANNGZ010000020.1:0-1693 GCA_031404155.1 Burkholderiales bacterium
CCGAGCCTGGAAGAAGCCGCGCAGACGCTGCGCGCCAGCCGCACGCGCACCTTCTTCACGGTGACGCTGCCGCTGATGAAGCCGGGCCTCGCGAACGCCTTCCTCGTCGGCTTCATCGAAAGCATGGCCGACTTCGGCAACCCGATCGTCGTCGGCGGGGCCTACGCGGTGCTGTCCACCGACATCTTCTTCGCCATCGTCGGCGCGCAGTACGACCAGGGCCGCGCGGCGTCGCTGGCGCTGATCCTCACGCTCTTCGCGCTGGTGGTGTTCTTCGTCCAGCAGCGACTGCTCGGCAAAGGCAGCTACACCACGCTCACCGGCAAGGGCGACGCCGGGCTGGCGATGCCGCTGCCAGACGGCGTGCGCCGCTGGTGCCTGGGCCTGGCGGTGCCCTGGCTGGCGTTCACGGTGATCGTCTATGTCTTCGCCTTCATCGGCGGCTTCGTGCAGACCTGGGGGCGCGACTACACGCCGACGCTGGCGCACTTCAAGACCGCGTTCGACCTGCAATGGGGCGAACACGGCCTCGTTTGGGCGGGCACGGCGTGGAACTCGCTGTTCACGACCGTGAAACTGGCGGCGATCGCAGCGCCCCTGTGCGCCGGCATCGGCTTGCTCATCAGCTGGCTGCTCGCGCGCACGCAGTTCGCCGGGCAGCGCATCTTCGAGTTTTCGGCGTTGCTCGCCTTCGCCATCCCCGGTACGGTGCTCGGCGTGAGCTACATCCTCGCCTTCAACGTGCCGCCGTTCGAGCTCACCGGCACCGGGCTCATCATCGTGTTGTGCTTCGTGTTCCGCAACCTGCCGGTGGGCGTGCGCGCCGGCACGGCGAGCTTCAAGCAGCTCGACAAGAGCCTGGACGAAGCGAGCCTGATGCTGCGTGCCAGCACCGCGACGACGTTGAGGCGCGTCGTGCTGCCGCTGCTCAAGCCGGCGCTGGTGGCCGCACTCGTCTACAGCTTCGTGCGTAGCATGACCACCGTCTCTGCAGTCATCTTCCTCGTGACTGCGGAAAACGAACTCGCCACGACCTACATCATCGGCCGTGTCGGCAACGGCGACTACGGTGTCGCGCTGGCCTATTGCACGGTGCTGATCGTGCTGATGTCGCTGGCCACGGCACTCATTCAGTTCCTCGTCGGCGAGCGCACGCTGGGCCGAAGAAAGCAGATCGAATGAGCCACAACGGCATCGAGTTCCGCCAGGTCACCAAGCGCTACGGCGATGCGAGGTCGCCGCTGGTCGTCAAAGGCATCGACCTGGCGGTGAAGAAGGGCACCCTGACGACCATCCTCGGTCCCTCAGGCTGCGGCAAGACGACCACGCTGCGCATGATCGCCGGGCTCGATGGGCCCAGCGGCGGGCAGATCTTCATCGACGGCCAGGACGTGACGACGCTGGGCCCGGCTGAGCGCAACGTGAGCATGGTCTTCCAGAGCTATGCCCTGTTCCCGCACATGAACGTGCTCGACAACGTCAGCTACGGGCTCGTGGTGAGCGGCGTGAGCAAGGCGGAGGTCACACAACGCGCCCAAGCGACGATGGCTTTGGTGGGCCTGGAAGGCTACGCCGCGCGGCTGCCCAGCGAACTCTCCGGCGGCCAGCAGCAGCGCGTGGCGGTGGCGCGCTCGCTGGTGCTCGAGCCCAGCGTGCTGCTCTTCGACGAGCCGCTGTCCAACCTCGACGCGCG
>JANNGZ010000021.1:0-19196 GCA_031404155.1 Burkholderiales bacterium
GGTGCCGTAAGGCGTGGCCATGTACTTGGCGGTGGTCACGCGCGAGATCGTCGATTCGTGCAGGCCGAGTTCGTCGGCGATCTCGCGCAGCACCAGCGGCTTCATCGCGATCGCGCCGTGGGTGAAAAAACTCTTCTGGCGCTCGACGATTGCCTGCGACACCCGCACGATGGTGTCGAAGCGCTGCTGGATGTTTTTCATGAACCAGCGCGCCTCCTGCAGCCGCGCCGAGAGCTGGCCGCCGACACCGTTGCGCTGGCCGCGGATGGCCTGCGCGTAGAGGTCGTTGATGCGCAGCTTGGGCATCACGTCGGGGTTGAGCACCACCTTCCAGCCGCGGCCGAATTTCTGCACCGTCACATCGGGCACCACCACCCGCGCTTCCTCGCGGGTGAATGGCCGGCCCGGCTTGGGCTCGCAGGCGACGATCAAGCCGTGCGCGGCCTTGAGCAAGTCCTCGTCAGCGCCGGTGGCGGCCATCAGCTTCTTGAAGTCGCGCCGCGCGAGCAGGCCCAGATGCTGTTTGCAGACCAGGATCGCGATCATCTGCGCCTCGCCACGCGGCAGCGCGCGCAACTGCAGGGTCAGGCATTCGGGCAGGTCGCTCGCGCCGACACCGGTGGGCTCCAGGCTTTGCAGCCATTTGAGCGCGCAGCGCAGCCGCTCCAGCAGGGCCTCTCTCGCGTCGCCGGAGGCCTCGTCGCTGCCGACAAGCTGTTGGGCGATCTCCTCCAGCGTATCGGCCAGGTAACCGTCGTCGTCGAGCGAGTCGATCAGCACCTCGAGCGCCGCGCGGTCCTCAGGCGACAGGCGCATGCCGACCAGCTGCCCGCGCAGATGCTCCTGGAGCGAAACATCGAACGAGGCGCGCTCGTTCGATTCGAACTCGTCGTCACCACCGGCGCTTGCCGAGGACCGCGACTCCGGCGTCTCGCGGATGCCGTCAAAATCGTCGCGCTCGGTGCCGTTGTCCCAGTCGGCCCCCTCGGCGGCGCCGAACTCGGAGCTGTCGGCTTCCGGCGCGGCGTCGGCGCTGCTGGTGGGCTCGGCGTCGTCGCGCTCGGCGCGGTCTACCGGCTCGCGTTCGCTGGCGCTGGCGCGTTCCAACGAGGCCTCGAAGGCCGGCGCCGCGTCATCCTCGGTTTCGAGAAACGGGTTGGCGTCGAGCATCTGCTCGACCTCCTGGTGCAGCTCCAGCGTCGACAACTGAAGTAGCCGAATCGATTGCTGCAACTGCGGCGTCAACGCCAGGTGCTGCGACAGGCGGACTTGCAGGGACTGTTTCATCGCATCGAATCCGCAGCCGCTACATGCGGAAATGTTCGCCGAGATAAACCTTGCGAACGTCCGCGTTGTCGACGATCTCGGCCGGTGCGCCTTCGGCGAGCACGCGACCCTCGCTGATGATGTAGGCGCGGTCGCAGATGCCCAGCGTCTCGCGCACGTTGTGGTCGGTGATCAGCACGCCGATGCCACGGGCCTTGAGGAAACCGATGATGCGCTGGATCTCGATCACCGCGATCGGGTCGACGCCGGCAAAGGGTTCGTCGAGCAGGATGAAGCGCGGCTGCGTGGCCAAGGCGCGCGCGATCTCGACCCGCCGCCGCTCGCCGCCGGACAGCGCCGGCGCCGGGCTCGAGCGCAGCTTGCCGATCGAGAGGTCGTCGAGCAGTCGTTCGAGCAGGCGGTCGATCTCGGCACGTGGCAGCGGCTTGCCGTCGGGCCCGAGTTGCAGCTCGAGCACCGCGCGGATGTTTTCCTCGACATTGAGTTTGCGGAAGATCGACGCCTCCTGCGGCAGGTAGGACAGCCCGAGCCGAGCGCGGCGGTGGATCGGCTGTCCCTGCACGCTGCGCCCGTCGATCAGGATCTCACCCGCGTCGGCGCGCACCAGGCCGACCACCATGTAGAAGGTGGTGGTTTTGCCGGCGCCGTTGGGGCCGAGCAGGCCGACGACCTCGCCGGCACCGACCGCGAGGTGCACGTCCTTGACCACGGTGCGCGCGCCGTAGCGCTTTTGCAGCCCGCTGGCCTCGAGGCGGCTGGCCGCCAACTGGGTTGGCGCACCCGGGCTGGCCGGCGACACCAATGTGCGCGGCGGGCTCAACGCCGTACGCCTGCGGCGGGTGCAGCGGCGGGCGCGCTCGAGCCGGCCGGCGCCGAGGCGGCGGCCGCGCCGCGTGGCGTCAGAGTCACCCGCACCCGCCCGTTGCTCGCCGGCGTGCCGCCCTCGACGCTGAAAAGCTCGGCCAGGTTGTCGTAGGCGATCAGGTTGCCTGCAATCTCGTCGGCTACCGCCCCGCCTCGCATGCGGCGCACCACGGCCGCGCCGCTGAAGCGGACCACATCGCCGCGGCCGTCGTATTCGATCTTCTCGGCGCTGCCTTCGATGAACTCGTCGACGCCTTCGCGCTTCTGGCGAAAGTTCGCCGGTTTGCCCGCAGTGCCGGTGGCGGTGGCGGTGCGAAAGCCGTCGCCGCGCTCCCGCACCTCGACCCGCTCGGCGCGGATCGACATCGTGCCCTGGGCAATCACCACATTGCCGTTGAACACCACCACCTGCTTGAGCAAGTCGAGGGTGCCGGGCTTGTCGGCCTCGATCGTCACCGGCCGGCTGCGGTCGGCGCGCTCCGCGAGCACCGGTGCGGTGCAAAGGGCGAGCAACAGGTGGGCCAGTAGAGAGCGCAGGGGACGGCGGATCACGGGTTCGGCAAGGGCATGAAACTTGCAGAACATTGTAGGCCGCACGCCCGCCGGCCGAGCTCGCCGGTAGCGTGAGAATCGACCGGGATTCTTCGGCCCGGAAATTCAGGGCTCGGCCGCGGCGGGCGCCGCGGCTTCAGGACTTGCGCGCGCGCTGGATCAGCGACTCGGTGACGAGCAAGACCTTGTCGTAGCCGCCGGCCATCGACGGCGAGGTGAACCAGCGCCCGGCCACGCCGATCGCGGGCACGCCGTCGATCTTGTAGGCGTCCGAGAGCTGCTTGCCCTGGCGCACCTTGGTAGCCACACCAAAGGAGTTGAAGGCCTCGCCGAACTTGGCGGCATCACCGCCGGCCGCGGCGACAAAGGCCACGATGTCCGACTCCTTATCCAGGCGCTTGCGCTGCTGGTGGATCTCCGCGAAGACCTTTCGGTGCAGCGCATCGAATTGCCCCGAGGCCTCCAGCGCATAAAAAATCTTGGCGTGGGTTTCGTGCTGGGCGGTGAAGCTCACATGCGCACGGCGGAAGGCCACGTCGGCCGGCAGCTTCTTGATCCAGCCGTCGAGCATCGGCTCGAAGGTATTGCAACTCGGGCAGCCGTACCAGAAGAACTCGACCACGTCGACCTTGCCGCCACCCGGCACGGCGGTGACCGGCTGGTTGAGCTTGACGAAGTCTCGCCCCTCCACCGGCCCGCCCTGCGCCGCCACAACACCGGGCAGGCTCGCCGCCAGCAAACCACCGCCGCCGAGCGCCGCCAGCGTGAAATCGCGCCTCTTCATCGTCTTGCTTCCTTCTCGGTTTCAATGGATCGGTGGAGTCGCGCCAAGCCGGAATGGTTCAGTTGCCCGCCGGCTGGCGCTCGACGCGCACCAGCGCCACCTCGACGCCCGCGCCCGACAGGCGCTCCTGCGTCGAGTCGGCTTCTTCCTTGCGCTCGAACGGCCCGACACGCACCCGGTACACGGTGCGGCCCGACTGCTCACGTTCAGTGATCTTGGCGGCAAAGCCGAGCAGCGCCACCCGTGCCCGCTGCGCCTCCGCGTCCTCCTGACGTTGGTACGCCCCGGCCTGCACGAAATAGGTGAACGGGTCGGCAGGGGGTTTGGTGGACCGGGGTGCGGCGGGGCCTGCGGTCGCGGTGGCGTCGCGCGGCGCGGTGGCGGGCCGGGTTGCCGGGGCGCTTGCCGCTCGTGCGTCGGCGGTGGGCCGGTCGCCCGGCGGCCGCGCGGCGGTGGCCGGAGCGGGCGCCGGCGCGGGCACCGCTGCCGGCGTGGTGGTCTGCGGCGCGCTCGCCGCGCCGACACGCGGAGCGGTCTTGCCGGACAGCGGCCCGTTCGGGTCCCAGTTCTTGTTGCGCTCGGTCTCCGCCGCGTCCTGCTCGGCAGTGCGCTGTGGCACCTTGTTGACAAAGGGCACCGGCACCTTGGTCACGTACAGCGCCACGCCGAGCGCGAGCGCGAGCCCGACCAGCAGGCCGACGATCAGCCCCATCACGAAGCCGCCACGTTGTGAATTCATTTGCTGGAGTCCTTGGAGCCCTCGTCGGCCCTTTGCATGGTTTCGGGGGCGCTGACACCGAGCACCGCGAGCGCGTTTCGCAGCACCTGGCGCGTGGCTGTGAGCAGGGCCACACGGGCGCGCGCCAGCGCTGCGTCATCGACCAGGAAGCGCGCGGCGGCGTAGTAGCTGTGGAACGCGGCGGAAAGGTCGCGCAGGTAGAAGGTAACGTCATGCGGCGCCAGGTCGACCGCGGCGGACGAGAGCATGCGCGGGTAGTCGGCCAGCTTGAGCATCAGCGCCGCTTCGCTCGGCGCGGTCAGCAGCGCCAGGTTCGCGTCGGCCAGCGCCGCGGGGTCGTTGCCGCCGCTGCTGCCGGCCCATTGCCGGACCACCGAGCAAATGCGCGCATGCGCGTACTGCACATAGAACACCGGGTTCTCGTCGTTTTGCGCCAGCGCCAGGTCGACATCGAAGCTGTACTCGGTGTCGGCCTTGCGGCTGATGAGAAAGAAGCGCACCGCGTCGCGGCTGGTCCAGTCGATCAGGTCGCGCAGCGTGACATAGCTGCCGGCGCGCTTGGACAGTTTGACCTCCTGGCCGCCGCGCATCACGGTGACCATCTTGTTGAGCACATAGTCCGGGAAGCCCTGGGGAATGCCCACGCCCGCGGCCTGCAAACCGGCGCGCACTCGAGCGATGGTGCCGTGGTGGTCGGTGCCCTGGCAGTTGATGCACTTGCTGTAGCCACGCTCGAACTTGTCGATGTGGTAGGCCACGTCGGGCACGAAGTAGGTGTACGAGGTGGTGTCTGCACCCGCGCCCGCAGCGGCGCCCTTTTCCGTGCGAACTTCCGTACGAGCACCCGGCGCCGCAGCGCTCGCCGGCGCCGAGCGGCGCATCACGCGATCCTTGTCGTCGCCATAGTCGGTGGTGCGCAGCCACAGCGCACCGTCCTGCTCGTAAGTCTTGCCCGACGCGATCAGCCGGGCCACGGTGGCTTCGACACGGCCGCTGCTGTAGAGGCTGGATTCGAGAAAATAGTTGTCGAACTTCAGCCCGAAGGCCTGCAGGTCGAGGTCCTGTTCATGGCGCAGGTAGGCCACCGCAAACTGGCGAATGCCGTCGAGGTCTTCCACATCGCCGGAGGCGGTGAATTCGCGGTCGTCGGCGACCACGGTTTTGCGGGCGAGGAAGTCAGCCGCGATGTCGGCGATGTACTCGCCGTTGTAGGCCGATTCGGGCCAGCCGGGGTCGCCGGGCTTCAGGCCCTTCAAGCGGCATTGGGTGGTCTGGGCCAGCGTTGCGATCTGCGCCCCCGCGTCGTTGTAATAGAACTCGCGGGTCACCTGCCAGCCCTGGGTCTGGAACAGGCTGCAGATCGTGTCGCCGAGCGCAGCCTGGCGCGCGTGGCCCAGGTGCAGCGGGCCGGTCGGGTTGGCCGAGACAAACTCGACCAGCACATGCTGGCCGTTGGCGGGCTGGCTGCCGAAGCGATCTCCCGCGGCCATCACCTCGGCCACCACCGCCTGCTTCGCGGCGGCAGTGAGGCGCAGGTTGATGAAGCCGGGGCCGGCTATTTCCGGCGCGCCGAGAACCCAGCGCTGCACCGCGGGCGCCTGCGCAAGCCGCTCGACCAGGGCCTGTGCCACGTCACGCGGGTTCTTCTTCAGCGCCCGCGCCAGCGCCATCGCCGCGGTGATCGCGAGGTCGCCATGCGCGGCCTGTTTTGGGGACTCGAACGCGGGCACGAGGCCGGCGTCGGGGGCCAGCTCGCGCAGCGCGTGGCGCAGTGCTTCGAGCAGCTCCGCTTTGGCTTGTATCATGCGTCGATTCTACGGGCCGGCCCTGTGGCGCCGGTGTTCGCGCAGGCGTTGCGGGCGCCACGGACACCCTTGCTCACACTCCCGCGAGCCCGCGCTCGCGCTGCGGCGCGAAGCTCACGCCAACGCATGTCTGCCAACGATTCGCGCGCCTCCGTGCCCCCCAAACCCTCGCGCGCCGAGGCGCGTGCGCTGCCGAGTCACGTCGGCAAGTACCGCATCCTGGGCAAGCTGGGCGAGGGCGCCACCAGCGAGGTGTTCCTGGCCCGCGACGAGTTCCACGGCCGCGACGTGGCGATCAAGCGGGTGCGTGCCCGCGTGACGAGTGCCGACGGCGCCGACTCACCGGACAACGAGTCGCATTACTACGCACGCTTTTTCGCCGCCGAAGCCGCGCTGGTCGGGCGCCTGCACCACCCGAACGTGGTGCAGATCCACGACGCGGTGGAAGACCCGCACCAGCCCTACCTGGTAATGGAGTACGTGCCCGGCCACACCCTGCGCCGCTTTTGCCGGCCTGAGTCGCTGCTGTCGCTGGAGCAGATCGTCGAGATCGGCTTCAAGTGCGCGATGGCATTGGCCTACTGCTTCCGCCAGGGCCTGATCCACCGCGACGTGAAGCCGGCGAACCTGCTCGCGGTGATCGAGCGCGAGCAGATCGTCGACATCAAAGTCAGCGATTTCGGCAGCGTGCTCAACCTCGGCGCCGACCACACGCAGATCTTCCGTGTCGGCTCGCTGGCCTACATGTCGCCTGAGCAGCTGGACGGCAGCACCCTGGACTGCCGCGCCGACATCTACTCGCTGGCCGCGGTGATGTACCACCTGATTGCCGGGCGGCCGCCCTTCGACGCGCCGACGCAGGCCGCGCTGATGCACCAGATCTACACCGCCACACCGGCGCCGCTGGCGACGTTGCGCGACGGCGTGTCGCCCGCGCTGGAGGCGCTTATCCAGGGCGCCTTGGCCAAGGCGGCCGACGCCCGGCCGGAACATTGGGAGGCCTTTGCACAGGGCCTGTCGGCGCTGGTGGCCAACCGCGAAGTGCCGCGTGCCGGGCTGCAAAGCGTGCTCGACTCCGAGCGCTTCACGCTGCTGCGCTCGCTGGAGTTCTTCTCGATCTTCGGCGACGCCGAGCTGTGGGAAGTGGCGCACCGCGCCCGCTGGCAGCGCTTCAAGTTCGGCCACTCGCTGTACAAGCGCGGCGAGGAGGGGCGCACTTTTCACATCATCGCGCAGGGCGAGGTCGAGGTCTTTCGCGACGGCCGCCAGGTGGCCAAGCTCGGCACCGGCACCTCGGTGGGCGAGATGGCCTACCTCGCGCCCAACCCCGAGTTGCGCCGGCACAGCGCCGACGTGATCGTCTCGCAACCCTGCACCACGATCACCCTGACCCCCGAGACGCTGGAGGGCTTATCGCTGACCACGCGCCACCTCTTCGACGCCGCGTTCATCCGCGTGCTGGTGCGCCGGCTGCATGCGGCGCACGAGGCGCTCGCGCACCCGCGACGCATCCTCTGACAACACCGCCATTGCGCGCCGCCTGGCCTCGTGCTTCAATGCGCCCGGCATTTTTTTGCCCACCACTTGGAGACCGCATGAAGACCTTGATGACCCTGTTTGCACTGGCCGTGGCCACCCTGTCCGCCCCCTCGTTCGCCGCCAGCCACAAGGAAGCGCCGATGATGAAGAACGGCGCGGGCTGCGAAGCGAAGGCCGCCGAGAAGAAGCTCGCCGGCGCCGCCAAGACCAGCTTCATGAAGAAGTGCGAGGCCGACGCCGGCCCGTCGGCTTGCGAGAAACAAGCCGGCGAGAAGAAGCTGGCGGGCGCGGCCAAGACCAGCTTCGTCAAGAAGTGCGACGCCGACGCCGCGTCCGCCGCGAAGAAGTAAAGCAGCAGGCTCGCGCTGGCCTCTCGCCGTCGCGCAAGCCATACAAGAAGGCCCGGCCTTGCCGGGCCTTTTTTCGCCTGCCGCCGGGCCAGCCGCCGGTGACCACGCAGGCATGGGGGGCGCCATCGCGCCGCCGCCGGCTCGCCCGGCTCCGTGAGGAGCGGCCTGCTGCTGCGCCGCCCGCGCCACACCGGTGTCCACCGCGTCACGGGTGGGGGCGTTGTCCGCCTGCCGGCAACGAACGCTGTCTGTTGCAATCCGCCCCCGGCAATCACGCCCCGTTCGCCCAAGGAGACCCCATGAAGAAATTGATGTCCGTGCTGGTGTTGGCCGTCGCCGGCTTTGCGGTTTCGGCCCACGCCGCCGACGAAAAGAAGCCGACCGCGCAGCAGTCGAAGATGGCCACGTGCAACAAGGACGCCGCGGAGAAGAAGGGCGATGAGCGCAAGGCGTTCATGAAGACCTGCCTCTCGGCCAAGAAGACCAGCCAGCAAGAGAAGATGAAGTCCTGCAACGCCAGCGCCGCCGACAAGAAGGGCGACGAGCGCAAGGCTCACATGAGCGCCTGCCTGAAGGCCTGACCGGCGGCCGCTAGCTCGCTTCGCTCGCGGCCCCCGGCGGAAGCTCAGGCCGCTTGGGAGCGGCCCGGCGCTGGCCTGACCTACGGCCCCCAGCTCGCTTCGCTCGCGTCCCCCGGGGGGAGCTCAGGCCGCTTGGGAGCGGCCCAGCGCTGGCCTGAGGCGCAGCCAGCCAGCGTCATCCCGCCCGGCCGCGCGCCGGGCTTTGTTCTAGCGCTGCGCTATGGCGCCGGCGCCGCGGCCCAGTGGGCCGGGTCGGCGTAGCGCGCCTTGATGTAGTCGACCCACAGGCGCACCCGAAGCGGCAGGTGCTTGCGGTGCGCGAACACCGCGTAGACGCCGTTGGGCGGCGCGGCGAAGGGGTCGAGCACGCTCACCAGCCGGCCTTCGCTGACGTCGCGCTCCACCTCCCAGGTGCTGCGCCAGGCGATACCCAGGCCCTCCAGGCACCACTCGTGCAGCACCTGGCCGTCGCTGCAATCCAGACGCCCGCTCGGGCGCAGGTGGGTCAGCTGTTCGTCGATGCGAAAGGCCCAGCCGCGGGTCTGGCTGGCGTCGGAGCTGAGCGTCAGGCATTGGTGGCGCATCAGCTCGCTCGGTTGTTTCGGCGTGCCGGCGCGCTTGAGGTAGGCCGGCGCGGCGACGCACAGGCGCCGGTTGTCGGCCAGGCGCAGGCTCACCAGGTTCGAGTCGGGCAGGTCGCCGACCCGGATCGCACAATCAAAACCTTCGTTGACGATGTCGACCACCCGGTCGCTCAGGTTCAGCGACAAGCTCAGGTCGGGGTGTTCGGCAATTAAGCCCGGCACCAGCGGCGCCACCTGGCGGCGGCCGAAGCCCGCCGGCGCGGTCACCCGCAGGAAGCCGCTGGCCTTGACTCCTCCCGCGCTGACGCTGGCTTCGGCGCTGGCCAGGTCGCCGAGCAGGCGCGAGCAGTCTTCGAGAAACGCGCCGCCTTCATGGGTGAGCGTGATGCGGCGTGTGGTGCGCACCAGCAGCTTCACCGCCAGGCGCTCCTCCAGCGCGTCAATGCGCCGGCCGATCACAGCCGGCGCCACCCCTTGGGCGTTGGCCGCCGCGGTCAGGCTGCCGAGCGAGGCCACCGCGACGAAGGATTCGATCTGCTTGAGCCGGTCCATGGCGGGCGATTATGGCGGCGCGGGTAGCGCTGTTCTGCCTGCGTCTGGCCGCCCCGGCGTGACTACAGTGCGGCATGCTCGAGCCGCCCGAAATCACGGTCTACACAGAGCGCATCCCCGGCAAGCGGCGGCGCGCATCGCTGCATCTCGTCGAGGGCGAGGCGGCCCTGGCCGCGCTGGACCCGGGCGGCCTCGAACCGCTGAGCACGTCCTTCGCCGCCTTCGCCGAGCGGCTGCGCGCGAAGAACCACACCCTCAAGCGCGCGCTCACCGACCCACGGATCCTGAGCGGCATCGGCAATGCGTATTCCGACGCGATCCTGCACCGCACCCGGCTGTCGCCGCGGGCGCTGACCCGCGCGCTCGGCGGCGACGAGCTGCGCCGCTGCAGGCCGCGATGCAGGCGGTGCTCAATGAGTGGCGCCCTCTCGCGCTTGCTCAAAGCGAGCTTCCCGCGCGACATCGACGCGCTGGATTGCACTGAAACGGGGTCGATTGATGCGCCGGCCGCATCGCAGCCGCGCGCTGGGGGCAGCCAATCCCGGCGCCCGCGTCGCGTAGAGTTTGGCGATGCTTGGCTCGACTCCTGCGCGCACTTCTCCGCCCACCCCGGCCCAGCCACCGCGCGCGGTGCTGTTCGACGCCTACGGCACGCTGTTCGACGTCTACAGCGTCGGCGCGCTCGCCGAAGCGCTGTTCCCGGGCCAAGGCGAGCGCCTCTCGCTGCTCTGGCGCGACAAGCAGATCGAGTACACCCGCCTCACCTCGATGAGCGCGCGCTACCGGCCGTTCTGGGAACTGACCCGCGCCGGCCTGAAGTTCGCCGCGGCGCGCCTGGCGCTGAGCCTGAGCGCCGACGCCGAGGCGCGGCTGATGGACCAGTACCTGCACCTCGCACCCTTCGCTGAAAACGCCGAGGTTCTGGTTGAGTTGGGTCGGCGTGGCGTGCGCTGCGGCATCCTCTCCAACGGCGACCCGCGCATGCTCAAGGCCGCGGTCGCGAGTGCCGGTTTCGCCGCGCTGATCGACCCGCTGCTCTCCGCCGACAGCGTGCGGCGCTTCAAGACCGACGCCGCGGTCTACGCCCTCGGGCCTGCGGCCTTCGGCTTGGCCGCGAGCGAGATCCTCTTCGTCTCGAGCAATGGCTGGGACGCGATCGGCGCCACCTGGTACGGCTACACCACGCTGTGGGTCAACCGCGCCGGGCTGCCGCTGGACACCTTGGACACCCTGCCCTCGCGCACCGGCAGCAGCCTGCACGATGTGCTTCCTTTCTTTCCTGCCTGATCTCCCCTCCTGCTCTCCTTTTTCCGACCCCGGGACTGCCATGACCGCACGCACCACCGTTCACCGCCTTCAAGTGGCTACCCCCTTGCACCGCTTCATCGACGAGCAGGTGCTGCCCGGCACCGGCGTCGCCAGCGCCGCGTTCTGGAGCGGCTTCGACACCCTGGTGCATGAGCTGGCCCCCAAGAACGCCGCGCTGCTCGCCGAACGCGACCGCCTGCAAAACGAGCTCGACAACTGGCACGCCGCGCACCCGGGGCCGATTGCCGACATGCGCGCCTACCGCGCCTTCCTCGAGGGTATCGGCTACCTGGTGCCGGTGCCCGCGAAGGTGAAAACCACGACGCAGAACGTCGACGCCGAACTGGCGCTGCAAGCGGGCCCGCAACTGGTGGTGCCGATCACCAACGCGCGTTACGCGCTCAACGCCGCCAACGCCCGCTGGGGCTCGCTCTACGACGCCCTTTACGGCACCGACGCGCTGCCCGAAACCGGCGCTGCCGAGAAGGGCCGCGGCTACAACCCAAAGCGCGGTGCCAAGGTGATTGAATACGCGCGCCACGTGCTCGACCGCACCGCGCCTTTGATGGCCGGCTCGCATATCGATTCGACCGGCTACCTCGTCGGGGGTGGCCAGCTGGTGGTGCTGCTCAAGGGCGGCCGGCGCAGCGGGTTGGCCGCACCGGCCCAGTTCATCGGCTACCAGGGCAGCGCCGCGGCCCCGAATTCGCTGCTGCTCCAGCACCACGGCCTGCACCTGGACCTGCGCATCGACCGCGCCACGCCGATCGGCGCCGGCGACGCAGCCGGTGTGTCCGACCTGGTGCTCGAGTCGGCGCTGTCGACGATCCTCGACCTGGAAGACTCGGTGGCGGTGGTCGACGCCGAGGACAAGGTGCTGGCGTACAGCAACTGGCTCGGCATCCTCAAGGGCACGCTCAACGAGCCGGTGACCAAGAACGGCCAGACCTTCATGCGCGGCCTGAACCCGGACCGCAGGTACACCGGCCCGCGCGGCGACAGCGTGATGCTGCACGGCCGCTCGCTGCTCTTCGTGCGCAACGTCGGCCACCTGATGAACCACCCGGCGGTGTTGTGGGGCGGCGGCAAAGAGATTCCCGAAGGCATCCTCGACGCGTTGGTCACCACCACGATCGCGATCCACGACCTGAAGCGCCAGAGCGCGGTGGGCGGCATCCGCAACTCACGCAGCGGCTCGGTCTACATCGTCAAGCCGAAGATGCACGGCCCGGCCGAAGTGGCCTTCGCCAGCGAGCTCTTCGGCCGCGTCGAGGCGCTGCTCGGCCTGCCGCAGAACACGGTCAAGCTCGGCATCATGGACGAGGAGCGGCGCACCAGCGTCAACCTCAAGGCTTGCATCGCGGCGGCTGCTGCGCGGGTGGCGTTCATCAACACCGGCTTCCTCGACCGCACCGGCGACGAGATGCACACCGCGATGCTCGCCGGGCCGATGCTGCGCAAGGGCGACATGAAATCCAGCGCCTGGATTCAGGCCTATGAACGCAGCAACGTGCTGGTCGGACTGCAATGCGGCCTGCGTGGCAAGGCCCAGATCGGCAAGGGCATGTGGGCGATGCCCGACCTGATGGCCGCGATGCTGGAGCAAAAGATCGCCCACCCGAGGGCCGGCGCCAACACCGCCTGGGTGCCCTCACCCACCGCCGCGACGCTGCATGCGCTGCACTACCACCAGGTGGATGTCTTTGCGGTGCAGAAGGCGCTGGAGCAGGCCGACACCGCCGCCGCCACCGCCGCGGAACGCGAAGCGCTGCTGACCGGCCTGCTCACCGTGCCGGTGGTCAAGACGCCGAACTGGTCGGCCGCCGAGATCCAGCAGGAAATCGACAACAACGCCCAGGGCATCCTCGGCTACGTGGTGCGCTGGGTCGACCAGGGCGTGGGCTGCTCCAAGGTGCCCGACATCCACAACGTCGGCCTGATGGAAGACCGTGCCACGCTGCGCATCTCCAGCCAGCACATCGCCAACTGGCTGCACCATGGCATCGTCAGCGAGGCGCAGGTGCGCGCCACCTTCGAGCGCATGGCCACGGTGGTCGACCAGCAGAACGCGGGTGACCCGCTGTACCAGCCGATGGCCGGGCATTTCGACACGTCGATGGCCTACCAGGCGGCCTGCGACCTGGTGTTCAAGGGCAAGGAACAACCGAGCGGCTACACCGAGCCGCTGCTGCATGCCTGGCGCTTGAAGGTCAAGGCGCGGGACCACTGACCCGCGACCGGCGCTCAACAGAAGAAGAGGCCCCGCGAGGGGCCTCTTCTGCGTTCGCCGACGAGGTCGCTCAACGACCGTTCCCGCGCTCGACTTCGGCGTTGCCCGAGGCGCCGGCATCGGCGTTTGCCGAGACTGCGCGGCCCTTGCGCGACGTTGCCGCGTTGCCCTGGGCGTTGGCCGCGCCCGAGAGCGCGAGCTTGCGCGAGGTCGGAGCGGGAGCGTCCGTCGCCTGGGTTGCCGGCGCCGCGCCGGCGCTGGACATGGTTTCGGTCGCGGCCCCGGCGCCGGTCTCCGGCGTGTTCAGCTTGCCCGACTTCTCCGCCTTCGCCGCCCCTTGAGCGGTGCCCTGCACGCCACCCTGCGTCGCCCCCTGCGTAGCGCCCTGCGTAGCGCCCTGCGTCGCCCCCTGCGTCGCCCCCTGCGATGAGCCTCGAGCCAGGAGTTTGCCGTTGCCCTTGCGCAGGGCGCTGGTCGACTCGCCGTCTGCCCAGCCGGTCGCGGTGCCGGTCCCGCTGCCCGTAGCGGTGCTGGTGGCGGTTCCGGTTGCGCGGTTGGCGCCAGAGCCGGTCGCGGACCCGGCTGCAGTCCCGGTTGCTGTCCCGGCCGCATTCGAGGTCGCGCTGCCGCTCACCGTGCCCATCACGCTGCTGCCGGCCACTTGCGCACCGACGTCACGCAACGGCGCCGCCGTCGACACGATCTCTCCCTTCAGCGACGCGGCGGCGCCGTGCGCACCGTCTTTCGCATCGCTGGCCTGGTCCTGCAACCGGTCCTTCGCGGTCAGCGCGCTGCCCAACACGTGGCTCTTGGCCGAGGCTGCTGTGCCCAGTGCCGCGTCCTTGCTGGCGCCGGCACGATCCCGGGCCGCATCGGCACCGGCGCGCGCCGAGTCACTGGCCTTGTCGCCAGCCTGCTGCGTCATGTCCTGCAGCGGGCGTTGCAGACTGCCCGCGGCGTGAGCGCTGCCGCCGACGTGGCCGGCTGCGCCGAGGCCGGCGCCGTTGCCGCCCAAGCCACCGCCCAAGCCACCGCCCAGGCCGCCGCCCATGCCACCCCGTGCGCCACCACCGCCGCCGAGCAGCGCGGCGTTGGCCGACAGGGGAACGGTGGCCGCGAGCAAAGCGGCCACCGCGGTGGCGAGGACAAGGCGGGTCGGATGGAAGTGCGTGGTCATGGTCGGGCTCCTTGAGGTTGCGGCGTTGCGGACTTTCCGCAGCGCTCGTACCTGGTCCAACGACGGCGCCGAGCGGTTTCTTCCGCGGCCATGCGCAACGACGTGTAAGTGGTTGGCGCAGGCGCCGGCCGCGGCTATGCGCCCATGCGCGTGCCGTGCCATGGGGGCTCGGCGCACTGGGCGTGGCCTCGGCGCGGCGGACGGCCCGAAGGGTGAGGCCGATGGCCTCTGCGCCTCTCAGCGCAACGCGAGCGGGTCGGTGCGCAGCGCTTCGCCGACCAGGCCGTGGCCGAACACCGGGTCGCGGCCGGGCGCGCCGAGGTCGAGCGCGAGGCGGACAAGTTCATCCAACACGCGAGCCGCGTTCGCCGCGTCGGGCTCATGCAGGCGTTGTGCGATCAGGCCCGCGACCACCGGCGCCGCGAACGAGGTACCCCGTGCGGCCGCGTAGCCGCGCGCACCGGCCGCCACCGCCACGTCCGCACCGGGCGCGGCGAACATCACCTGCAGCCCGCGCAGCGCTTCGGCGATCACGCGCTGGCGGGCGTCGACCGCGGTCACGCCGACGACCTGCGGGTACGCCGCCGGGTACAGCGGTGGCGCCGCGGGCCCGTCGTTGCCGACCGCGGCGACAAGCACATGGCCCTTGGCCACAAAGGCGCGCACCACCTGCTCGAGCGTGCGGTTCGCCGGGCCGACCAGGCTCACATTGACCACCGGCACCCGCTCACGCGCCATCCAGGCCAGGGCCGCGGCAATCGTGTCGACAGCGCCTTCGCCGCCGGCTCCCGCACCCGCACTCCCGCTTGCACTGCCCCCGCTCGCCCCGTCGCCACATTGCACTGTCGCGGCATACAGCGTCGCGGTGGGCAGCACGCCGCGAAAGCGCGTGTCGCGGCCAACCAGCAAGGACGCCACCGCGGTGCCGTGGGCACTCGGCGCGGCCGGCTTCGTGCAGGCGCGAACGCGGATATCGACGCCGCGAAAGGCCGGGTGGGTGGTGTCCACCGCGCCATCGATGAGCCCGACGCGAGAGCCGGGCGCGTCGGGCGCCGAGGCGCCGGCGACTGGGACGACCGAAGGTGCGGCAGAAGGAGTGCCCGCGGGGCCGGCACGCTGTGGCGTGGCCGGCGGCGCGGTGCCGTCGACGGCACCGCTACCTGTGTAGACATGGTTGAAGTCGATCACCGCGTCGGGCGCGAGCGCGCGCAGTCGCTCCAGCGCAGCAGCCGTCGCCAGGCCCCGCGGCGAGCGTAGCACCGCCACGCGCAGGTCCAGCCCGTCGAGCCCCTGCTCGCGCAGCAGCGTGAAGCCCTCGGCAAACGCGGCGTCGAGCAGCGCGGCGCTCGGCGAGGTCCCCGTCAACGTCGGGCTCAAGGTCACGGTCAACTCGCCACGAACGATCGGCTCGCCCGCCGGGTCGGCCTCGAAGCGGGCCGGGTCGCGCCGCAGCAGCTCGTTGACATGGCGCCGGCGCCGCTCGAGCAGGTCGGGCGGCGCCAGCTCGCGCTCGAGGGAACGCAGGTTCCGGTTCAAGTCCACCGACGGCGGCTGGCTGGGCAGGGTCGGCAACGCGGGCAGGCGCGGCAGGCCGCCACCAAGCTGCGCCGCGGCCGGAGGCGCCAGCATGAGCAGGTGACCCGACAGGGCGGCAGCGAGCAAGCGAGGCAGTTTCATCGTCGTCCAGGGTAACTTGCGGGAGGATGCGCGGGGCGCATTCCAACCAAACGACCGAGGCATGGAAGAAAATCCCCTGCTGCTTCGTTCTTGTCTCATCGGATGCCCGAATCGCCCAGCTTCAGCGTTGACGAGTTGACCGCCCTGCTGCCGCGCCTGCGGCGGTTTGCACGGCTGGTGACACGCCAGCGCGAGGACGCGGACGACCTGGTGCAGATCGCGGTCGAACGTGCGCTGTTGCGCGCTGACCAATGGCAACAAGGCACGAAGCTCGACAGCTGGATGTTCAGGATCATGAAAAACGCTTGGATCGACGAGGTGCGGGCTCGCGCGCGGCGCAGCGAGGTGTTGCTACCCGAAGAGGCCGGCGAGCAGGTGGGCGTGGCGAGCAACGAGCAGCAGATCGACCGCCTGGCGATCCAGAAGGCGATGAGCCAGCTCGGTGACGAGCAACGCCTGGCGATCGGCCTGGTGCTGGTGGAGGGGCTGGCCTACAAGGAGGCGGCCGAAGTGCTCGAGATTCCGATCGGCACGCTCACCAGCCGCATCGCCCGCGGCCGCGAAACGCTGCAAGCCCTGCTCGGAGGCTCACGATGAACCACGACGAGCGCCTGATCGCCTTTGTGGACGGCGAACTCGACGACGCCGAACAGGCCGCGTTCAGCGCCGAGATGGCTGCCGACCCGGCACTCGCCGAGCGAGTGGCGCAGCAACTCGCGCTGCGCGAGCGGGTGCGCGCGGCCTACGCCCCGGTGCTCGACGAACCGGTGCCCGAGCGCCTGCTCGCCGTGTTGCGCGGTGATGCCCGTACCGATCCGCGTGGTGAGCCGCGTGAGGAACCGCCCGCCGATGCGCAGGCGAAGAAGGTGTTCGACCTCGCCCTGGCCCGCGCCGCACGGCGTGCGCCGCCCGCAGCGGTGGTGTTGGCGCCGCGGCGCTGGCAGCTGCCGCAATGGGGCGCGTTGGCCGCGAGCTTGTTCGTGGGCGTGATCGGCGGCTATGGGCTGCTCGGCGCCAACGAACCCTTGAACACCGCCGGCGACGGCGCGCTGGTGGCCGGCGGCGTGCTGGCGCAGGCGCTCTCGCAGCAACTCGCCAGCGCGCCCGCGGCGGCTTCCGGCAACCCGCCCGGAACGCCGAGCGGGGTGCAGATCGGTGTCAGCTATGTCGCGACCTCGGGTGAGCTGTGCCGAAGTTTTGTGCTCGAAGCCGCACAGCCGCTGGCCGGGCTGGCCTGCCATGAAACCGACCGCGACCGCTGGCGCATGCGGCTCGTCACCCCGGCCGCCCCTACCGAAGGCGCCGGCGCCTACCGCATGGCCGCGGGCGCGCTGCCGCCGGCGCTGGCGCGGGCGATCGACGAGTCGATGCGCGACGCGCCGCTGGACGCCGCGGGTGAGCGCGCGGCGCGCGATCGCGGCTGGCGGCCCTGAGCCTGCGCGTGCGGCGCCGCAAGGCGTTGCAAGGAGGGCGTTGGCCCGAACGCGATGTCATCGCGTGGGGGCTGTGGGGACGCGTTCCCTGCGTCGGGCCCCGATTCGGTCGGGGCTCGACCCCTGCCATCTGCCCGGCCTCGGGCCTTGCGAGGGCGGCTCCATCGCCGGGTTAATCGGCCTATGCATGGGAGCCTGGGTCGGGGCCAAAGTCCACGCCAGTGTCGACGTCAGGCGGCATGAGCCCGCTCCTACAATCGTCCGGCGCTCCCCGACAAGCCGTCTCGGCAATCCTCGATGCCCCACCCCCTACCCACCCACTGCGATGTGCTCGTCGTCGGCGCCGGCCCCGCCGGCAGCGCCTGCGCGCAATGGCTGGCGCACGCCGGGCATGAGGTGGTGCTGGTGGATCAGCACGACTTTCCGCGCGACAAGGTTTGCGGCGACGGCTTGATCCCCGACGCCCATGCGGCGCTCAAGGTCTTGCGGGTGCACGACGAGGTGATGGCGCGGGCGCAGCGGGCGTCGCATGTGGCCTGCATCGGCCCGCGCGGCGGCCGTGTCGAGGTGCCGGGCGCGCTGGCGGTGCTGCCGCGGCGTGAGCTCGACGACATCCTCTGCCGCGCCGCCGTCGCCGCCGGCGCCAGGCTGTTCACCCCCTGGCGCTTCCAGGCGCCGATGTTCGAAGCCGACCGCAACGCGGAGCAGGTGGTTGTCGGCGCTCAGCTCAGCTCGGGAGCGCAGCTCGTCGAGGTGCGCGCCCGCTGGGTGGTGCTGGCCACCGGCGCGGTGCCCGCCGCCACACTCGCGGCCGGGGTTTGCGAGCGCCAGCGGCCGAGCGGCATTGCCTTGCGCGGCTATGTGAAAAACGAGGCGATGGCCGGGCGCCTCCAGGCGCTGGAGGTGGTCTGGCACCGCAAGCTCGCCCCCGGTTACGGCTGGATATTTCCCTGCCGCGACGGCGTCTTCAACATCGGCGTCGGGTCCCTGCAAAGCCACCGCCGCGCGGCCACCCAGGCGCCGCGGGACTTCAACCTGCGCGAGGTCTTCAAGGCCTTCACCGAGTTCTACGCGCCGGCGCGCGAGCTGATGCAAGGCGGCACGCTGCAAGGCGAGATGAAGGGCGCGCCGCTGCGCTGCACCTTGCAGGGCGCGAAATTCAGCCGCCCCGGCCTGCTGGTCACCGGCGAGGCGGCCGGCAGCACCTACGCCTTCAGCGGCGAAGGCATCGGCAAGGCGATGGAAACCGGCCTGGCCGCTGCGCGGGCGCTGATCGACGGCCTGCGCGAACAGCACAGCGACGCCCGGGTGCGCGGCGCCTACGAGGCCGCGCTGGTGGCGCTGAAGCCGCGCTTCGATCTCTACGAACAGGCCAACTCGGTGAACGAACACCCCTGGCTCGCCGACCTGGTGATCTGGCGTGCCCGCAAGAGCGCGCGGGTGATGCGGCGCATCGCGGGGGTGCTCGACGAGACCGCCAACCCCGGCAACCTGGTCAGCCCACGCGGCCTGATGAAGCTGTTTGTGCCGATCCGCTAGGGCTGCCTCAGGCACCGCGTCGCAGGACACCGCCCCATGTGCCAGCTGCTCGGCATGAACGCCAACACGCCGACCGACGTGATGTTCAGCTTCACCGGCCTGGCCACCCGCGCCGACGAACACAAGGACGGCTTCGGCATCGCGTTCTTCGAGGACAAGGGCTTGCGCCATCTCATCGACCACCACGGCGCGCGC
>JANNGZ010000022.1:0-13944 GCA_031404155.1 Burkholderiales bacterium
GGTGTGCGCGCCGGCGCGTAGAAGCCGAACCATTCTTCCACCGTCAACTCCGGGAAGCCCTGCTCGGCCAACGTGGCCACGCCCTCGACGAAGGGCGAACGGGTGCGGCCCGATGTGGCGATCAAACGCAGCTTGCCGGCCTTGTGGTTGGCCAGGAAGTCGCCATGCGGCGTGACCATTGCGGCGATCTGCCCGCCGACCACGTCGGTGACCCCGGGCACCGAGCCGCGGTAGGGCACATGCTTCAAATCGACGTTGTTGTTCAAGCCGAGCAGCGCGCCGATGAAGTGCGGCGTGGAGCCCGCGGCCGGCGAGCCGTAGTTGGCCAGCGACGGGTTGGCCTTGCACCAGTCCAGGAACTCGCGCACCGTCTTCACGTTGGCCGGCACCATCGGCCCGATGGCCAGGCCGTGGTGCATCACCGAGGAGATCGACACCGGCACGAAGTCGCGCAGCGGGTCGTAGGAAAGTTTGCTGTAGATGTGCGGGTAGATCGAGGTGCAGGAAAACGGCGTCATCGCCAGCGTGGCGCCGTCCGGCGCCGCGGCCTTGAGCCCGTCCAGCGCAATGCGCCCGCCGGCACCGGGCCGGTTCTCCACGATGCCCGCATTGCGCGAATACGCCGAGCCCGCCAGCTTCTCCGCCACCCGCCGCGCCACGATGTCGCCCGCGCTGCCGGCCGGAAAGCCGTAAAGGATCTTGGCCTGCTCGACGGCCTGCGCCTGGACGCTGGTGGTACTCAGGCCGAGCGCGCCGAGCGCGGTGCTGCCGAGGCCGGCTTTGAGGATTTGGCGGCGGGTGGTGCGGGTCATTTGGGTGGTCTCCGGAGGTGCTTTGCAGAAGCTGGCAGGGCATTGGCCTGCGCAGCGCAGGATGGTACTCGCGCCGGCAAAGGCGCTTGAGGATTGCGAGCCTGAGTTCAGCATGGAACTGGGATCGCAGGCTGCCATCAGGGCGTCGCAGCGGTGCTTCACTCCTTACGACTGGACCATCGCCAACAGCCGTCGGTGACAAGGCTGCACGTCAGCGTTTCATCGGAAGGTCGATCTGGTTCACCGTGCCCGGAACCCATTTGCTGCTCTGGGCGGTGTGCGAAATGCTTGCGCCGCTCCAGGGGCTCGAAGAGACGAGCGAGCGACTCTCGCTCGCCGTTCGCTGGCTCGTGGTCGCGATGCTTCCTTATGCGGCGGTGTCCCTCAACGCGAACAGCCGTCGGAAGTACCCACCCCGCGGCGCCCTGCGGGCGGCGGGCGCGCCGAAGCCGCCTGCTTGAGCGCCTGGCAGGCGCGGTCCGATCAACTTGACAGCATGATGTGAGCCTGGCTGCGCCGCCGCCATCCACTCCCAACGCCTTCACCCGCCGCACTGCCCTCGCGGCCCATTTCCCACAAGATGATCGACCTCTTCACTCCCGCCCCCAACGAAGCCGGCGACGCGATTGCGCTGAGCGAGTACGCCGAGCGTGCCTACCTCGAATACGCGCTCTCTGTCGTCAAGGGCCGCGCCTTGCCCGATGTGTGCGACGGCGCCAAGCCGGTGCAGCGCCGCATCCTGTACTCGATGCAGCGCATGGGCCTGGCCTTCGCGGGCACGGCCGGCGCCAAGGCGGTGAAGAGCGCGCGGGTGGTGGGGGACGTGCTCGGCAAGTTCCACCCGCACAGCGACCAGGCCGCCTACGACGCGCTGGTGCGCATGGCGCAAGGCTTCTCGCAGCGGTATCCGTTGATCGACGGCCAGGGCAACTTCGGTTCGCGCGACGGCGACGGCGCCGCGGCGATGCGCTACACCGAGGCGCGCCTGTCACCGATCGCGCGCCTGCTGCTCGACGAGCTCGACGAGGGCACGGTGGACTTCACGCCCAACTACGACGGCTCCACCGAAGAGCCGAAGCTGCTGCCGGCGCGCCTGCCCTTTGTGCTGCTCAATGGCGCCAGCGGCATTGCGGTGGGCCTGGCCACCGAGGTGCCGAGCCACAACCTGCGTGAGGTGGCCGCCGCCGCGGTGGCCCTGATCCGCGATGACAAAATGAGCGACGACGCGCTCCATGCGCTGCTGCCCGCGCCGGATTTCCCGGGCGGCGGCCAGATCATCAGCCCGGTGGCCGACATCCGCGAGGCCTATGCCAGCGGGCGCGGCTCACTCAAGGTGCGGGCGCGCTGGAGCATCGAAGACCTGGCGCGGGGGCAATGGCAACTGGTGGTGAACGAGCTGCCGCCGGGGGCCAGTTCGCAACGGGTGCTCGAAGAGATCGAGGAGCTCACCAACCCGAAGGTGAAGGCCGGCAAGAAGGCGCTGAGCAGCGAGCAGCTGCAGCTCAAGGCCACGGTACTCGCGGTGCTCGACGGCGCACGCGACGAGTCGAACAAGGACGCGCATGTGCGCCTGGTGTTCGAGCCCAAGACACGCACCGTGGAGCAGCAGGAGCTGATCACCACGCTGCTGGCGCACACCAGCCTGGAGTGCAGCACGCCGGTGAACCTGACGATGATCGGCATCGACGGCCGGCCGACGCAGAAATCCTTGCGCCAGATGCTGGTGGAGTGGATTGAATTCCGCAAGGCCACGGTGCAGCGCCGCACCCAGCACCGCCTGCAGAAGGTGCTGGACCGCATCCACATCCTCGAAGGCCGGCAGCTGGTGCTGCTCAACATCGACGAGGTGATCCGCATCATCCGCAATGCCGACGAGCCGAAGCCGGCCTTGATCGCGCGCTTCAAGTTGAGCGAGAGGCAGGCCGACGACATCCTCGACATCCGCCTGCGCCAACTCGCGCGGCTGGAGGCGATCAAGATCGAGCAGGAGCTGAAGGACCTGCGCGACGAGCAGAAGAAGCTCGACGAAATTCTCGCCAGCCCGACCGCGCTCAGGCGCACCGTGGTCAAGGAAATCGAAGCCGACGCCAAGCAGTTCGGCGACGCGCGCCGCACCTTGGTCCAGGAGGAGCGCAAGGCGGTTGCCGAGCTGAAGGTGGTGGACGAGCCGGTGAGCGTGGTGGTCTCGCTGAAAGGTTGGGTGCGGGCGCTCAAGGGCCACGAACTCGATGCCGCAACCCTGCAGTTCAAGGCCGGCGATGCGCTGTACGGCCTGTTCCCCTGCCGCAGCGTGGACACGCTGCTCGTCTTCGGCAGCAACGGCCGCATCTACAGCCTGGCCGTGGGCATGTTGCCGGGTGGGCGTGGGGATGGCGTGCCGGTCACCTCGTTGATCGACCTGGAGGCGGGCACGCAGCCGGCGCACTACTTTGCCGGCGCGGCGGAAGCGACACTCCTGCTGGCCAACACCGGCGGCTTCGGCCTGCTCGCACGGGTGGGCGACATGGCCGGCACCAAGCGCGCCGGAAAGAGTTTTCTCACGCTCGAAGCCGGCGAGCATGTGTTGCCGCCCTCGGTGCTGCTGCCCGGCCAGGCGCGTGTGGCCTGCCTGGCGATGAGCGGGCGGCTGCTGGTCTACGCGCTGGCCGAACTGAAACAGCAAGCCAAGGGCGGGCGTGGCCTCACGCTGATGGACGTGGATGCAAAGGACCCACTGCTGTCGGTGGCGAGTTTTGCCGATAAGCTGCGGGTGCTCGGCAGCGGCCGCGGGGCTAAGCCCAAGGACGAAACCCTCAAGGGCGCCGCGCTCGCCGGCCATGAAGGCAAACGGGCGCGCAAGGGCCACAAGGTGGACGGGCTCGTGAAGGTGCTGCGGGTGTTGGCCGGTGGCTGAGAGGTCACTGGTCGGTGAAGGGTCGGTAAAGTGTCAGCGGCATCGTTAGGAACTTTGTTGAAGGAAACCCCATGATGGACATCAACGCTTTCCGCGCCGGCCTGGCGGCCGACGGTTTCACCGAAGTGCTCGAGTCCGCGCTTGCTCCCGGGCAGCGCATCGACAAACATTCTCATGCCTGGGACGCGCGGCTGATGGTGCTCGAAGGCACGGTGACCATATCGCGTGCCGACGGCAACTCGACACTGTTCGAGCGCGGCCAATGGTGCGAGGTGCCGGGCAACGAGCCGCATGCCGAGGCCTACGGGCCCGAAGGCACCACGCTGCTGATCGGGCGGCGTCATCCGGCGCGTTGACCGCGGTTGCTGACACAAACCTGCCCGCGGAACGCCGGCAATCCTGCGTTCGGCACGGCCCATTTTTGCGAACCGAGCCGCCGCCAGGTTGTGGCCTCACCCCTCATTTGGGTGGGGGGCCGATACGAGTTTGCAGGCACTTGATGCCCTAGAGTTGGCTCTGTCACCACCTCTGGGAGTTCACACATGCGCAAGACCTTCGTCGCTCTCGCCGCAATGTCGGCATTGGCTTGTGGATCGGCAAACGCCTCCATCGACAACTACTTCGCGTCCCTCCTGGGCGCGAATGAAGTTCCCGCCGGGGACATCGATGGCTTCGGGTCGGCGCTGCTGGCGATCGACAATGTGGCCAACACCGTGTCCTGGGCCATCCTTGCCCTGGGCATCGAGATGCCGCTGACCGGCGCGCACATCCACCAGGCGCCGGCGGGTGTCAACGGCTCGGTCATCGTCAACTTTTCGGCTGCGCTGATCGGCGCGACCCTGGCCGACGCGGACCTGGCGCTGATAACGCCGGCGTCGGCCGCGGGCTTCTATGTGAACCTGCACAACGCGACGTACCCTGGTGGCGCAATCCGCGGCCAGCTGCAGTACGTAGGTACCGTGGCCGCCCCGGGCCTTGACAACGTGACCGCGCCGGTGCCCGAGCCCGAGACCTACGCTTTGATGCTCGCCGGCCTGGGCGTCGTGGGCTTCGTGGTGTCGCGCCGCCGGCGCGTCGCAGCCTGAGGGCTCCTCGTGCGTTCAGCGCAAACCCCGCCTCGGCGGGGTTTTCTTTTTTTGGGTCCGGCGGCGTGCGCGGCAACGGTGGCGCGGCGACGGTAAACCCAGGCTTGTTTGGCGGAGGCGCCGGCGTAGACTGCGCGCTATAACGACTGGGCCCGCAGACAGGCGCGTCGAGCGTCGGGCCCTGCAAGGAGACCTGCATTGCGCCCCACCGATGTGAGCAACCCGGCCTACTTTCACAAAGTGGTCGACTGCCAATGGGCGTGCCCGGCGCACACCCCCGTGCCGGAGTACATCCGCCTGATCGCGCAAGGGCGTTACGACGACGCCTACATGGTCAACTGGGTGAGCAACGTGTTCCCCGGCATCCTGGGCCGCACCTGCGACCGGCCATGTGAACCGGCTTGCCGGCGCGGGCGGGTGGAGGAAGGGAACGCACCCGGCGACGGGCCGCCCCTTGCCGGGAACGCCCCCTCGGGGGGCCGGAGCGAAGCCCCTGGGGGGCCAACAGTCAAGCCGGAGCCGGTCGCCATTTGCCGCCTGAAGCGTGTCGCTGCCGATTTCAAGAGCGGCGACGTGCGCGCGCGCATGCCGCGGCCGGGCAAGAACAATGGCAAGCGCATCGCATGTGTGGGTGCCGGGCCGGCCTCGCTCACCGTGGCACGCGACCTGGCGCCGCTGGGCTACCAGGTCACCGTGTTCGACGCCGAGGCCAAGGCCGGCGGCTTCATGCGCACGCAAGTGCCGCGCTTTCGCCTGCCCGAAGAAGTGATCGACGAAGAGTGCGGCTACATCTTCGACCTGGGCGTGGCGTTGCGCGCCGGCGAGCGTGTGAACTCGATGAAGGCGCTGCTTGGCGAAGGCTTCGATGCGGTGTTCGTCGGCTGCGGCGCGCCGCGCGGGCGTGACCTGGATCTGCCCGGCCGCAGCGAGGCCCAAGCCAGCGTCCACATCGGGATCGACTGGCTCTCGTCGGTGTCCTTCGGCCACATCACGAAGGTCAAACCGCGCGTGATCGTGCTCGGCGGCGGCAACACCGCGATGGACTGCTGCCGCTCGGCGCGCCGGCTCGGCTCCAGCGACGTCAAGGTCATCGTGCGCTCCGGCTTCGACGAGATGAAAGCCAGCCCCTGGGAGAAGGAGGACGCGCAGCACGAGGGCATCCCGATCATCAACTTCCATGTGCCGAAGGCTTTTGTGCACGAGGGCGGTGTGCTCAAGGGCATGACGTTCGAGATCGCCGAAGCGGTGTACGACGACCAGGGCAAGCGCAGCCTGAAGCCCACCGGCGCACCCGAGGCCTTCTTCGAATGCGACGAGGTGCTGATCGCGGTCGGCCAGGAAAACTCGTTCCCGTGGATCGAGCGCGACTGCGGCATCGATTTCGACAAATGGGGCCTGCCACTGCTGGACGAAGGCACGATGAGGTCGAGCTCCAACCCGGCGGTGTTCTTCGGCGGCGACGCGGCCTTCGGCCCGAAGAACATCATCTGGGCGGTGGCGCATGGCCATGAGGCCGCGGTGTCGATCGACCGCCTGCTCAGCGGCGAAGACCCGAAGCTGCGCCCGCCGCCGCATGTGAACCTGATGTCGCAGAAGATGGGCATCCACGAATGGGCTTACGACAACGGCATCAGCAACGACCTGCGTTTCAAGGTGCCCTGGACCAAGGCGGAGAAGGCGCTCGCGAGCATCAAGATCGAGGTCGAACTCGGCTTCGACGCCGCCACCGCGT
The DNA here is from genome assembly GCA_031404155.1 of Burkholderiales bacterium. Taxonomy (GTDB): domain Bacteria; phylum Pseudomonadota; class Gammaproteobacteria; order Burkholderiales; family Burkholderiaceae_C; genus JANNGZ01. Next base: position 6,523 of record JANNGZ010000022.1, read on the forward strand.
TCAAGGAAGCGCAACGCTGCCTGAACTGCGATGTGCAGACGGTGTTCAACACCAAGCAGTGCATCGAGTGCGACGCCTGTGTCGACATCTGCCCGATGGACTGCATCACCTTCACCCACGACGGCGACGAGGCGGATTTGCGCACGCGCCTGAAGGCGCCCGCGCTCAACCTGGCGCAGGACCTCTACCTGGCCGGCGGCCTGAAAACCGGGCGCGTGATGGTGAAGGACGAAGACATGTGCCTGCACTGCGGCCTGTGCGCCGAGCGCTGCCCCACCGGCGCCTGGGACATGCAGAAGTTTTTGTTCCTGCCCACGCATGCGGGGCCGGCATGCCGCGACATTGCACCGAGGCGGGTGGGGCCGAAGCAGGGGGTTGCAGCGTGAAGCCGGCGCCGAGCCGCCTCAAGCCGGCTTGCTCCCCCTTAGGGGGACGGCGCGCAGCGCCCAGGGGGTCCAAATGAGGCGCATCGAATCGGTCAACGACTTCGTCGTCAAGTTCGCCAACGTCAACGGCTCGGGCTCGGCGTCGGCGAACGAGCTGTTCGCCAAGGCCATCCTGCGCATGGGCGTGCCGGTGAGCCCGCGCAACATTTTCCCGAGCAACATCCAGGGCCTGCCCACCTGGTACGAGGTGCGGGTGAGCGAAAAGGGCTGGCTCGGTCGCCGCGGTGGCATCGACATGATGGTGGCGATGAACCCACAAACCTGGGCGCAGGACGTGGCCGAGTTGGAACCCGGCGGCTACCTCTTCTACGACAGCACGCGGCCGCTGCCACCCGAGGCTTTCCGCGACGACCTGCATGTGCTCGCGATGCCGCTCACCGCGATCTGCAACGCCACCTACGAAGACGCGCGCCAACGCCAACTCTTCAAGAACATCATGTACGTGGGTGCGCTGTCGATGCTGATGGACATCGAGCCGAAGGTCATCGAAGCGCTGTTCGCCGAGCAGTACAAGGGCAAAGAGCGCCTGCTCGACTCCAACGTGCGGGCGCTGCATGCCGGGCGCGAATTTGCGCGCGACCACCTGCCGCACCCGATCGGGCTGCGAGTCAAACCCAGCGACGCCGTCGGCCACCGCATCTTCGTCGAAGGCAACGCGGCCACCGCGCTCGGCTGCGTGTACGGCGGCGCCACGGTCTGCGCCTGGTACCCGATCACGCCCAGCTCGTCGGTGGCCGAGGCGTTCCAGAGCTACTGCGCCAAGTACCGCGTCGATGCGCAAACCAAGGAAAACCGCTTTGCGATCGTGCAGGCCGAGGACGAGATCGCGTCGATCGGCATCGTCACCGGCGCGGGCTGGAACGGTGCACGTGCGTTCACCGCCACCTCGGGCCCGGGGGTGAGCCTGATGACCGAGTTCATCGGCCTGGCCTACTTTGCCGAGATCCCGGTGACCATCATCGACGTGCAGCGCGGCGGCCCCTCCACCGGCATGCCCACACGCACCCAGCAGGCCGACATCCTGAGCTGCGCCTATGCCTCGCATGGCGACACCAAACATGTGCTGCTGCTGCCCGAAGACCCGGGTGAATGTTTCGACCACGCCGCCGCCGCGCTCGACCTGGCCGACCGCCTGCAGACGCCGGTGTTCGTGCTGACCGACCTGGACATCGGCATGAACCAGCGCCTGTGCGCGCCCTTCGAATGGGACGCCGCGCGCGCTTATGACCGCGGCAAGGTGATGAGCGCCGCCGAGCTCGAAGCCGGCCGCGAATTCGGTCGCTACAAGGACGTCGACGGCGACGGCATCCCCTGGCGCACGCTGCCGGCCACGCATGAGAGCAAGGGCGCGTACTTCACCCGCGGCACCACGCGGGACGAATACGCGCGCTACTCCGAGTCGGGCCCGCACTACATGGCCAATGTGCAGCGCCTGCTCAAGAAGTTCGCCACCGCGGCCACGCTGGTGCCGGCGCCGGTGTTCAAGGCCGCCGCGCGCAAGACGCGGCTGGGCGTTGCCTACTTCGGCTCTACCTCGCCGGCGATGAGCGAGGCGCTCGAGGTGCTGGCCGAGTCGGGCATCCACCTCGACGCGATGCGCCTGCGCGCGTTCCCGTTCCCGGATTCGGTGGCCGAGTTCATCGCCGCGCACGACGAGGTGTTTGTGGTCGAGCAGAACCGCGACGCGCAGATGCGCACGCTGCTGGTCAACGAGCTCGAAATCGACCCGGCGAAGCTGGTCGCCACGCTGCACTTTGACGGCACGCCGATCACCGCGCGTTTCATCACCGCGGCGATCACCGGGCATGTGCACCGCGAGGTGAGCGCGCCGAGGCTACAGCGCACGCCGAAGAACGAGAGGGTGTCATGACCTACATCGCCAAGCCCCGCCTGCACCACCCGTCGCTCACCCCCAACAAGGTCGGCTACACGCGGCGCGACTACGAGGGCAAGGTTTCGACGCTGTGCGCCGGCTGCGGCCACGACTCGATCTCGGCGGCGATCGTGCAGGCCTGCTGGGAGCTCGACATCCAGCCGCACCGCGTGGCCAAGCTCTCGGGCATCGGCTGCTCGAGCAAGACGCCCGACTATTTCCTCGGCGCCAGCCACGGCTTCAACACGGTGCATGGCCGCATGCCTAGCGTGCTCACCGGTGCCAACCTGGCCAACCGCGAGCTGCTCTACCTCGGTGTCAGCGGCGACGGCGACTCCGCCTCGATCGGCCTCGGCCAGTTTGCGCACGCGATGCGGCGCGGCGTGAACATGGTCTACATCGTCGAGAACAACGGCGTGTATGGGCTCACCAAGGGCCAGTTCTCGGCCACCGCCGACCGCGGCTCCAAGGCCAAGAAGGGTTCGATCAACAACGACAGCCCGATCGACCTGATCGGCATCGCCTTGCAGCTCGGCGCGAGCTATGTGGCGCGCGGATTTTCGGGCGACAAGGACCAGCTGGTGCCGCTGATCAAGGGCGCGATCGCACACAACCTGGCGCGCCGCGGCGCGGCTTTTCTCGACGTCATCAGCCCCTGCGTCGCCTTCAACAACCACGACGGCAGCACCCGCTCCTACGACCATGTGCGCGCGCACAACGAGGCGCTGAACCGCATCGACTTCATCGACCTGGCCAAGGAAATCAAGGCCGCTGTCGGCCCCGGCGAAATCATCGACCTGCCGCAGGCCAACGGCAGCGTGATGCGCCTGCGCCAGCTCAACGCCGAGCACGACCCCACCGACCGCGTCGCCGCATTGAACCTGGTGCAGGAACGCCAGGCCAAGGGCGAGGTGGTGACCGGGCTGCTCTACATCGAAAGCGACGCGAGCGACCTGCACGAGGCGCTCGCCACCTGCGCGGCACCCTTGAACACGCTCGGCGAAGCGGCGCTGTGCCCGGGCGCGGACATGCTGGCGCAGATCAACGCGCGCTTGCGTTAGCGCGGGGATCGCGCAGCGCGAGGGCGCGTGAAGGCGATGCCGGCGAGCAGCGCCAGCACGGTGAAGAGCAGCAGGCTCCAGAACGCGTAGGGCACGCCGAGCAGGTTCACCGCCGCGTCGGCGCACGACGCGCGGGCCTGGAAGATTTCGGGCAACAAGCCGTCCAGGCCGATGCCGCTGACGATGCGGTCGGCGAGTGTGAGATTGCACGAGCTCGACGACGCGGCGACGAAGTGCTGCCAGAGCGCAGCGGCGATGCCGCAGCCGGCGAGGACGAGCACAACGACCGCGGTGGCGCGGCGCGCTGAGTCGCCTTGAAATGCGAGGCCCACCAGCCCTACGCCGCCGATCAACACGAACAACAGCCGCTGCAGGATGCACCAGGGGCAGGGCTGCATACCGAAGCGGTGCTGCGACAGCAGCGCCGCGCCTACCGCCGCAAAGGCGAGCAACGCAACGAGGCCGAGCAGGCGCTGCGAACTCACGAATTCTGGAGCCTCGTGTCGGCGTTCAACTCGGCAATCAACTCGATCTCGACGCAGGCGCCGAGCGGTATCTGCGCCACGCCGAAGGCGCTGCGTGCATGGGCGCCGGCGTCGCCGAACACCTGGCCGAAAAGCTCCGACGCGCCGTTGGCGACCAGGTGCTGCTCGGTGAAGGTGGGTGTGCTGTTCACCAGGCTCATCAGCTTGACGATGCGCGCCACGCGGTTCAGGTCGCCGCAGGCCGCGTGCAGGGTGCCGATGAGTTCGATCGCGATGGCGCGCGCCGCGGCCTTGCCTTCTTCGGTGTTCATCGTCAAGCCGAGTTGGCCGACCCAGGGTTTGCCGTCGCGTTTGGCGATATGGCCCGAGACGAACACCAAGTTGCCGCTGCGCACAAAGGGCAGGTAGGCCGCCGCTGGCACGGCTACCGGGGGCATCGTGATGCCGAGGGATTTGAGGCGGTCGTAGACCGAGGGGGCGTGGCTTGTCATCGGGGGTTCCTGGGCCTTGGGAAGGTGCCGAGGAATCCTACACTGCACTGATGGGAGTGCGCGCCGACACCGGCTTGCGGCTGGCCGCGCTGGCGCTCGGCTGGCTGTTCGGCACTGCGTTGCAGTTGCAGCAAGAGGCGTTGTGGGGCTGGGGCGCCTACGCGGTGCTCGCCGTGTTCGCGCTGTTGCTGGTTGCTGGCCTGGGCACGCGGGCCTTCGCTTTGCGATACGCGACCTCGGCGTCGCCGGCGTCAGCGTTCGCGGCTCCGATGGATACACCGGCACCGTCACCGGCCGCAATTGCGGCCGCGACACCGGCCGCGCGACACGCCGCACGGGGGTCGGCGCAGCGCTTCGGCGCAGCGCTCGCGGCCATCGCGCTGGCCGCGTTTTCACTCGCCGGGCTGCGTGCCCATGCGCGCCTGGCCGAAACGCTGCCGGCGCATCTGCAAGGGCAGGATCTGGTGCTCACCGGCGTGGTGGCGCAGCTGCCGCGCATCGTGCCTGAGGGCACACGATTTCTGTTCGAGGTGGAGTCGGCCACCCATGCCGGGCGCGCGGTGCAACTGCCGCAACTCGTCTCTCTGGGCTGGACCCGCGGCTGGAACGACGACCTGCTGATGGCCGGCCCGCAGGCCGAGCTGCGGGCCGGCCAGCGCTGGCGCTTCACCGCGCGCCTGCGGCCGCCGCACGGGCTGATGAACCCGCAGGGGTTCGACATCGAGCTGTGGCTGTTCGAGCAGGGCATTCGCGCCACCGGCTCGGTGCGCTCGACGCCCACGGCCGTTGCGCAGCGGCTGCACGACGCGGCCGGCTACCCGGTGGAGCGGTTGCGGCAATCGGTGCGCGACGCGATCTTCCTGCGCGTGGGCGATGCACGCGCCGCCGGTGTGCTCGCCGCCCTGGCGGTGGGCGACCAGTCGGCGATCGAGCGCGCCGACTGGGACCTGTATCGCAACACCGGCATCGCGCACCTGATGAGCATCAGCGGCCTGCACGTGACCATGTTCGCTTGGCTCGCCGGTGCGCTGGTGGGTCTGGCGTGGCGGCGCTCCGAACGCCTGATGTTGATGTTGCCGGCTCAGCGCGCGGCACGCTGGGGCGGCCTGCTCGCGGCCACCGCTTACGCGCTGCTCGCGGGCTGGGGCGTGCCGGCGCAGCGCACTGTGTGGATGCTGGCCACCGCCGCGCTCCTCGTCACCTTCGGCCTGCGCTGGCCCTGGCTGCTGGTGCTCGCTGCCGCGGCGGTGGTGGTGAGCGCGCTCGACCCCTGGGCCTTGCTCCAGCCCGGCTTCTGGCTCTCGTTCGTGGCAGTGGGCTTGTTGATGGCGTCGGAGCCGGCGACACCGCCGTCGCCGGCAGCCTCGATGGAGCTGCCACGCAGCGCAGTTTCGCGCTGGCTGCAAGGCCGCCTCGCCGCGCATCCGCCGCTCGCACGTTTGGCCAGCGCCGCGAAGCTCGGCCTGCGCACCCAGGTGATCGCCACGCTCGGCCTCACCCCGCTGACGCTGGTGTTCTTTCAGCAGGTGTCGGTGGTCGGTTTCATCGCCAACCTGATCGCGATCCCGCTGGTGACGCTGCTGGTGACGCCGCTGGCCTTGCTCGGTGTGCTGCTGCCGCTTCTTTGGAGCGCCGGTGCCGCGCTGGTCAAGGGGCTTGGCGCTTCGCTCGCGCTGCTGGCCGGTGTGCCGGGCGCGGTGTGGTCGGCCGCTGCCGCGCCGCTCTGGGCGCAAGCCGCCGGCCTGCTCGCCGGGCTGCTGGTGATTGCGCCGCTACCGTGGCGGGTGCGCCTGCTGGCGCTGCCGCTGGTGCTGCCGCTGCTCGCGCCGGTGGTGCCGCGGCCGGCCGAAGGCAGGTTCGAGGTCGTCGCTGCCGATGTCGGCCAGGGCAGCGCGGTGCTGCTGCGCACCGCCAAGCACCTGCTGGTCTACGACACCGGGCCGGCGTATTCGCGCGAGCGCGACGCGGGTGAGCGGGTGCTGCTGCCGCTGCTGCGCGCGCGCGGCGAGCCGCGCATCGACCTGCTGATGCTGACCCACCGCGACATCGATCACGTGGGCGGCGCCGCCGCGCTGATGGCCGCGCTGCCGGTGGCGCTGCTGAGCAGCTCGCTCGACGTTTCACACCCGTTGCGCGGCAGCGGTGTCGACCACCGCCGCTGCGACGCCGGCCAGCGCTGGCGTTGGGACGGCGTGGACTTCGAGGTGCTGCATCCCGCCGCGGCCGACCATGAACGCACGCTCAAACCCAACGCGGTGAGCTGTGTGCTGCGGGTGCAGGACGCCCAAGGTGCGAGCCTGCTGCTCAGCGGCGACATCGAAGCCGAGCAGGAGCGCGCGCTGGTCGAATCGCACGGTGTCCGCCTGAAGAGCGACCTGCTGCTGGTGCCGCACCATGGCAGCAAGACTTCGTCCACCGAGGCCTTCCTGGACATGGTGCAACCGCGTGCGGCCATCGTGCAGGCCGGCTTTCGCAGCCGCTTCGGCCACCCGGCGCCGCCGGTGCTCGAGCGCTATGCGGCGCGCGGCATCACGCTGGTCCGCAGCGACGAATGTGGTGCCTTCAGCTGGCACAGCGGGCACGAACGGCCGGCGGCGTCGAAGCGAGAGCAAGAGCCGGTCTGCGAGCGCGAGCGGCGGCGGCGCTATTGGCATCATCGCGCCACCACGCCGCTGCCTTGATCCGGCGTGCGCCGTCCAGCGATTGCGGTGCATCGCGCCGATGCGTCGGGCCGACCCAATTGCGCCCAAGTAAACCGCACGGCATCATCCGGCCATGAGCCATGGCTTCGGCATCGAGGTACCGCACCCCCATGGCGACACGCCTCACCGCAGGCCCTCGCGCTACCTCGTGGTCATCGACTCGGGCGGTTTCATGCTGGCGCGGCTGTTCCTCGAGAGCCGCGAGCAGGTGTCGGAGTTCGATGCCGGCACCGAAGAGGTCGCCGTGATGACCCTGGGGCTCCAGGCCGAACAATCCGCCGGCGGCCCCGAGTGGGACCGCGCCCTCGAAGGCCACAGCGCCGCCGAACGCGCCGCGGCGGATGTCTATACGCTGGACGTGTAG
>JANNGZ010000023.1:0-9330 GCA_031404155.1 Burkholderiales bacterium
CATCGAGCGGGCCGACACCGGCGAAGAAGAATTCGTCTTCGTCGCCGGCGGCATTCTCGAAGTGCAGCCCAACTGCGTCACCGTGCTCGCCGACACCGCGATCCGCGGCCACGACCTCGACGAAGCCAAGGCCCTCGAAGCTAAGAAGCAGGCCGAAGACGCGATGAAGAACGCCAAGACCGACATCGACTTCGCGGCCGCCCAGGGCGAGTTCGCAGCGATGGCGGCGCAGATCGCGGCGATCCAGAAGCTGCGGCGCAAGTAGCCGCCGCCGCGCCGCGACCAAAGACAAGGCCCGCCCGGCGTCAAGCTTGGCGGGCCTTGTTCTCGTTGCGGCCGCTGTCTGGCGAGTTCTATTCTGGCCACCCACCGCAGTGAAGGCCGCCATGAATCGAAGGACGCAGTGGGTGCTCGGCAGCATCGTCGCGGTGCTGCTTGGCGCTTGTGCAGGCATCAGCAACCCGCGACCGGGCGCAAGCGGCTTCGCACCCGACCGGATCGAACGGCTGAAGAGCGTGGTTCGCGCAGACGTCGAGAAGGGTCGAATACCTGGGGTGGTTCTGCTCGTCGCGCGCGATGGCCAGTTGGTGTTGCACGAGGCGATCGGCGTGCAGAACCCGGCATCGTCGGCTCCAATGCGAACCGATTCGATCTTTCGGATCTACTCGATGACCAAGCCGCTGGTGTCGGTGGCGACGATGATGCTCATTGAAGAAGGCCGCCTCCAGCTCAGCGACCCGGTGTCCAGGTACCTCCCGGAACTGAAGGGCCTGAAGGTAGGCGTTGAGAAGAAGGATGCGGCCGGCCAGGCAAGCCTCGAAATCGTCGCTGCTGCGCGGGAGATGACGGTCTACGACTTGCTGCGCCACACCTCCGGGCTGACCTATGGAGAATTCGGCAAATCGATGGTGAAGGACCTTTACGCCAAGAATGGCGTCAACGACCGGGACCACAGCAACGCCGATCTGATCAAGAAACTCACGACCGTGCCGCTGATGTTCCAGCCGGGCGAAACCTGGGAGTACAGCCGCTCGACCGACGTGCTCGGCCGTTTACTCGAGCGCGTGACCGGACAGGACCTCGACCGCGTGCTCGACGAGCGAATCATCAAGCCCCTGGGTATGCGCGATACCGGGTTCTTCGTGGGCGCCGAGCATCAGTCACGCATCGCCGAGCCGTTCGCGAAAGAGCCTGAGACCGGTGCGGCGGTCATCCTTCTGCCGGTGCGCGAGAAGCCGAAGTACCTCGCCGGCGGACAAGGCTTGGTGTCCACGGGTGCCGACTACCTGCGCTTCGCGCAGATGTTGCTCAACGGCGGCGAACTCGACGGGGTGCGCATCCTGTCGCGCAAAACCGTTGAATTCATGACCAGCGACCATCTTGGCGGGATACGTGGAGGGCCTGCGGCGGGCTACGGATTCGGGCTCGGCTTCGCGGTGCGCGCGAGCACCGGGCAGTCGCCGGCTCCAGGGAGCGCGGGCGAGTACAACTGGGGTGGGCTTGGCGGCACCTACTTCTGGATCGACCCGAAGGAGCGCCTGGTCGCGATCTGGATGATGCAGTCGCCTCACATGCGCGTGCACTACCGCGGCATCTACCGCGACCTCGTATACGGCGCGCTCGTCAATTGACTCGTCAACACACCCACCCACTCGAAGCCGCATGCCGCCTTCAAACAGTCAAGCAATCAGAAGAATGCGCTGGAAGCGAACAAGAAGGATCCGCGAATCACTCGCGCTCTGCTCGCGGGCCAGGGCCGCAGTCAGCCTGACGAACTTCATGGATCCCAACTAGCGCGCCCCGAAGAACGAGCCCCTGAACAAATCCTTGAACTCGCGCGGCTGCGAGCGCCAGTACTGCGGCGGCACGCGCACCTGGGCGCCGAGCTTCGCGGCGGCATGCCAGGGCCAGCGCGGGTTGTAGAGCAGCGCGCGCGCCAGCGCGATCGCGTCGGCCTCGCCGGAGGCGATGATCGCCTCGGCTTGTTCGGGCTCGGTGATCAGGCCGACCGCAATCGTCGGCAGGCAGACCTCGTCCTTCACGCGGTGCGCAAAGGGCACCTGGTAGCCGGGGCCAAGCTTGATCGCCTGCTGCGCCGACACGCCGCCGCTGGAGACATGGATTGCCGCGCAGCCGCGCGCCTTGAGCGCCTGCGACAAGGCCAGCGTGCCCTCGATGTCCCAGCCGCTGGGCACCCAGTCGGTGGCCGAGATGCGCGCCCACACCGGCTTGTCGGCATCGAAGGCCTCGCGCACCGCGTCGAACACTTCGAGCGGAAAGCGCATCCGGTTGGCCAGGCTGCCACCGTATTCGTCGTCCCGCTGGTTTGCCAGCGGCGACAAAAACTGGTGCAGCAGGTAGCCGTGCGCGGCGTGGATTTCCAGGCCATCGAGGCCCAGCCGGGTGGCGCGCCGCGCGGCCGCAGCAAACTCGTCGCGCACCCGTTTCAGGCCGTCACGGTCGAGCGCGCCGGGCACATCTTCGCTGGGCAGGTGCGACAGCGCCGAGGGCGCCACCGCCTTCCATGCGTAGGGCTCGCCGAGGGGAATCTGCTGCCCGCCCAGCCACGGCGCGCGGCTCGACGCCTTGCGCCCGGCGTGCGCCAGCTGCATGCCGATTTTGACCGGTGAATGCAATCGCATCACCGCGAGCACGCGGGCCAACGCGGCCTCGTTGGCGTCGGAATACAAGCCCAGGCAGGCGTGCGTGATGCGTCCTTGGGCGGACACCGCGGTGGCTTCGATGATCAGCAGCCCCGCGCCCGACAGCGCCAGGTGGCCGAGGTGGACCAGGTGCCAGTCGCCCGCGCTGCCGTCTTGCGCCGAGTACTGGCACATCGGCGCGACGATGATGCGGTTGTCGAGTAGCAGGTTGCCGATTCGCAGCGGTTCAAAAAGTTTGCTCATCGCGGCACTGTAGCCGCCGCGCGATACCCGCCGCGCGATACCCGTCTCGAAAACCCGCGGATCAATCGTCCTTCTTGCCCTTTCCCTTGCCCTTGCCGCGGCCCTTGCCCCGTCCTTCGTCGTCGCGGTCGTGCGAGCGCTTGAACTCCTTGCGCCCGTTGCGGTTGTCGTGCTCGCGGCGGTATTCGTCGCGGACCCAGTTTTCCTGCACGAAGTACACCGGCTGCGAGCAGGCGCCATAACGACCGCAGTAGCGGCCCCATTGGGTCTGCTGCGTTTGCGGCACATACAGGTAGATCGGGCGCTGGTACACCGCGACACGCGACGGCGCGTAAACCACCGGCTGCTCGTACACCAGCACCGGTTGCGGGTAGTTGTTGATATCGATGCGGCCGTACTGGCCCGGCGCGTTGATGCCGATCGACACATCGAAGTTGGTCGCAGCATGGGCCGGCAACACGGCGGCAGCGGCGAGCGTCAGGACGGCCAGAGTCTTCATAAAGGTCTCCATGGGGATGTCGGGCGGCGCATGCAAAGCGGCATGGTCAGGTCGCCCTGTCACGCAAGCTGCCCCTGATCGAACTGTGGGCGCCCGCCGGCGCCCGACCCATCGGCCGCGGGCGCAACGCAACGTAGGACGACAGCCCGCGATGCGGGCGGGCCCGCTCGATGCCGCGGCCCACTGGCGCGACCGACTTCGGCCGGCGCGGTCAGCGGCCGCCGTCAGCCGCCGCCTTCAGCGGCCAGCGACACGATCGCGGCCTCGACGCCGTGCCGATGCGCGATGCCCTGCACACGCATCGCCGCTTCCACCCCGGCCAGGCAGCCCAGGATCATCGGCTCGTTCATGTCGCCCAGGTGGCCGATGCGGAACACGCGGCCGTACAGCGGCCCGAGCCCGCCGGCCACCGCCACCTGAAAGCGCTCGCGCGCCACGCTGCGCAGCGCTTCGGGGTCGATGCCGGGCGCGACCTCGATCGCGGTCACCGACACCGAGCGCGCCGCCGCCACATTCGTGAACAGGCGCATCGCACCGCCTTCGGCCCAGCAGCCCACCGCCGCATGCACCGCGCGGGCCAGACGCGCGTGGCGCGCCTGCACCTGTGCTAGGCCTTCGCGCGCGATCAAGTCAAGCGCGGCCTCCAGCCCGGCCAGGTGCGCCAGCGGCGGCGTGCCGCAAAACTTGAGGTAGGCATGCGGACTGCGGCGGCGCTGCCAGTCCCAGTAAAAACGCGGCGTGGAAATGCCGCGCGCGGCTTCCATCGCCCGCTCGTCGGCGGCCACGAAGGCCAGGCCCGGTGGCAGCATCAGGCCTTTTTGCGACGCGCCCATCACCACGTTCACGCCCAGCGCATCCATCGCGAACGGCGCCGCCGCAAGCGAGGCCACCACGTCCACAACCAACAGCGCCGGGTGCGCGGCGGCATCGATCGCTCGGCGCACGGCGGCCACGTCGCTGGTGGTGCCGCTGGCGGTGTCGGTGTGCACCATGAACACCGCGCTGATGCGGTGCTGCGTGTCGGCGCGCAGCGCCGCTTCCACCGCGGCCGGGTCGATCGGCTGCCCTTCGGTGTAGGGCGTGCGCAGCGCGCGCCCACCAAAGGCCTCGACCTGCTCGGCCCAGCCGTCCGAAAAATGCCCGGTTCCCGGCACCAGGACCTGCGTGCCCGCAGCCACCAGGTTGGCGATCACCGCTTCCCAGCCACCGTGGCCGTTGGCGGCGAAGAAGAGCACTTCCGCAAGCTCGGTCTGCAACAACCGCTTCAGCCCCGACTCGCAAGCGTCGATCAGCTGCGCCACGCGCGGGTCGGCCAGATCTGTGGGCTGGCGCGCCATCGCGGCAACCACTTCCTCGGGCACACGGGTGGGGCCGGGGGAGTGCAGCAGGCGGATGCCGGGGATGCGGGGCTTGAGGGTCATGGTTCAAGGATGTTAATCATCAGCGCCTCGATGATGCCGACGGCAAGTTTCTGCGCCTCCTCGTCGATCGCGGCGGCTGCATCCCTGCTGCGAGTGGCGCGATTGACGGGCGCCCGCCTTCGGGCCCCGGGTCCCCCCGGTTTCCACCAGCGCACACCACCGCTACGCTGCGCCCATGAACCCCGCCCTGCACCGCCACACCCTGGGTGACCTGCCACGCCGCAGCGCCGCCCGCCACCCCCAAAAACTGGCGATCGCCTGCGGCGAGTTGCGCTGGACCTACGCCGAGTTCGACCGCGTCTGCGACCGCGTGGCGGCCGGCCTGGCCGCAATGGGCGTGGCCCAGGGCGACCGCGTCGCGATCCTGGCGCGCAACTCGCACGGCTTCGCGGCGCTGCGTTTTGCGCTGGCCCGGCTCGGCGCGGTGCTGGTGCCGATCAACTTCATGCTCAAGGCCGACGAGGCCGCGTACATCCTGCGCCATGCCGGCGCGCGCGTGCTGGCCACCGACAGCGGCCTGGCCCCGCTGGCGCGCGCGGCCGCGGCGCTGGAGACGCAGGTCGAGCAGTTTGTTTGGCTGCCTTCCGAAGACCCGTCGAGTGCCGAGCCGGGCATGACCTCGTTCGACACGCTCGCGGCCAGTACCGGCGCGGTGGCGCAGGCTGCGCTCTCTAGCAGCGACCTGGCGCAGATCGTCTACACCAGCGGCACCGAGTCCTTGCCCAAAGGCGCGATGCTGAGCCACGACGCGGTGCTCTGGCAGTACGTGAGCTGCATCGTCGACGCCGGCATCGCACACGAAGACCTGGCGCTGCATGCGCTGCCGCTGTACCACTGCGCGCAGCTCGACGTGTTCTTCGGCCCCGCGATCTATGTCGGGTCGACCAACGTGATCACCGCCAAGCCGGTGCCCGAGCACCTGCTGCCGCTGATCGAGCGCCACCGCATCAGCTCGTTCTTCGCGCCGCCCACGGTCTGGATCGCGTTGCTGCGCTCGCCGCTCTTCGACAAGACCGACTTGTCGTTGCTGCGCAAGGGCTACTACGGCGCGTCGATCATGCCGGTGGCGGTGATGCAGGAAATCCTGCAGCGGCTGCCCAACCTGCGCCTGTGGAACCTCTACGGCCAGACCGAAATTGCGCCGCTGGCCACCATGCTCGGCCCCGACGACCAGCTGCGCAAGCCCGGCTCCTGCGGCCGGGCCGCGCTGAATGTCGAAACGCGTGTGGTCGACGATGCGATGTGCGACGTGGCCATCGGTGAGGTCGGCGAGATCGTGCACCGCAGCCCGCAGTTGCTGACCGGCTACTTCCACGACGAGGAGCGAACCGCGGCGGCGTTCGAAGGCGGTTGGTTCCATTCGGGCGACCTGGCGACGATCGACGACGAAGGGTTCATCACCGTGGTCGACCGCAAGAAGGACATGATCAAGACCGGCGGCGAGAACGTGGCCAGCCGCGAGGTGGAGGAAACCATCTACCGGCTGCCCGGGGTGAGCGAGGTGGCGGTGATCGGGCTGCCGCATCCGCGCTGGGTCGAGGCGGTGGTGGCGGTCGTCGTCGCCAAGGCCGGCAGCGACCTGAAGGAGGCCGCGGTGCTCGCGTTCTGCAACCAGCACCTGGCTTCGTTCAAGGCGCCCAAGCGTGTGGTGTTTGTCGACGCATTGCCCAAGAATCCGAGTGGCAAGCTGCTCAAGCGCGAACTGCGGCAGGCGCATGCGGGCTTGTTCGACGCGGCCTGACCGGCGACGGTTTGTCGCCGCAGCGCGGAGTCGCCTGCGCGACTGCGTTTTTCGGGTAAGTCCGGACTGCCGGGACTTGCGCTGACAAAACGCCCCACTAGACTGCACCGGCGATTGGCGCACGCCCATCGCCGCGACGCCACAACGCCCGTTTCAATTCCAACGACCCGGAGACAGACCATGCCGACCCCGACCGCAACGCCGTCCACCACCCCGCGCCGTGCGCTGCACTCGCTGCTCGCCGCCGCCGCGCTCGCTGCCTGCGGCCAGGCCGCGGCGCAGGAAACCTTCAAGCTCGGCGTGGTCACCTTCCTGTCGGGCCCGGCGGCCGAAAGCTTCGGCGTGCCGGCGGCCAACGGCGCCAAGCTGATGGTCGAGCAGTTCAACAAAGGCGCGGCACCGGCGCCGTACAACAAGATGGGCTTCGGCGGCCTGAAGATCGAGATGGTGCTGGTGGACGAAGCCGGCGGCGCGGCCAAGCAGGTGCAGGAGATGCGCAACCTGTACCAGCGCGAAAACGTCGACGCGGTGATCGGCTACATCGGCTCCGGCGACTGCCTGGCGGTGGCGCCCGCGGCCGAGGAGCTGAAGAAGCTGATGGTGCTGATGGACTGCGGCACGCCGCGCATCTTCGAAGACGCGAGCCCGAAGTACGTGTTCCGCACCGCCTCGCATGCGGCGATGGACAACATCTCTCTCACCCGCTACCTCAAGGCCAAGAACATCAAGGCCGACACCTTCAACATGATCAACCAGGACTACGCCTGGGGCCAGGACTCGCGCGCCGACTTCCTGGCCAGCATGGCGCAGCTGCTGCCGGCGGCCAAGCCGGGTGTGGACCTGCTGCCCAAGTTCGGCGCCGGCCAGTACGGCACCGAGGTCTCGGCGCTCGCGGCCAAACCCGCCACGCTCACCTACTCCAGCCTGTGGGGCGGCGACCTGCAGGCCTTCATCCTGCAGGCGGGCGCACGCGGCCTGTTCAAGGACACGACGCTGGTGCTCAGCGCCGGCGACCATGTGCTGCCGGGCCTGCTCGACAAGGTGCCCGACGGCACCGTGCTCGGCGCCCGTGGCGCCTACGGCATCCTGTCGGCGAAGAACCCGCTCAACGACTGGTTCCAGGCTGAGTACCAGAAGATGCACGGGGTGCAGCCGGTGCAAGCCGGCTACCGCATCACCCAGTCCTTCCTTGGCGTGAAGCTCGCGGTGGAGCGGGCGATGGCCAAGAACGGCGGCAAGAAGCCGAGCGCCGAGGAGATGGCCGAGGCGCTGCGCGGCTCGAACTGGGATTCGCCCGCCGGCAACATCCGCATGGCGCTCGGCGGCGGCCAGCAGGCGATTCAAGACACCGCGATCGGCCGCACCAAGTACGACGCCGCGGCCAAGCGTGTGGTCGCCACCGACATCATGACTTTCAAGGCCGAATGCGTGAACCCGCCGGCCAATGCCAAAGCGCTGGACTGGATCAAGGCCGGCTTCCCGGGCGCGAAGTGCGAGTGATGACAGCAGCCCCTAGCTCGCTGCGCTCGCGTCCCCCAGGGGGAGCTCAGGCCGCTTGGGGCCGAGTGCCGCGGCTCCAAGTCCGCCTGCGCGGACTTGGACGGCACGAGGGCCATCGGACTCCGGCCGATGGCGGCCCGGCGCTGGCCTGAGACCACTTCGTTCAACCGCGCCGTCGATCGCGAGGATTCGAGATGGGCCAGCAAGCGATGACCATCGTCGTCGACGCGATCACCTACGCGTCGTGGTTGTTCATCGTCTCGCTCGGGCTGACGCTGGTGTTCGGCGTGTTGAAAATCCTCAACATCGCGCATGGCAGCGTCTACGCGCTCGGCGCCTACGCGGCGGCGAGTTTTGTGGCACTCGCGCTCTCGCTCGGCTTCGCGCCCGGCTTCTCGCTGGTGGCGATGCTGCTCGCGGCGGCGGCGGTGGCGGTGATCGTCGGCCCGCTGCTCGAACGGGGCCTGCTCGCGCGCTTTTATGGCCAGGACGAGGTGCTGCTGCTGCTGGTCACCTACGCGCTGTTCCTGATGCTCGAGGACGTGACCAAGCTGCTCTGGGGCGTGAACCCGTATTTCGTGTCCGGGCCCTACCAACTCTTCGGCAACCTCACGCTGCCCGGCGGCATGCGCGTCGTCGGCTACGACCTGCTGCTGGTGGCGCTGGCCGCCATCTGCGGCGTGGCCACCTGGTTCGGCCTGAACCGCACCACCGGCGGCAAGATCATCCTGGCGGTGATCCACAACCCCGAAATGAGCGCGAGCATGGGGGTCAACGTGCAGCGGGTGTACATGGTCGCGTTCACCATCGGCGTGTTTCTCGCGGCGCTCGGCGGCGCCTTCACCTCGCCGATGATCTCGGTGCAGCCGGGGCTGTCGGTGAGCGTGATCATCGTCAGCTTCGCGGTGGTGATCATCGGCGGCCTGGGCAGCATCGAGGGCGCAGCCATCGGCGCGCTGGTGGTAGCGCTGGCGCGCTCGGCCTCGGTGCACCTGATGCCCGAGATCGAACTTTTCAGCATCTACCTGGTGATGGCCGCGGTGCTGATCTTCCGCCCCGAAGGCCTGTTCCAGAGTGTCAAGGCCAGGCTGATCTGATGCTGCGCCGATCGCTCCTGGCCACCACCGCCGTGGCCATCGGCCTGCTCGCGGTGGGCGCGCTGGTGCCGAAGTGGCTGCTGTTCCTGGCCACGATGGCCGCGTCCAACGGCCTGGCGGTGCTCGGCATCTTCGTGCTGATGCGCGGCGGCGGCGCCAGTTTCGG
>JANNGZ010000024.1:0-23369 GCA_031404155.1 Burkholderiales bacterium
CTTGGGCAGCTCGCTGGAGCAGATGCCGTCGCCACCGACGAACTTGGCTTCGATGCCGAGTTGCTTCATCTGGCGCAGCATCGGGCCGGCCACCGCGTCCATGCCGCCGAAGAAGACCACGTCGGGCTTCTTCGCCTTCAGGCTGGTCAGGATGGCGGTGAAGTCGGTGGCCTTGTCGTTGGTGAATTCACGGCCGACAACCTTGCCGCCAGCGCCCTTGACTCCCTTTTCGAACTCGTCGGCAACGCCCTGGCCATAGGCCGTGCGGTCGTCGATGACGGCAATGCTCTTGCCCTTGAGTTCCTTCACCGCGTACTTGCCGAGCGTGCCGCCGAGGTGCACGTCGTCAGCGACGACGCGGAAGGTGGTCTTGAAGCCCTGGCGGGTGAACTTGGGGTTTGTCGCCGACGGGGAGATCTGCGGAATGCCGGCGTCGCTGTAGATCTTCGACGCGGGGATCGAGGTGCCCGAATTCAGGTGGCCGATCACGCCGTTGACCTTGCTGTCGACCAGCTTCTGCGCCGCCGCGGTGCCCTGCTTCGGGTCGCCCGCGTCATCCTCGGCCAGCAGTTCGAACTTGGCCTTCTTGCCACCGATGGTCACGCCCTTGGCGTTGAGTTCCTCGATCGCCATGCGGGCGCCGTTCTCGTTGTCCTTGCCCAGGTGCGCGATCGCGCCGCTGGTGGGGCCGACGTGGCCAATCTTGACCACGAGTTCCTGGGCGTTGATCGCGCCCGCAAACAAAGCCGCGGTAGCGGCGACGATGACGTTGAACTTGACTTGCATTCTGAAAACCTCCGGTTGGGTATGTTGAGACGCGATGGAGAGAATTTCTCAACGGCCGGCACCTTACTCCAAAACCATGGCGCCCTCACAGAGGGTATGCCAGAGCAGGGGCCGTCGTCGGGCAACGCGCGGTGGGCAGGGTGCGATGACAGGGCCGGCACCGCAGGCCTCGGGAACCAGGCATCGGTTCAGCGCTCGCGCCTGCGTGCCAGCGCCTTTGCCACTGCGTGAGCCACCATTTCCGGCAGCGCCGCGGAGAGGTCCTGGCGCAGTTCGGCGACCAGTTCGTTTTCGACACGGGCCAGCGCCGGCGCCAGCCCGTCGCGCAAACGCTGCTCGAGCTGCGCGTCGATCTGCTGCTGAAGCTCGGCCAGCAGCTGTTGCGTGAACAGGGCTTCGTCGAAGCCGGTGCCCGGCCCGCGAAGCGCGGCGGGTGCGGTCGGTGCCAACTCGGGCACCAGGTTGGCCTCGGCCATCGGCGCCATCTCGTGCGACTTGGCGCGGCGCTCGGCGTCGAGCACCTCGGTCAGCTTGGGCAGCTGGCCGGGTGGTAGCGCGGAAGACTTGCGGATCGCCATCAGCTTTGCGCCATCAGTCGTCTGCCATCAGCTTGCGGCCTTGCCCGCGGCCGCGTGCGAGTGGTGCGTTGGTGGCCAACCGCGGGCGCGGTAGTCGGCAAAACGACGGCGGCCGGCGCCGACATCCTCGGGGTCGTCGGACACCACATCGATCACGCGGGCAAAGCGCTCGCTGCCCGCGGCGACTTCAGCACCGAGATTGACCAGCACCTCGGCGTGCGGCGAAGCGGCGGTGTCATCGAGCAACCAGATCGGCGTGGCGGCGAGCCGTGGCGCCACCGCTTGCCCACCCGGCGGCTCGCCCGCCTGCGCCGAACGCACCCGCAGGTGCGGCACAAATTCGAGTGGCTCGAAGGTCCACAGCGCCACGTCGAGCCGGGCAAGATCGTCGGCGCGGCCGGTGACCGCGACACGTGCGCCCTGCCGGTAAGCCTTGCGCAGCAGCCGGCAGGTGAAGCCGAGCTTGTCGCTGACACCGGTGTGGAAGTCGACCTGCGGCATGGGCACGGCGCGCTTGCGCTACAGCGCCCGCGACAACACGAAGTGGGTCAGCAACGGCACCGGCCGGCCGGTGGCGCCCTTGGCCGAACCGCTCTTCCAGGCAGTGCCGGCGACATCCAGGTGCGCCCAGGGGTAGGCCTTGGTGTAGCGCTTGAGGAACATCGCCGCGGTGATCGCGCCGCCGGCTCGGCCGGAGATGTTGGCCATGTCGGCAAAGTTGCTCTTCAGGCCCTCGTCGTATTCGTCGTCCAGCGGCATGCGCCAGGCCGGGTCGAGTGCGGCCTT
This sequence comes from Burkholderiales bacterium, assembly GCA_031404155.1. Lineage (GTDB taxonomy): Bacteria > Pseudomonadota > Gammaproteobacteria > Burkholderiales > Burkholderiaceae_C > JANNGZ01. Next base: position 2,151 of record JANNGZ010000024.1, read on the forward strand.
CGACGCCGCGAGCAACTCGGCGGCGAGGGCATCGTCGCTGGAGAAAAGGCCCGAGTGGTGATGGCCGAGCGCGATCACGCAGGCGCCGGTGAGCGTGGCGATGTCCACCACCGCGGCGGGTTTGAAACGCTCGGCGTAGGTCAGGGCGTCGTTCAGGATCAGGCGGCCTTCGGCGTCGGTGTTCAGGATCTCGACCGTCTGGCCCGACAGCGTCTTGACCACGTCGCCGGGCTTCACCGCGCGGCCCGAGGGCATGTTCTCGCAGGTCGGGATCAAGCCAACGAGGTTGATCTTCGGCTGGAGTTCGCCGATCGCGCGCAGCGTGCCGAGCACACTCGCCGCACCGCCCATGTCGAACTTCATCTCGTCCATCTCGCCGCCGGGCTTGAGCGAGATGCCGCCGGTGTCGAAGGTGATGCCCTTGCCCACCAGCACCAGCGGCGCATCGGTTTTGCCCGCACCCTTGTACTGCACGACGATGAAACGCGGCGGTTCGTCCGAGCCCTGCGCCACCGCAAGGAAGGAGCCCATGCCGATCTTTTCGATGCCCTTGCGGTCGAAGACTTCGACCTTGAAGCCGAATTCCTTGCCGAGTTGTTTGGCTTGCGCCGCCAGATAGCTCGGGGTGCAATGGTTGCCGGGTCGGTTGGCACATTCGCGGGCCAGCGTGACACCCGCTGCCACCGCCTGGCCGCGTTTGAGCCCCCGCTGCAGCGCGGCCATTTCGGTCTTGCCGGTGACCAGCGTCACCTTCTGCAGCTTCGGCACTGCGGGCGCACTGGGCTTGGTATGGCGGTAGATGTAGACCGCATCGCCGACGGCGGCACAAAGCGCATCGGCATGGCCTTCACCGGGCGCGTCCGCACCCGCGCTGGCCACCGCCAGGTGTGTGGTGCCCAGGGCCTTGAGCGCCCCCAGGCCGGTGGCCACGGCGGTCTTGAAGGCCTTGGCCGACGCGTCGGCAGCGCACACGAAAGCCACACGCGGCAGCTTCACCCCGGCAGGCCGGTGGAGATACAAGCAGCGCCCGGCCTTGAATTCGAAGTCGCCGTGTTTGCACGCGTCGGCCAGCGCGGCCGCGAGTGTTTTGTCCAGCGACGCCGGCACCTTGTCGCCGACCAGCACCACCAGCAGCGCATCGGCCGCGATCGAGGCCAGGCCCGATGCGGGCGTTGCGAGAGATCGAAAGTCCATAATCGGCGACCGTTTCATTTTCGGTTTGAAGTGCGCGCGATGTTATTCGATACGACGCTGCGCCGAGAGCTTGCCAGGAGCTTCGGCGCGACCCTGGTGGTCGTCCTCACCATCGTGCTGACGATGATGCTGATCCGCGCGCTCGGCCAGGCCGCGGGCGGTGTGGTGGCGCCGCAGGACGTGTTGCTGCTCCTGGGCTATACGGCGCTCGGGCATTTGCCGACGATGCTGTCCTTGTCGCTCTTCATCGCCATCGTGGTCACGCTCGGCCGCATGTACCGCGACAGCGAGATGGCGATCTGGTTCGCCAGCGGCGTCGGCCTCGCCCGCTTCGTGCGCCCGGTGCTGCGCACCTGCTGGCCGGTGCTGTTGGTGGTGGGCGTGTTGCTGCTCTTCGTCTGGCCCTGGGGCAACCAGCAGAACACCGACCTGCGCGACCGCTACCAGCAGCGCTCGGACCTCTCGCGCGTGGCGCCAGGCGTATTCCAGGCCTCGCGCGACGGCAACCGCGTCTTTTTTGTCGAGCGTGACAACCAGGACAGCCTGGATGCGCGCAACGTCTTCATCCTCTCGACCCGCGGCGACCGCGAAGCCGTGACCTCGGCGCCGAGCGGACGCCTGGAAACCGACGGTACCGACCGCTTCCTGGTGCTGGCGCGCGGCCACCGCAGCGAAACCGACTCGCGCACCGGCGAACACACCGTGGCCAATTTCGAAAGCCACCGCGTCAAGGTGGGCGAGCAGGGGGTGCGCCGTGCCGAGGCGCGGCCACCGAAGGCCACCAACACTGTCGACCTGCTGCGCACGCCAACCCTGCCGAACCAGGGCGAACTGGCCTGGCGCTTCGGCTTGGCCCTCGGTGCCGCGAACCTGAGCCTGCTTGGAATCGGCCTGTCGGCCACCAACCCGCGCCGTGCCACCAACTGGAACCTGCTCTTTGCGCTGCTCGCCTTCATCGTCTACTTCAACCTGATCAACCTGTCCCAGGCCTGGGTCGCCGGCGGCCGAGTCGGCATGGGTGTGGCGCTGGCCGGTTTGCACGGCGCGGCGTTTGCGCTTGCGCTGGGCGCGATCTGGTGGCGCGAGCATGCCGCGGTGCGGCAGTGGCTGCGGCGTCCGGCCGCGGCCACCTGAAGATGCGCACCGTCCGCCGCCTGCTCTACCGCGACATCGTGTCCTCGGTGTTGTTCGTGGCGCTGGCCTTCCTGTCGTTGTTCTTTTTCATCGACTTCGTCGACGAGTTGCCCGACGTGGGCAAACGCGGCTACACGCTGGGGCATGCGCTGCTGGCCACGGCGCTCGAACTGCCCGGGCATTTCTATGAGCTATTCCCGATTGCGGTGCTGATCGGCACCATTTATTCACTGTCGCGGTTGGCGCAGTCGTCGGAGTTCACGATCCTGCGCACCGGCGGGCTCGGCCCGGGCCGTGCCTTGTCGCTGCTCGCATTGCTGGGCTTGAGCTTCGCCACCGTGACCTTTCTGGTCGGCGACTTCGTGTCGCCGCACTCCGAGCGCAAGGCGGTGGCGGTGAAGTCGCAATTCCTCGGCGGCCGCGACCTCGGCCGCACCGGCGCCTGGTTGAAGGACCGCCGCCACGGTGCGCAGGGCGAGCGCAATATCTCGGTCAACGTGATGCGGGTGGCACCCAGCGGCGAGCTCGAAGGCATCCGAATCTTCGTGCTCAACGGCGACGGGCAACTTGTCGAGCGGGTGTCGGCGCGTTCGGCCGTGGTGGCCCGGGACGGCCGCTGGAAGCTGGCCGACGCGCAGGTGACCCGCTGGCCTGACGAGCGCACCGACGCCCCGGTCAGCGACGAGCGTTTCGCCACGCTGGACTGGGAAACCACGCTCGACGCCAGCGTGGTCGCCGCCGCGGTCCTGCCGGTGAGCACGATGACCACCATCGAGCTGGCGCGTTACGCCACGCACCTGTCCGACCAGGAGCAGGCCGCGAACCGGCATGCGATCCAGTTCTGGAAAAAGGCGCTCTACCCGTTTGCCTGCCTGGTGATGGTGGCCCTGGCTCTGCCCTTTGCGTACCTGCATGCGCGTGCCGGCGGGGTCAGCCTGAAGGTCTTCGGCGGCATCATGCTCGGCATCGGCTTCGTGCTGCTGAACAACCTCTCGGGGCACCTCGGCCTGCTGCGCGACTGGACACCATGGATCGCCGCGGCGGCGCCGGGTGCGCTGTTCCTGCTGCTCTCGCTCGGCGCCTTCGCCTGGCTGGTGAGGTACCGCTGATGGCGCGCCAAGGCCTGGTGCTTTTTGCGCATGGCGCCCGCGACCCACGCTGGGCGGCGCCCTTCGACGCTATCGCCGAGCGGGTTCGCGCCGCGCAACCGGCGCTGGCGGTACGGCTCGCGTTCCTGGAACTGATGACGCCGAGCCTGCTCGACGCTGCCGCCGAGCTGGTGCACGAAGGCTGCAACCCGGTCGATGTGCTGCCCTTGTTTCTCGGCGCCGGTGGCCATGTCCGGCGCGACCTGCCGGAGTTGATCGAGCGGCTGAGCATCGAACATCCGGCGGTTCAATTCAGGCTGCACCCGCCGATCGGCGAAACCCCGCAGGCGATCGAGGCACTTTCGCGCGTGGCGGTGCAGATGCTCGACAGTGGCGCCCCATGAACCTGCACCAGTTCAAGTTCGTCCAGGAGGCGGTGCGGCGCGGCCTCAACCTGACCGAAACCGCGAAGGCGCTGCACACCTCGCAGCCCGGTGTGAGCAAGGCGATCCTCGAACTCGAAGAAGAGCTCGGCGTGGACATCTTTGCGCGCCACGGCAAGCGCATCAAGCGCGTCACCGAGCCGGGGCAGCAGGTGCTCAAGTCGATCGAAGTGATCATGCGCGAGCTGGGCAACCTGAAGCGCATCGGCGAAGAATTCAGCAAGCAGGACGCCGGCACGCTGTCGATCGCGACCACGCACACCCAGGCGCGGTATGTGCTGCCCGAGCCGGTGGCGCTGCTGCGCCGGCGCTACCCCAAGGTCAACGTGAGCCTGCACCAGGGCACGCCCGAGCAGGTGGCGCAGATGCTGCTGGAGGATGCCGCCGACATCGGCCTGGCCACCGAGTCGCTGTCGGACTTCGACGAGCTGGTGACCCTGCCCTGCTACGAATGGCAGCATGTGCTGGTGGTGCCCGCAGCACACCCGCTCGCCGCGGTCGAGCGGCCGACGCTGGAGCAGATTGCGGCCGAGCCGATCGTGACCTACCAGAACGCGTTCACCGGCCGCAGGCGCATCGACGCGGCCTTCGCGCGGGCGCGGCTCAAGCCCAATATCGTGCTTGAGGCGATCGACTCCGATGTCATCAAGACCTATGTGCGCGTCGGCCTGGGCGCCGGCATCGTGGCCGAAATGGCGGTGCGCGACGACGCCCGCGGCGGCGACCTGGTGTCGCGCCCGGTGGGCCACCTGTTCGGGCAGAACGTGTCGCGTGTTGCGTTCAAGCGCGGCGCCTACCTGCGCAATTTTGTCTATACCTTTGCCGAACTGCTGTCCGAGCGGCTCACGCGCGCCTTGATCGTGCGCGCCATGGCCGGCGGCGGCGACGACTACGAGCTTTGATCAAATGACGACGCCCGCAATCCAGAGCCGCCTGCCTTCGGTGGGCACCACCATATTCACCGTGATGTCCGCGCTCGCAGCCGAACATGGCGCGGTCAACCTCGGCCAGGGCTTCCCCGATTTCGACTGCGACCCCGCGCTGGTGGATGCGGTAACGCAGGCGATGCGCGAAGGCCTGAACCAGTACCCGCCGATGGCCGGCGTGCTGCCGCTGCGCGAAGCGGTGGCGGCCAAGGTGCAGGCGCTGTACGGCCGCGCCTACGACCCGGGCGGCGAGATCACGATCACCGCCGGCGCGACGCAGGCGATCCTCACCGCGATCCTGGCCTGTGTACACCCGGGCGACGAAGTGATCGTGCTCGAGCCCTGCTACGACAGCTACCAGCCGAATATCGAACTCGCCGGCGGGCGCATCGTGCGGGTGCCGCTCACCCCAGGCACTTTCCGCCCCGATTTTCCGGCGATCGCCTCGGCGCTCTCGCCGCGCACCCGCGCGATCATCATCAACTCGCCGCACAACCCCAGCGCCACCGTCTGGACCCGCTGGGACATGGACCAACTCGCCACGCTACTGCGGCCGACGCAGGTGCTGCTGCTCAGCGACGAGGTCTATGAGCACATGGTGTTCGATGGCCAGCCGCATGTGAGCGTGGCGTCGCACCCGGAGCTGGCGCCGCGTGCATTTGTGATCTCCAGCTTCGGCAAGACCTACCACGTCACCGGCTGGAAGGTGGGCTACGTGCTCGCACCGGCGGCGATGACCGCGGAGTTCCGCAAGGTGCACCAGTTCAATGTGTTCACGGTGAACACGCCGGTGCAGCACGCGATCGCACGCTACATGGGCGACGCCCGGCCGTACCTCGATTTACCCGCGTTCTACCAGCGCAAGCGCGACCTGTTCCGGGACGGCCTGGCCGCCTCCCGCTTCAAGCTCTTGCCCAGCCAGGGCAGCTACTTCCAGTGTGTTGACTACTCGGCGATTTCGGACCAGGGCGAGGCCGATTTCTGCCGCTGGCTGACCACCCAGGCCGGCGTCGCCGCGATTCCGCTGTCACCCTTTTATGCCGACGGTTTCGAGCAGCAGATCGTGCGCTTTTGCTTCGCCAAACGAGACGAGACCTTGCAGACGGCGCTGTCGCGGCTGGCCGCGCTATAGCGGCGCTGCGCGGCGTTCAGCGGCGCGTCGTGATCCGTGTGCCTCGCCCGCGGGCGCTCAACCGGCGTCGCGGGAACGCTTGGCCGCGGCAGCGTCGTCGCTGAGTTCGATCAGGTTGCCGGTGAGGTCCAGGTCGACGTTGCCGCCCTCGTCCGGGGCAGCGGCGGCGAGTTCGGGTTTGAGCACCAGGGTCACGTCCTGCCCGCTGCCCTGGGTCGACGGCGGCGGCAGGTCCACATGCCGCACCAGCGTGCCGTAGCTTGAGGTGCCGTCGTCGATCGGGAGCAGTACATCCACCGCGCGCGACGGCGTTTCCAGGTCGTTCAACTGCACATCGCGCACCAGCTGGTACAGGAACAACACTTCCTGGTACGCGGGCAGGTCGAACAGCTCGGCGGCGTCCCCCTTGCGGAACAGCAGCGACTCGAGTTCCGCCAGCGCGTCCATCGGCGCCCACCAGGAGCGCTGCAGGTCGGAGATCACCGCCGGATAGTCTTCGAGCGACCGGCCCTGCGCCGGGTCGGCGTCCCAGTCGGGTGCCACCGCGTTGAAGCGCTGGTTGAAACGAACCCGGGTGCGGTCGTAGGCCTCGCGTTCGCCGCGCTGCCGATGGATTTCGAGCAGCTTCAGGAACGGCATCGGGCTGGTGCCGCCGGTGCGCCGCAGGTGCGTCAGCAGCAGGTCCACCGCTTCGTCGTCCTGGCCCAGCGCGAGGAAGAAGTCAGCTTGCTGTTCGAGGTCGATCTGGTCGTCCATCGACACTTCGCGTCGTGCCGGAGGCTCCGGGATGTCTCCACGCATCGAGTCGAACGGGGTCAGCGTTTGCGGCAGCGTGTCGGGCAGGCCACCCGGCAAGGTGCGCATCGGGCCCGAGGCGGTTCGAGGCATGCCGAAGGCGCTCGCCGACGGCAGCCGCCTCGATGACGACTCGGGCTTCAGCGACGCCACCCGGCTTGTCGTCGTGTTCAGGTCATCGTCGAACTCCGACTCGATGACCCGGGACCGCTCCTGCGCCTCGCCGGCCACCAGGTTGGAGGCCTCGTCGAACCAGGGGTCCGCCCGTTCACGCGCGGCTCTGCGAAGGCGCCAGGCCAGCCATGCGGCGCCCAGAATCAACAGCGCCAGCAGCGACAGAAGCACCGGGATCCAGCGGCTGGCCGTTTCGGCGTCGGCCAGGCGTTGGCGCACCTGCAGCGCCGAGTCGAGGTTGGCCTGCGCATCGCGCTGGGTTTTGCTCAGGCCGGCTTCGACCACGCGCAGCCTCTCCTGTGCCGCTGACGCCGCCGCCTGGGCCGCACTCGCCGCGGCCTGCGCCGCCGACGCCTGGGCTTCCGCAGCGGCGACGATCGCCATTTGCGACGCGGTCAGTTCCGCCGGGTCCAGCAACAGGCGCGCCTTGTCCGATGCAACCGGTGGCGCGGCGGCCCGGCTTGCGGCCGCGGGGGCCGCCGCAGTCGCGGTGCGCGCCGTTCGGGCGCTGCTGGGCGCCTGCGCCTGCGTGCCACGAACCGCGGCGGCGGCGCTGCGGCGCGGGCGAGGCGCCACGGCGCCCGTCCCTTGCGACACGTTCGGGGCACGCTCGGCCAGCGCGGTGGCGCGAGAAGGGCGGGCCGGCAACGTCGCCACCGGCTCGGGCTCGCTTTCGCGCGCCGGCAGGATCGGCGCTGTTGCGAGGTTGGCCGCGGGCACCTCGGCAAAGGCGGTGTAGACGCGGGTGAGGCGCACCGGGCAGCCCACGGACACGGTGACGCCGATCACCGGCTCGTCGACCGCCACGGTGGTGGTGACACGCACCACACGCTCGTTCGGGTTCGAGCCGTTGTCGACCACCGTTCTGACCTGCTCGTTGGCCAGACGCCGGTCGCCGAGCGTGACTTCAGCAAAGACGCAGCGGGCTTCGAGACCGCTGCCATCGTCGAGTTGCACCGGCACCCGCAGGTTCAGCGCCTGGCCCAGCATCACGGTGGGATTCACCGGGCCGAAACCCATCGCGGTGGCGCTGCCTCCGGCGGCCAGCAGCAGCGCGGCGAAGAGGCACGACACGAACGCATTGGGCATGCTTGGGCCGACGAGTGTCAGGGGTACCGGAATCCGGCGCGACTCTAGCATGCCTGTAACGGGCCTCGGCCCCGGCAAAGCCGCGCAAAGCCTCGGCGGCAACGGGTGCGTGACACAATCCCGGCGCCCTCTGCCCCGCACCGCTTTGTTGCCCGCACCGACGCCATGGCCAGTGAACTGTTGACCGAACGACGCGACGACACGGTCGTGCTCACCCTGAGCGACCCGGCGACCCGCAACACCCTCTCGCCGCAGGTCTATGCCGCCGGCATCGAGGCCCTGGGCAGCGCCGAGGCCGACCGCTCGGTGCGCTGCCTCATCCTGCGCGGCGACGGTGCTCATTTTTGCGCCGGCGGGCAGTTGCAGCGCCTGGCCAGCACCCGAGCGATGGGCGCTGAAACCGGTGCACCACACCAAGCGCAATCGATCGACCGGCTGCATGGTTTCATCGAGGCGCTGCGCGACTTTCCCAAGCCGGTGATCGCCGCGGTCGAAGGTGCCGCCGCGGGCGCCGGATTTTCGCTGGCCCTCGCCTGCGACCTGATCGTCGCAGCCGAGGACGCACGTTTTTTGATGAGCTATGGCCGTGTCGGCCTCTCGCCTGACGGCGGCGCCAGCTGGCACCTGGCGCGGCAGCTGCCACGCGCCTCCGCCCTGGCCGCGCTGTGGTTTGCCGACGCGCTGAGTGCCGCGGACCTGCAGCGCCTGGGCCTGGTGAACCAGGTGGTGCCGCAGGGCCAGACGCTCGACGCCGCGCTCGCACTCGCGGCGCGTCTGGCCGCGATGGCACCGAACGCGATTGCGAGTGCGAAGGAGCTGGTGAATGCGGCGCGCTCGCGGCCGCTGCATGAACAGCTCGACGCCGAGCGCGTGCATTTCGTGGCCAACCTGTTCAATGCCAACGGGGAGGAGGGCATCCAGGCCTTCCTCGAAAAGCGCTCGCCCCGGTTTCGTTGAGCGGCGCGCTCGGCCCGCGGCACACCGGTGACGCAAAAAAAAAGGGCGGCGCCTCTCGATCAGTTGTCGTAGCCCGGCGAGCGCCGGTCCAGGCGCCGCAGCAGGCCCGGCCAGGCGAGTGCGCCGCCACCCTGGCCGCGTGTGGCCACCCGCGCCTGCTCGGCGGCGCCAGCAATGATGCGCGGGTCGACAGGTACCAGTTCGCTGCCACCGGCCATAGCCCGGACCTGGATGGTGCAGACGGTTTCGAACAGGTACATCGCCACGAAGGCGTCGGCAATGCTCGGGCCCACGGTCAGCAGGCCGTGGTTGCGCAGCATCAGGTTCGTGTGGCGGCCGAGGTCGGCAACCAGGCGCGGCTTTTCGTCGTCGCGCAGCGCCACACCTTCGTAGTCGTGATAGCCCAGGCTCGACAGCACGAAGATCGACTGCTGCGACAAAGGCAGCACCCCGCCCTTCTGCGCCGAAACCGCAATACCGTTGAGCGAATGGATGTGCATCACGCAGGCGGCGTCGTGCCGGGCCGCGTGCACCGCGCTGTGGATCGTGAAGCCGGCGGGGTTGACCGGGTATGGCGAGTCCTCGAGCTTGTTGCCCTGGAGGTCGATCTTGACCAGGCTGGATGCGGTCATCTCCTCGAACATCAAGCCGTAGGGGTTGATCAGGAACTGGTCGTGCGATCCCGGCACCCGTGCGCTGATATGGGTGAACACCAAGTCGTCCCAGCCGAACAGCGCCACCAGCCGGTAGGCCGCGGCAAGGTCGACCCGGGTCTGCCATTCGGCGTCTTCGATATGTGCGGGGCGGTTCGCGGCGCGCGATGTCATGCGGGTATTCATGCAAGCTCCTTGTGACGCGGTGGTGCCGGGTTGCGAAGCGGGTTGCGAAGCGGGTTGCGAGCGCACATCCTTGGCCCACAATAGCCGGACCAAATCGTGGCGGCGCCGTTCTCACGCAGCAAGACATGAATACCCCTGTCCTGACACCCGAAGAGCAGCGCCACGTCGAGACCGGCTCGTGGTTCGGGAAATTGTCCTTGCCGCTACGCCAGGCGATCCTCTCGCGGGCCGTGGTCCGCCGCCATGGCGACGGCGCCATGCTCAGCGCACGCGGCCAGAGTGCCGAGGAGTGGTGCGGCGTGGCCAAAGGCGCGGTGCGCATCAGCACGGTGTCCTTGGCCGGGAAACAGGTGGCACTGACCTACATGGAGCCGGGCACCTGGTTCGGCGACATCGCGCTCTTCGACGGCCTGCCGCGCACCCATGACAGCAACGCGCATGGCGAGACCACGCTGCTGGTGGTGCGCAAGCCCGACTTCAAGGAACTGCTGTCGCAGCATGTGGAACTCTACGACGCGCTGCTGCGCCTGAACTGCCGCCGCCTGCGCCTGATGTTCGACCTCATCGAAGACCTCAACACCAAGCCGCTGGCGGCGCGCCTGGCGCGTCAGCTGCTGCTGCTGGCCAAGAGCTACGGCATCGCGCAGGGCGAGGAAATCCGGATCGGCTTGCAGCTGGCACAGGAAGACCTGGCGCAACTGCTCGGCGCCTCGCGCCAGCGCGTGAACCAGGAGCTCAAGGGCTTTGAGCGCGACGGTGCGGTGCGCGTGGAGCCGACGCGCCTGGTGGTGCTCTCGCGCGAGAAGCTGCTCGCGATTTCCGAAGGCTGATGGCCTCAACGCTGATTGCGGAGTCGATTCACTCAATGGACAAATTCACCGGCACCAAACCCGTCAGCGAGCAGCACGCCTTCGACCTCGGCGTGCTGGCCGACTACCTGCAATCACGCCTGACCGGCTTCACAGGCCCGCTGACCGTGGAGCAGTTCAAGGGCGGCCAGAGCAACCCGACCTTCAAGCTCACAACGCCCGGTGCGGCCTATGTGATGCGCTGCAAGCCCGGGCCTGTAGCCAAGCTGCTGCCCTCGGCGCATGCGATCGAACGCGAGTTCCGGGTGATGGGCGCGCTGGCCGGCTCCGCGGTGCCGGTGGCGAAGATGCACCTGCTCTGCGGCGACGAGGCGGTGATCGGGCGTGCCTTCTACATCATGGAGTTTGTGCAAGGCCGAGTGCTGTGGGACCAGTCCCTGCCCGGCCTGAGCAAGCCGCAGCGGGCGGACATCTACGACGAGATGAACCGCGTGATTTCGGCATTGCACCGGGTCGACCCCGCCGCGGTGGGCCTGGCGGACTACGGCAAACCGGGCAACTATTTCGAGCGCCAGATCGGCCGCTGGAGCAAGCAGTACCAGGCTTCGGTCACCGAGCCGAACGAGGCGATGGACCGCTTGATCGAATGGCTGCCGGCGCACATTCCACCGAGCGCGCGCGACGCAGCGCAGGTGTCGATCGTGCATGGCGACTACCGGCTGGACAACGCCATCTTCCACCCCACCGAGCCGCGCATCCTGGCGGTGCTCGACTGGGAGCTTTCGACGCTCGGGCACCCGCTCGCGGACTTCAGCTACCACTGCATGGCCTGGCACATACCGCGCGAAACCGGGCGCGGCATCGGCGGCCTGGACCCGGTGGCGCTTGGCATCCCGACCGAGCGTGACTACATCGAACGCTATTGCCAGCGCACCGGGCGCGGCGACCCGGCGACGCTCGCGGCCGACTGGAATTTCTACCTCGCCTACAACCTGTTCCGCATCGCCGCCATCTTGCAGGGCATTGCGAAGCGGGTGGTCGACGGCACCGCGGCGAGCGCCGAAGCGCGCGCCGCCGGCGCCGGCGCGAGGCCGCTGGCCGAACTCGGCTGGTCGTTTGCACGACAGGTCTGAAGGAGACACGACATGGACTTCGCCTACTCCGCACGCACCCAGGAACTGCAGGCCCGCGTGGCCGAGTTCATGCAGCGCCACGTCTACCCCGCCGAGGCCGCGGTGGCGCAGGAGCTGGAGGCCAACAGCGCCGCCGGCAAACGCTGGACGCCGCTGAACACGATCGAGGAACTCAAGCCCAAGGCGCGTGCAGCGGGCCTGTGGAACCTCTTTCTGCCCGAGAGCGAATACGGCGCCGGCCTGAGCAACCAGGAGTACGCGCCGCTGGCCGAGATCATGGGCCGCGTGCCCTGGGCCAGCGAGGCCTTCAACTGCTCCGCACCCGACACCGGCAACATGGAAGTGCTGGTGCGCTACGGCAGCGCCGAGCACAAGAAGCGCTGGCTCGAACCGCTGCTCGAAGGCAAGACCCGCAGCGCGTTTGCGATGACCGAGCCGGCAGTGGCCTCCAGCGACGCCACCAACATCGAGGCGCGCATCGAGCGAGTTGCGGGCAAGGACGAATACCTGATCAACGGCCGCAAGTGGTGGACCTCCGGCGCCGGCGACCCGCGCTGCGTGATCCTCATCTTCATGGGCAAGACCGACCGCGACGCGCCGAAGCACTCGCAGCAGTCGATGATCCTGGTGCCGATGGACGCGCCCGGTATCGAGGTGCTGCGCCCGCTCACCGTGTTCGGCTACGACGACGCGCCGCATGGCCACATGGAGGTGAACTTCAACAATGTGCGCGTGCCGGCGTCGAACATCCTGCTCGGCGAGGGCCGCGGGTTCGAGATTGCGCAGGGCCGGCTCGGGCCCGGGCGCATCCACCATTGCATGCGCCTGATCGGCCTGGCCGAGCGCGCGCTGGAGCTCATGTGCTCACGCGCCACCAAGCGCACCGCCTTCGGCCGCAGCGTGGCCGAACAGGGCGTGACCCGCGAGCGCATCGCCGAGGCGCGCTGCATGATCGACCAGGCCCGGCTGCTCACGCTCAAGGCGGCATGGATGATGGACTTGGCCGGCAACAAGGCGGCCAAGGCCGAGATCGCGATGATCAAGGTGGTGGCCCCGAACATGGCCTGCAAGGTGATCGACTGGGCGATGCAGGTCTACGGCGGTGCCGGCATGAGCAGCGACACGCCGCTGGCCAAGTTCTACACCGTGGCGCGCTCGCTGCGCTATGCCGACGGACCGGACGAGGTGCACCGCAACGCGATCGCCAAGATGGAGCTGGGCAAGCAGGCCTGAGCGATTCACCCGCCACGCGGCGCGGCAGCCGGGCGCGTGGCGGCGCGACGGCCGCTGGCCTCGGCCGCCTTGCACTCGGGTGGCCCGGACGCGCGGGCTCAGATTGCCCATGCATGAGTGCGGCGCGCCGACGGCCACGACAGCCAAGGGCCGGGAAACAAGCGCGCACCCCGCACTTACGGGGACCTCGCCCTTGAAAAATCCCTCTTGAAATCAGGGCAAGCGCCCTCACCCGCCTTGGGTTCGCAAATTTGCCACCATGAAACCAACCGACATGATCGAACCGCATCTGGACCCGCCGGCGCAGGAGCCGGCGAGCGATGGCACGGCCACCGCACCCGAGGCCTCCGAAGTACCCGACGCTCAGGCCAAGCTCGCCGAGCTCGAAGCCAAGCAGGCCGAACTCGCCGACGCTTACCTGCGCGCCAAGGCCGAAACCGAGAACGTCCGCCGCCGCGCCGACGAGGAGGTGGTCAAGGCGCGCAAGTTCGCGGTCGATTCGTTTGCCGAGAGCCTGCTGCCGGTGAAGGACAGCCTGGAGGCCGCGATCGCGGTCGAGACGGCCAACCCGCAGCAAATGCTCGACGGCGTCCATGCCACCCTGCGCCAGCTCACCGTGGCGCTGGAGCGCTCGCGGGTGGTCGAGATCGCGCCCCCGGCCGGCACCAAATTCGACCCGCACCAGCATCAGGCGATCAGTGTGGTGCCGGCCGACCAGGACGCCAACACCGTGGTCGCTGTGCTGCAAAAGGGCTACCTGATCGCCGACCGCGTGCTGCGGCCGGCGCTGGTGACCGTGGCCGGGCCGAAATGAGCAAGTTCTGACGACATCCACAGCCGCCCGGCACTTGAAAGCGGGCGACTTATCCACAACTCGAAGACATCCATCCGACCTCAGGAGCAAGACCAAATGGGCAAGATCATCGGTATCGACCTCGGCACCACCAATTCATGCGTCGCGATCATGGAAGGCAACACCACGCGGGTGATCGAGAACAGCGAGGGTGCACGCACCACGCCGTCGATCGTCGCCTACCAGGACGACGACGAGGTGCTGGTGGGTGCCTCGGCGAAGCGCCAGGCGGTAACCAACCCGCGCAACACGCTGTACGCGGTGAAGCGCCTGATCGGCCGCAAGTTTACCGAGAAGGAGGTGCAGAAGGACATCGACCTGATGCCGTACAAGATTGCCGCCGCCGACAACGGCGACGCGTGGGTGGAAGTGCGCGGCAAGAAGCTCGCCCCGCCGCAGGTGAGCGCGGAAGTGCTGCGCAAGATGAAGAAGACCGCCGAGGACTACCTCGGCGAAGAGGTCACCGAGGCGGTGATCACGGTGCCGGCCTACTTCAACGATTCGCAGCGCCAGGCCACCAAGGACGCCGGCCGCATCGCCGGCCTGGATGTGAAGCGGATCATCAACGAGCCGACCGCCGCGGCGCTAGCCTTCGGCCTGGACAAACACGGCACCGGCGACCGCAAGATCGCAGTGTTCGACCTTGGTGGCGGCACCTTCGACATCTCGATCATCGAGATTGCCGATGTCGACGGCGAAAAGCAGTTCGAGGTGCTTTCGACCAACGGCGACACTTTCCTCGGCGGCGAGGACTTCGACCAACGCATCATCGACTACATCGTCACCGAGTTCAAAAAGGAACAAGGCGTCGACCTGACCAAGGACGTGCTCGCACTGCAGCGCCTGAAGGAGGCGGCCGAGAAGGCCAAGATCGAACTCTCCAACAGCACCCAGACCGACATCAACCTGCCCTACGTGACCGCCGACGCTTCGGGCCCGAAGCACCTGAACATCAAGCTCACCCGCGCCAAGCTCGAGAGCCTGGTGGACGAGTTGATCGAGCGGACTATGGAGCCTTGCCGCATCGCGGTGAAGGACGCCGGCGTCAAGCTCACCGAAATCGACGACGTCATCTTGGTCGGTGGCATGAGCCGCATGCCCAAGGTGCAGGAGAAGGTCAAGGAGTTCTTCGGCAAAGAGCCGCGCAAGGACGTGAACCCGGACGAAGCGGTGGCCGTGGGCGCGGCGATCCAGGGCCAGGTGCTCGGCGGCGAGCGCAAGGACGTGCTGCTGCTGGACGTGACGCCGCTGAGCCTGGGCATCGAGACCCTGGGCGGCGTGATGACCAAGATGATCAAGAAGAACACCACGATCCCGACCAAGTTCGCGCAGGTGTTCTCCACCGCCGACGACAACCAGCCGGCGGTAACGATCAAGTGCTACCAGGGTGAGCGCGAGATGGCCGGCGGCAACAAGATGCTCGGTGAGTTCAACCTGGAAGGCATTCCGCCGTCGCCGCGGGGCATGCCGCAGATCGAGGTGACCTTCGACATCGACGCCAACGGCATCCTGCATGTGGGCGCCAAGGACAAGGCCACCGGCAAGGAAAACAAGATCACGATCAAGGCCAACTCGGGCTTGAGCGAGGCCGAGATCGAGAAGATGGTCAAGGACGCCGAGCTCTACGCGGCCGAGGACATGAAGAAGGTCGAGCTGGTGCATTCGCGCAACCAGGCCGACGCCATGCTGCACTCGGTGCGCAAGTCGCTCGGCGAGCATGGCGACAAGCTCGATGCGCCGGAGAAGGAAGCCATCGAGCTGGCCTTGAAGGAGGTCGAGGACGCGATCAAAGGCGAGGACAAGGCGGTGATCGACAGCAAGAGCGAAGCGCTGATGGCCGCCAGCCAGAAGCTCGGTGAGAAGGTCTACGCCGAGACGCAGGCGGCCCAAGCCGCGGGTGCCGCGGGCGCGGCGGCAGGCGACGCGCCGAAAGCCGACGCCGGGGCGGCCAAGCCCGCGGCCGACGACAACGTGGTCGATGCCGAGTTCAAGGAAGTGAAGAAGTGATATTTGGCACGGCCCGGACGGGCCGGCCGAATATCTCGCCGCGTTCGAGGTGACAGACTGGGTCTGCACCTCAACGCGGCGATTCCGTTTCCGGTGAGCTGAGACTATCCATGGCAAAACGCGACTACTACGACATCCTGGGCGTTCAACGAAACGCCTCGGATGAAGACATCAAGAAGGCCTACCGCAAGCTGGCCATGAAGCATCACCCCGACCGCAACCAGGGTGACGGCGCGAACAAATCCGAAGAGAAGTTCAAGGAGGCCAAGGAGGCGTACGAGATGCTCTCGGAACCGCAGAAGCGCGCGGCCTACGACCAGTTCGGCCACGCGGGGGTCGACCCCAACATCGGCATGGGCGGCCGTGGCGGGCCAGGGCCGGAGGGCTTTGGCGGTTTTGCCGAGGCCTTCGGCGACATCTTCGGCGACCTGTTCGGCCAGGGCGGTGCGGGTGCGCGCCGGGGTGCCGGCGGGCAACAGGTGTACCGCGGCTCGGACCTGTCGTACGCGATGGACATCTCGCTCGAAGAGGCGGCCCTCGGCAAGGAAACGCAAATCCGCATTCCGACCTGGGACAACTGCGAAAACTGCCACGGCAGCGGCGCCAAGCCCGGCACCTCGCAGAAGACCTGCCCGAGTTGCAACGGCAGCGGCACGGTACACCTGCGTCAAGGCTTCTTCAGCATCCAGCAGACCTGCCCCCAATGCAGAGGCGGCGGCAAGATCATTCCCGAACCCTGCACCGCCTGCAACGGCGCCGGCAAGCTCAAGCGCCAGAAGACGCTCGAAGTGAAGATTCCTGCGGGCATCGGCGAAGGCATGCGCATCCGCTCCTCGGGCAACGGCGAGCCCGGCACGAATGGCGGGCCCGCCGGAGACCTCTATATCGAGATCCGAATCCGGCAGCATGACATCTTCGAGCGCGATGGCGACGACCTGCACTGCACCGTGCCGGTGGGCCTGACCACGGTGGCTCTCGGGGGCAACATCGAAGTGCCTACCCTTGGCGGCCGGGCCGAGATCGATCTGCCCGAGGGCACGCAACACGGCAAGACCTTCCGCCTGCGTGGCAAGGGCATCAAAGGCCTGCGCTCGACCTACCCGGGCGACCTCTACTGCCATGTGAGCGTGGAAACGCCGGTGAAGCTCACCGAACATCAACGCAAGCTGCTGACCGAGCTCGACGAGTCTTTCCGCGACAGTGGCGACCGGCATTCGCCGAACGCGAAGAGCTGGACCGACAAGGTGCGTGACCTTTTCAAGTAGTCACCCGACGGGTCGTGCGCTGCGCGCTGTAGCGCCCCGCGACGCCCCTAGAGCGTGGGACCAGGCGCAGCCGGATGCGCTGCTATAAGGCGTTTCACGCTCAAGGTGGGAGGCTTGCATGGCTCAGCTTGAAATCGGCGACGCCGGCCCCGCGGTACGCAAGCTGCAGAAAGCACTCGAGGACAAGGGCTTCGACCCCGGGCTGATCGATGGCGAATTTGGTGCCGGCACCGAAGCCGCGCTGATCGCGTTCCAGCGCAGCGCCGGCCTGCTCGCCGATGGTGTCGCCGGCCCACGGTCGCTGCATGCGCTGGGCTTGGCCCGCAGCGGCAATCTGCCCTCCGCGCTGGAGCGGTTCAGCTGTCAGGTGGTGGCGCAAATGTTCCCCGGTGCGCCGCTGGCGAACCTGCGCGAGCAGCTGCCGGTGGTGCTCGACGCGATGGCCATAGCGAAGCTGCACGACCGCGAGATGCTCTTGATGGCACTCTGCACGATTCGCGCAGAGTCGGCCGGCTTTTTGCCGATCGACGAAGGTTTGTCGAGGTTCAACTCGTCGCCCCGGGGGCACGCCTTTGACCTCTACGATCACCGGGCCGACCTGGGCAACCGCGGCAAACCCGACGGCGCGCGCTTCAAAGGCCGTGGCTTCGTTCAACTCACCGGCCGCCACAACTACACCCTGTACGCCGAGCGCCTTTCCTTGCCCTTGGTGGACCGACCCGAGCGAGCGAACGAGCCGCCGATAGCGGCGGCGCTGCTGGCTTTGTTCCTCAAGGATCGTGAGCTTGCGATCAAGACCGCGCTGCGGGAGGGTGACTTGCGCAGCGCGCGCAGGCGGGTCAATGGTGGTTCGCACGGCCTGGAGAACTTCAGCCACGCCTGGCGAGTGGGCGACCTACTGACCGACGACGACTGAACCGGCCGCACGAGCCGCAGAACGCGTTGGCGCGCGCAGCCCGCAGCGCCCAGGCTTCTTGCGCCGACTAGAAGAGCGCCCCTTGGGCCGTCGCAGTTGCATCGCTTGCGGACCGCCTGAAGCGGCTGCAGTCCAGCTCGACCCGGCTGCGGTTGAGTTTCAGGCGTGCGCAGGCCTTCTCGAAGCGCGAGCGCAGCAACCTCGACCAGATGCCTTCGCCGGTCATCCGGCTCTTGAAACGTGCATCGTTGTCGCGGCCCCCGCGCATTTCGCGCACCCGCGCCATCACACGCTGCGCGCGGTCGGGGAAATGCTGCTCGAGCCAGCGCTGGAACAACGGGTTCACCTCCCAGGGCAGGCGAAGCACGACGCTGAAAGCAGATGTCGCGCCCATCGCCGCCGCGGCTTCGAGAACCCGTTCGAGTTCGGGTTCATTGATGAACGGAATCACCGGCGACACGCTGACGCCGACCGGTACACCGGCACGTGCCAAGGTCTCGATCGTCTTCAATCGACGCTGCGGCGACGCGGCACGCGGCTCCATGACGCGGGCCAGCTTCGGGTCTAGCGTGGTGATCGACACGTAGACCGCGACCATGCGCTGTGCGGCCATCGGGGCGATCAGGTCCAGGTCGCGTTCGACACCGGCCGACTTGGTGATCAGCGAAAACGGGTGGCGGTGTTCGGCCAGCACCTCGATCACCGAGCGGGTGATCCTGAGCCGCCGCTCCACCGGCTGGTAGGCGTCGGTGGCCGAGCCGATGTTCAAGGGCAGCGGCTCGTAAGACCGGCTCGAGAAGGCATGGCGAAGCCGCTCGGCCGCGTTCACCTTCGCGATGATTTTGGTCTCGAATTCGAGCCCGGGCGACAGGTTGAGGTAGCTGTGTGTCGGCCGCGCAAAGCAGTAGATGCACCCGTGCTCGCAACCGCGGTAGGGGTTGATCGAGAGGTCGAAGCCGATGTCGGGCGAATCGTTGCCCGCCAGGATGCTCTTGACTTGCTGCTCGATGATCTGGGTTTTAGGCGCCAGGGCCTCTTCCTGCGCCGCCTGCTCCAGCGTTCCCCAACCATCGTCAAACTCGTCCCGCGCCTGGCTGTTGAAGCGGTGTTCGATGGCCCAGACGGTGCCTCGACCTTTCAGCGCGGCGACGCCCTGCTGCGGTGCGAACAAGAGTGTCGCGGGACGAGGGGCGTTCGAGGGGTCAGCGCGCATACTGTAAATATATACAGGCTGCGCAGGTTCGCCAAGTATTTTTTTCATCTGCCGGGCGCCGGGCGCCGGGCGCCGGGCGCGACGCGGCATCGACTGCCCGCAAACTCCTGCCGAAGGCGGCAGTTCAGTACTCGCCGCCGCTGCTGGCCGGTGCGAGGTTGTCGAAGCGCGTCAGCGGCTTGAGGAAGGTTAGCCTGACCATTCCCACCGGGCCGTTTCGCTGCTTGCCGATGATGATCTCGGCAACACCGGGCTCCTTGGAGTCCTTGTTGTAGTAGTCGTCGCGGTAGATGAACATGATCACGTCGGCGTCCTGCTCGATCGCACCCGACTCGCGCAAGTCGCTCATCATCGGCCGCTTGTCGTTGCGGCTCTCGACACTGCGGTTGAGTTGCGAGAGCGCCAGCACCGGGCACTGCAACTCCTTGGCCAGCGCCTTCAGGCCGCGCGAGATTTCGCCGATCTCGGTGGCGCGGTTCTCTTCGTTGGAGCTGCTGCCGCTCATCAACTGAAGGTAGTCCACCACGATCAGGCCGAGCTTGCCGCACTGGCGCGCCTGGCGCCGCGACCGCGCCCGCAATTCAGCCGAATTCAGCGCCGGGGTTTCATCGATGTACAGGTTGGTCTTGGAGATGCGTTCGACCGCTTCCGACAAACGACCCCACTCGTCGTCGCGCAGCGCCCCGGTGCGCAGGCGCTGTTGGTCGATGCGGCCGAGCGAACCGACCATGCGCAGCGCCAGTTGCGAGGCACCCATTTCCATCGAGAACACCACCACAGGCAGGCCTTCCTGCACCGCCACATGCTCAGCCATGTTGAGCGCGAACGCGGTCTTTCCCATCGACGGCCGCGCGGCAAGCACGATCAGGTCGCCGGGCTGCAGGCCAGCGGTCATGCGGTCCATGTCGATGAACCCGGTGCGAACGCCGGTGACCTCTTCGGCGCCGTTTTCATGCAGTTCGGTGACACGGTCGATCAGCGCCACGGCCAGGTCCTGCATGCTCTGGAAGCCCTGCTTGGTGCGCGAGCCTTCTTCACCGATCTTGAAGATGCGGCCTTCGGCTTCGTCAAGGATTTGCGAGACCGCGCGGCCCTGCGGGTTGAATGCGTTGGTCGCAATCTCGTCGCTGGCTTCGATCAGCTTGCGCAGGATCGCGCGTTCACGAACGATCTCGGCATAACGGCGCAGGTTGGCCGCGCTGGGCACGCTTTGCGCCAACGCGTTCAGGTATGCCAGGCCGCCGCACTCCTCGGCCTTGCCGAAGCTTTGCAGTTGCTCGAACACGGTGATCACGTCGGCAGGTTTGCTCGCGTTGACCAGGGCGCCGATCGCGGCGTAGATCGCCTTGTGTTCATAGCGGTAGAAGTCGCCGGCGCGCAAGAGGTCGCCGGCCCTGTCCCAGGCCCCGTTGTCGAGCAGCAAGCCCCCGAGCACGCTCTGCTCGGCTTCCACCGAATGCGGTGGCACCCGCAGGCGCGCGACTTCGTCGTCGCGCACGCCGCCCAGGTCTCTGGATTGGAAGACGGTTGACATCGATTGATGATACGGCCGCGATTTCGCACTGCCTGTGGGCAAGCCTGTGGCACGGCGAACGGCGTGAAGACGGTCGCGCCGGCGGCGGCCGATGCGGCGGAGTTCCGCGCGCTGGGCGCGACGGTGGCGCAGGAACTGGTCGGCAAGTTGTACGACCAGGCGATGCTCGATGAGGTGAAGCGCGAGGTGGCGAGCGCGCGGGCGGCGCAGGGCGCGTCCGGCGGCGCAAAGTAATCCACTCGGCATGACGGGACTTTTCGGTCTGCCGGCTCTCGGACCGGGGTGGCCCCCGGTGATCCTCTCTCTCGTGTTGGTGGCGGTGCTCCTCGGGTTGCGCGTGCTTGCGATCCGCATCTGGGGCAGCGAGTGCTATCGCCTGGTCGGCGCCAGCGTCGAGCGCCTGACGCTCACCGCGATCATCCTCTCGATGGTGCTGCTCTCGGCGCTGCAGATCGCGCTGCGGAACATCTTCGAGTCGGGACTGC
>JANNGZ010000025.1:0-3386 GCA_031404155.1 Burkholderiales bacterium
CGCAGTGGGTGGCGATCGAATCGGTCCACGCCGATCAACCCAGGCGCCGCGCCAAGGCCGCCGCCATGCCGGTGTAGCTGCCCGGCGTCAGGCTCTTGAGCCGCACGCGCTCGGCCTCGGGCAGCTCGGTCAGCGTGTCGATGAACGCTGAAAGCGTTTCGCGCGACATCGCCTTGCCGCGGGTAAGTGCCTTCAGGCGTTCATAGGGCTCGGGCAGCCCGTAGCGGCGCATCACCGTCTGGATCGGCTCGGCCAGCACTTCCCAGGCGCTGTCGAGGTCGGCTTGCAGCGTCGCTCGGTTGAGCTCGAGCTTGTCCATGCCCCGTTGCAGCGAATCCCAGCCGAGCAGGGTGTAGCCCAACGCCACGCCCATGTTGCGCAGCACGGTGGAGTCGCTCAGGTCGCGTTGCCAGCGGCTCACCGGCAGCTTCTGCGCCATGTGGGTGAGCAACGCGTTGGCCAGGCCGAGGTTGCCCTCGGCGTTTTCGAAGTCGATCGGGTTGACCTTGTGCGGCATCGTCGACGAGCCCACCTCGCCGGCTTTCGTCTTCTGGGTGAAGTAGCCCAGCGAGATGTAGCCCCAGACATCACGCGCCCAGTCGATCAGGATCGTGTTGGTGCGGGTGAAGGCGTCGAACAGCTCGGCCATCCAGTCGTGCGGCTCGATCTGGATCGTGTGCGGGTTGAAGCTCAAGTTGAGGCGCTGCTCCACCACGCGGCGCGCAAAGCTCTCCCAGTCGAAGGCCGGCCAGGCGGCGAGGTGCGCGTTGTAGTTGCCCACCGCGCCGTTCATCTTCGCCAAGGGTTGCACCGCGTCGATCGCCGCGCGGGCCCGCAGCAGGCGCGCGGCCACGTTGGCCACCTCTTTGCCCACCGTGGTCGGGCTCGCGGTCTGGCCGTGGGTGCGCGAGAGCATCGGCGTGTCGGCATGGGCCTGCGCCAAAGCGTGCAGATGCGCGATCAGCCGGTCCAGCGCCGGCAGCATCGCCTCGGCACGCGCGGCTTTCAACATCAGCGCATGGCTGGTGTTGTTGATGTCTTCGCTGGTGCAGGCGAAGTGCACAAACTCGGCCGCGGCCTTGAGTTCGGCCTGCTCCTCCAGCCGGGCCTTGAGCCAGTACTCCACCGCCTTGACGTCATGGTTGGTGGTGCGCTCGATCAGCTTGATCGCGTGGGCATCGGCCTGCGAGAAGCGCAGCACCAGGCCGCGCAGATAACCGCGCGAGGCCTCGGACAAGGGCTTGAACTCATCGAAGCCGGCATCGGACAAGGCCACGAACCACTCGACCTCGACCTGCACCCGCCGGTGCATCAGCCCGAACTCGGAGAGCAGTGGGCGCAGCGCGCCGAGTTTGGCGGCGTAGCGGCCGTCCAGCGGGGACAAACTGGTGATCGGGGACGCGGGCATGGGGCAGGGCCATCTGGAGTGCGCGAATTGTAGGTGGCGGGTTGTTGCGCGCCGTGCGCGGCGGCGCCCGCGTGGTGCCGCGCTGCGGCGTCGTGGCGCCCGCCAACGCCGCGCGACCGCTGGACTGCCCCGATTGACGGTACGCAACACCGTCTTGCCAAATCCTGCCCGCCCGCAATCACTTTCAGGAGCCCCTCATGCCCATGTTCCGCCGCCAACTACTGGCCACTTCGCTCGTGGTTTCGCTGTTCGCCGCGCTGTTCGCTGCGTCACCCGGCGCCGCGCTGGCGCAGGCCAAGCTCAAGGTCGCCGCGATCTACACCGTGCCGGTGGAGCAGCAATGGGTGAGCCGCATCGACAAGGCGCTCAAGGCCGCGGTGGCGCGTGGCGAGATCGAATATGTGTTCAGCGAAAACGTGGCCAACGCCGACTACGAACGGGTGATGCGCCAGTACGCCGAAAAGGGCAACACGCTGGTGGTGGGCGAGAGCTTCGCGGTCGAAGACGCCGCGCGCCGCGTTGCCAAGGACTACCCCAAGGTCAGCTTCCTGATGGGCAGCAGCAAGGGCCCGCAGGCGCCCAACTTCAGCGTCTTCGACAACTACATCCAGGAGCCGGCCTACCTCACCGGGATGATCGCCGGCGCGATGAGCAAGAGCGGCAAGATCGGCATGGTCGGCGGCTTCCCGATCCCCGAGGTGAACCGGCTGATGAACGCCTTCATGGCCGGCGCGAAGGAGACGAACCCCAAGGTGAGCTTCTCGGTCAGCTTCATCAACAGCTGGTTCGACCCGCCCAAAGCCAAGGAGGCCGCCTTCGCGATGATCGACAAGGGCGCCGACGTGATGTACGCCGAGCGCTTCGGGGTCAGCGACGCGGCCAAGGAGCGCAAGGTGCTGGCGATCGGCAACGTCATCGACACCCAGGACAAGTACCCCGACACCGTGGTGGCCTCGGCGCTGTGGCACATGGAGCCGACGATCGACTTGGCGATCAAGACGGTCAAGGCCGGCCAGTTCAAAGCCGAGGACTACGGCAAGTACTCGACGATGAAGTTCAAGGGTTCGGAGCTGAGCCCGCTGGGAACCTTCGAGAAAAGGATTCCGGCCGAGGTGGTGGCCAAAGTGCGCGCCAAGGAGGCCGCCATCCGCGACGGCAAGTTCAGCGTCAAGGTCGACGACGCGGCGCCGAAGGGCTCGGCGCCGGCGGCGAAATAGGCTTCGACGCCGGGCTGCCATGCCACATCGCCGCCACCAGGGCGCGCTGGGGCAAGGTGGCCGGCAGGATGCAGGCAGGATGCAGGCAACGGCGATGATCAGGCTGATGCTCAACCGCTTGAGAACTCTCCGAAACGGGTGTGCGGCCACTGTTGGCGATCGCGTCCCTGGGCGCGGTAGCGCGGGGACAAGCCCTTGAGCCCGCCGCCGCTGCTGCGCCTGGCCAACATCAGCAAGCGCTTCGGCGAGTTGCGCGCCTGCGACCGCATCACACTGGAACTGCAACGCGGCGAAGTGCTGGCGCTGCTCGGCGAAAACGGCGCCGGCAAGAGCACCCTGGTCTCGATCCTGTTCGGGCAGTACCTGGCCGACACCGGAAGCATCGAGGTCGACGGCCGGCGGCTGCCGCCGGGCGACACCGGCGCCGCGATCGCCGCGGGCATCGGCATGGTGCACCAGCATTTCACGCTGGCCGAGAACCTCTCGGTGCTCGACAACGTGATGCTCGGCAGCGAGCCCCTGTGGCAGCCCTTCTCCAAACGTGCCGAAGCGCGCCAGCGGCTGCTCGGTGCCGCGCAGCGCTTCGGCTTGGGCGTAGAGCCCGAGGCGCTGGTGGCGAGCCTGTCGGTGGGCGAGCGCCAGCGCGTCGAAATTCTCAAGGCGCTGGTGTCCTGCGGCCGGCGGCGCGGCGCGCGCATCCTGGTGCTGGACGAACCCACCGCGGTGCTCACGCCACAGGAGGCCGAGTCGCTCTTCGCCAC
>JANNGZ010000026.1:0-6843 GCA_031404155.1 Burkholderiales bacterium
CCACCTCGGGCTGCCACGACTGCCACACCCCGTTCAAGATGGGCGCGAAGGGCCCCGAGCCCGACATGAGCCGCATGCTCTCGGGCCACCCTGAGGGCCTGAAGATGCCGCCGGTGCCGGCCTTGCCGGAGGGGCCGTGGCTGGTCGTCTCCGCAGCCACCAACACCGCGCATGCCGGGCCCTGGGGCGTGAGCTTCACCGCCAACCTCACGCCCGATGCCGAGACCGGCCTGGGCCCTTGGAGCGTCAACGACTTCAAGGCCACGATCCGCACCGGCCGCCACATGGGCCGCGGGCGCGAGGTGCTGCCGCCGATGCCGATCCCGGTCTACAACAACTTCAGCGACCGCGACCTGGAAGCGGTGTTCGCCTACCTGCGCACGATCCCGCCGATCAAGAACAAGGTGCCCGAGCCCTGGGCGCCGCAGGCCGCTGCGCCGGCCAAGTGAGCGCCGGCCTGCCCGCTGTTTTCGCTCGCGCGATCGCCGAAGCGGGGGCCGATAGTCGGCGGCTTGCGCAAACGCCGCGGCCGCCGCGCGCACCGGTGCCGCAACAGCGAACGCAGGCGCATTTCAAGCGCAACTCGAATCCTTGCGGCTGAAACGCTGGGGCAATGAGCGGGCGGCCTACTGGAGTTTCTTCGCACCGACTGAAGGAGACCCCAGATGAGCCGCACCCTCGACCTCGACCGCGCCGAACTGCTGGCTTTCGGGCAGGCGGTGGGCGCGTCGCGCCGCAACCTGCTCAGCCGGGCAGCGGCCGCGTACCGGCAATGGCGCCACGATGTGCGATCGCGCGAAGAACTGCTTTCGCTCGACGAGTACCAGCTCAGGGACATCGGCGTCACACCTTCGCAGGTGCGCTTCGACAGCAAGCTGATGTTCATTGACCGCTAGCCTGTGCGCAGCCGGGGGACGCCGCGGCGCCCCCGCCTTGCCCCCGACGCCGGAGGTTTGCGGTCCGGTGCAGGTTGTGGCGTGGCGCGGTCACCTCCGCCCCGATTGACCCAGCGCATCCGCGTCGCGTCTGCTTTGAAAGATGATCAGCTGAACCACAACTCCGGAGCCACCGACATGGTGACGAGCGCACAGGCCTGGACCTGGTCCGCACTCCTGGCCGCTGCCGCGCTCGCCGGCTGCAAGGAAGCGCCGAACGAAGGCTTTCAGGGTTACGTCGAAGGCGACTACCTGCTGGTGGCGCCGGCCGAGGGCGGGGTGATCGAACAACTGCATGTCAAGCGCGGGCAACAGGTGCAGGCCGCCGCGCCGCTGTTCGTGCTCGAGCGCACCAGCGAACTCGCTGCGGTGCGCGAGGCTTCGCAGCATGTGCTGAGCGCGCAGGCGCGGGCGAGCAATCTGGACGCGCCGCGGCGCCCGCGCGAATTGCAGGCGCTGCGCTCGCAGCTGGCGCAAGCCAGCGCGGCGCGGGCGCTCGCCGCCACCGAGCTGAAGCGCGCCGAGGATCTCTACCCCACCGGCGCGATCGCCAAGGCGCAGCTCGATACAGCCAGGCGCAGCCACGACGAGCGCAGCGCGCGCGAGGCCGAGTTGCACGCCACGCTGGAGCAGGGGCGCCAGAGCATCGGGCGCGACCCGGAGCGCCGCGGCGCCGAGGCCGAGGTGGAAGCCGCACGCGCGCAGATGGCGCAGGCCGAGTGGCGCCTGGCGCAGCGCAGCCTCGTGGCGCCGGCGAACGCGCTGGTGCACGACACCTATTACGTGGCCGGTGAACGGGTGGCGGCGGGCCGGCCGGTGCTCAGCCTGCTGCCGCCGGGCCACGTGAAGCTGCGCTTCTTCGTGCCCGAGCCGGTGCTCGGAACGCTCGAGCTCGGGCAGGTGGTGAACGTGCGCTGCGACGGCTGCGGCGCGCCGATCGCGGCCACGATCAGCTTCGTTTCGACGCAGGCCGAATACACGCCGCCGATCTTGTACAACCGCAGCGCGCGCGCCAAGCTGGTGTACATGGTCGAGGCGCGGCCCGGCGCGGTAGCGGACGCTGTGCGCCTGCATCCGGGGCAGCCGGTGGATGTGTTGACGACGGTGGGTGCGAAGTGACGTCAGCCGCCATCGACGTGCAGAGGCTCAACAAGAGCTTCGGCAACAAACATGTGGTGCGCGACTTTTCGCTGCGGGTGAACCGTGGCGAGATCTACGGCTTCCTCGGCCCCAACGGCAGCGGCAAGACCACCTCGATCCGCATGTTGTGCGGCCTGCTCACGCCCGACAGCGGCAGCGGCACCTGCCTCGGCCACGACGTCATCCAGGACACCGCGGCGATCAAGCGCGAGGTGGGCTACATGACGCAGCGCTTCTCCTTGTGGGAAGACCTGACGATCCGCGAGAACCTGGAGTTCGTGGCGCGCATGTACAGCATGCGCAACCTGAAGGCGGCGGTCAGCGCGTCGATCGAACGCCTGGGCCTGGGCTCGCGCCAGGGCGAGCTGGCGGGCTCGCTTTCCGGCGGCTGGAAACAACGCCTGGCGCTGGCCGCCTGCATGCTGCACGAGCCGCAGCTCCTGCTGCTCGACGAACCCACCGCGGGCGTCGACCCGAAGGCACGGCGCGACTTCTGGGACGAGATCCATGCGCTGGCCGCCACCGGCATCTCGGTGCTGGTGTCCACCCACTACATGGACGAAGCCGAGCGCTGCCACCGGCTGGCCTACCTGGCCTACGGCACGCTGCTGGCCACCGGCACCGCGGCCGAGGTGGTGGCCGCACAGGGCTTGAGCACCTGGCTGGTCAGCGGCACGGAGCTCGCCGGGCTCGAGCGCACCTTGCGCGGCCTGGCCGGCGTTGATGAGGTGACCGCGTTCGGCCACAACCTGCATGTCACCGGCCGCGACGCCGCCGCGCTCGACGCCGCGGTGGCGCCGCACCAGGCCGACCCGCGCTGGCGCTGGCAGCGCGGCGAGGCCACGCTGGAAGACGTGTTCATCCACCTGATGGCGCGGGTGGAGGCGCCATGAGTGTCGAGCGCTCCTTCGACCGCTACTTCTCGCTGCGCCGCTGGGTCGGCATCATGCTCAAGGAGTTCATCCAGCTGCGCCGCGACCGCCTCACCTTCGGCATGATCGTCGGCATTCCAGTGCTGCAGGTGCTGCTCTTCGGCTTCGCGATCAATGCCGACCCGAAGCAGTTGCCGACCGCGGTGCTGAGCCAGGACAACAGCGCCTACAGCCGCACGCTGGTGGCGGCGATGCAGAGCAGCGGCTACTTTCACATCGGCGAGCCGCTGAGCTCCGAGGCCGAACTCGAAGCGCGCCTCTCGGGCGGCCATGTGCAGTTCGCGATCACCATTCCCGAGAACTTCGAGCGCAAGCTGCTGCGCGGCGAGCGGCCGGTGCTGCTGGTGGAGGCCGACGCGACCGACCCCGCGGCCACCAGCAATGCGATTGCCGCGCTCACGCGCATCACCAGCGACGCGCTCAACCGCGACCTGCGCGGCCCCTTGCAATCGCTGCAAGCCAGCGCGGCGCCGGTGGACCTGCGCATCCACCGCCGCTACAACCCCGAGGGCATCACCGCCTACAACATCGTGCCCGGCCTGCTCGGCGTGATCCTGACGATGACCATGGTGCTGATGACCGGGCTGGCGATGACCCGCGAACGCGAACGCGGCACCTTCGAAAACCTGCTCGCCACCCCGGCGCGGCCGGTGGAGGTGTTGACTGGCAAGATCGTGCCCTACATCCTGATCGGCCTGGTGCAGGTGTCGCTGGCCCTCGCCGCCGCGGTCTGGGTGTTCGACGTGCCGATCCTGGGCAGCGTCACGCTGCTCTACGCGGTGGTGCTGCTGTTCATAGCCGCCAACCTCACCCTGGGCATCACCTTCAGCTCGATCGCGCAGAACCAGCTGCAGGCTATGCAGATGACCTTCTTCTTCTTTCTGCCCTCGATCATGCTCTCGGGCTTCATGTTCCCGTTCCGCGGCATGCCCGAGTGGGCGCAGGCCATCGGCAACATGCTGCCGCTGACCCACTTCGTGGTGCTGGTGCGCGGCGTGATGCTCAAGGGCAACGGCATCGCAGCGCTGTGGCCGCATGTCTGGCCGATAGCGGTCTTCATGCTGGTGGTGATGGCGCTGGGGTTGCGACTTTATCGGCGCACGCTGGACTGATTTGCATGTGGGTTCAAAGGCTCCAATGCGGTACCGCGCCAGACGCGGATTGCGTGCGCGAAGCCGACTGCGGCGCTGTACTCCGCTCATGTCCTCCTGCACGGGCTGCCGCCCGTGCATTCCCCCTCTACTTCGCTGCGCACAGCACCACAGCCGGCTTCGCTCAGGCCACGTGGTGGCTGTTCGAGGGTTCGAAAGGCGCCGCAGTGGTGGACGGCCGGGGAGGGCGGGCGACCGGCGCAGTGAAGTAAAGAAGGAGGGCGGGCGCAGCCCGGCCGGGTGACATGAACGGAGTCGATCGCCCGCCCTCCCCGGCCCGCTCAGCGCGGGGAGGTTCATGCGGCCTGACCCGGTTGCGCTTTCACGATAGAACGCAAAGCAAGCTGGCCCCGGCCCCGCAAACGACTTGGTGATTGACGGCCGCGCCGGCCTGCGCTACGAATACGCTGCTGTTGACGACGCTGGTACCCCCGATGCAAATTGCTGCCCCGATGCTCACCCCCCATGTGCTGGCGCTCGACGACGACGCGTCGATACGCCAGTTGGTTTGCGACTACCTGATCGAAAACGAGTTGCGGGTCACCGCGGTGGCCACCGGCCAGGAACTCGAAGCGGTGATGGCGCGCGAGACGATCGACCTGGTGGTGCTCGACCTGCGCCTGCAACACGGCGAGGACGGCATGCAGATCGCGCGCCGGCTGCGCGAGAATTCTGGGATCCCGATCCTGATGCTCACCGGCCGCGCGGATGAAGCCGACCGGGTGATGGGCCTGGAACTCGGCGCCGACGACTACCTGACCAAACCCTTCAGCCCGCGCGAGCTGCTCGCGCGCATCCGCGCCCTGCTGCGCCGCGCCCGCGCGCAGGCCACCGTGGCCGACGCGATCGCGCAGGTGCGCGCCTACCGCTTCGGCGGCTGGGAGCTGAACATCGGGCGGCGCCGGCTGAAGTCGGCCCAGGGCAAGCTGGTGGAGCTGACCAATGGCGAGTTCAGCCTGCTCGCGGCCTTCGTCGCGGCGCCACAGCGCATCCTCTCGCGCGAGCAGCTGCTCGACCTCTCGCGCCTGCACAACGCCGAGGTCTACGACCGTTCGATCGACGTGCAGATCCTGCGCCTGCGCCGCAAGATCGAGGTCGACCCGGCGCACCCGCAGTTCATCAAGACCGAACGCGGCGCGGGCTACTGCTTCGACGCCCCGGTGGAAGCGGTGCAGTAGCCGGCAGCAGGCGCGTTCTCGGCGCGGCGCCGGCGCGGCGCGTTGGCTACATCTGCCGCCGAGGGGGTTTCATACTAATTTGCGTTCAAAGATATAGAAGTGATCCAGTTGAACCCGGTCATTGAACGGGTTCGTGCTGGGTCTGCTTCGAGTGCAGCGAGGCCCTCGGTGAGTGCGTTCTCGACCGCGTCGAGATCGGCGAAGACGTGGTTGGCGAAGCAGTCCTCGCGCAGCGACTCCCACAGGTGCTCGGCCGGATTGAGTTCGGGGCTGTAGGCCGGCAGGAACAGCAGCCGCATGTTGGTCGGCACGACCAGCTCGCCGGCCAGATGCCAGCCCGCCTGATCCATGACCATGAGCACGAACTCCTGCACGTGGCGCTGCGCCACCTCGGCCAGGAACAGCGACATCGTCTGGGCATTCACCCAGGGCAGCACCAGACTGTCGAGCACGCCGTCGTGCGGGCTGACCGCGCTGAAGGCGTACAGGTACTTGCGCTCCAGCCTGGCTGCGACCACCGGCCGCGTGCCGCATGGCGCCCAGCAGCGCCGCGGCGTGCCGAGCAGACCGAAGCGGCCTTCGTCCTGGAACATCAGCCGCAGCGCGCGGCCCCGCTCAGCCTGGCGCAAGGCCTCTTGGCGTACCTCGCGGCGCAGTTTTTTTAAAGGCGGCCTGCGCCGCAACGTCTGCCTTGGGATGCCTGGGACGGGGCACCACCTTGCGCCAGCCGTGGCGCTCCAGCAGCCGGTAAATCGTCGAGGACGCCACCGCCTTGCCGGTGCGCTTTTGGTAGGCCCGCGCAATCTCGGCCACCGTGAGCATGCCGCCTGCGTCGGCACGCTCGACGAACGGCGCCAGCAGCGCGGCTTCCTCATCGGGCGACAGATGCTGGTGGTGCCGGCCGCCGCGGCCGCGCACATCGAAGATCGCATCGCCCTGGCTGGCCCAGCGCGAGTGCAGCACATGCACGGTGGCGGTGGACCAGCCCAGCAGCTGCGCGATCTGCGCGCCAGAACTGCCCAGCGTGGCCCTGATCAGCACGCACTGGATGCGCTGGTACTCCACCTGCGTGTCAGCGCGCTTGAGCCTGTCAGCCAGGCGCGCAACGGTCGCCTTGTCGCCCACGATCAGAGTCTTCATCCACGGCTCCTGGTAGTCCGTGGAACGACATGATATCTAAATTATTGAACGCGAAATGGTATGAGCCGCTCGCGCGGTGTCGCGCTTCCCCCTGAAGCCCGGGCTTACCCCGGGCTTTGTTTTTTCGCGCGGCCGGGCAAGAACTTGCCACGGATTCATCGCCACGCAACGCAACCGAAGCCGCGCAATCCGCCGTTCGTCGCAGCCCGCTTCGCATCCGCCGCCCGCAGGGCTAAATTGAAGTCGACGCCGGCAGCCGCACTGGACACGCGGCGGCTTGGCGTCGGACCCTCCTCCAGTCCCCGGGCACAACCCATCGTGGGGACTCTTCAACGGGATCGGCCTCGGCCGGTCCCGATTTCTTTGC
>JANNGZ010000027.1:0-5496 GCA_031404155.1 Burkholderiales bacterium
CCAGTTCTTGAAGCTGCCGCGCTTCTCGGTGACGGCCAGCGAGTGGATCAGCGCGGTGCCGACGAGCCAGGGCGTGAAGGAGGCGTTTTCCACCGGGTCCCAGAACCACCAGCCGCCCCAGCCGAGTTCGTAGTAGGCCCAGTACGAGCCGAGCGCAATGCCCAGGGTGAGGAAGACCCACGCGACCGTGGTCCACGGGCGCGACCAGCGCGCCCACGCCGCGTCGAGCCGGCCGGCGAGCAGCGCGGCGATGGCGAACGCAAACGCGACCGAGAAACCGACGTAACCCATGTAGAGCATCGGCGGGTGCACGATCAAGCCAGGGTCCTGCAGCAGGGGGTTCAGGTCCTTGCCGTCGGGCGCGCCGGGCAGCAGGCGCTCGAACGGGTCGGAGGTGAAGAGCATGAACATCAGGAAGCCGGTCGAGACGAGCCCCAGCACGCCGATCACGCGCGCCACCATGTCGCCCGGCAACTGGCGCGAGAAGAGGCTCACCGCGAAGGTCCAGCCGCTGAGCATCAGCATCCAGAGCAAGAGCGAGCCTTCGTGGCCGCCCCAGACGGCGGCGGCGCGGTAGGCGGCGGGCAGCTTCGAGTTCGAGTTCTGCGCCACGTAGGCGACCGAAAAATCGTTGGTGAGGAACGCCTGCATCAGGCAGGCGAACGCAAACGCGACGAGCAGGAACTGCGTTTGCGCCGCTGGCCGGGCGAGCGCCATCCAGCCCGCGTGGCCGCGGTGCGCGCCGACGATCGGCAGCACACCCTGGATCAGCGCGACCACGAAGGCCAGGATCAGCGCGAGTTGGCCGAGTTCGGGGGTCATGCCGCAGTTCCTTTCATCATGTCGCCCGTCACTTCAGCGTCTTGCCCATTTTCGCGGCCTGGTCGACCGCGTGCTGCGCCTCGGGTGGCATGTAGTTCTCGTCGTGCTTGGCCAGCACCTCGGTGGCGACAAATGCGCCGTCGGCACCGAGCCGGCCCTGCACCACCGCGCCTTTACCCTCTTTGAAGAGGTCGGGGAGGATGCCGGTGTAGCTCACCGGCACTTCGCGCGCGGTGTCCGTGATGACGAACTTCACTGTCATCTGCTCGCGCTGCAGGCTGCCCTGGCGCACCATGCCGCCGACGCGGAAGACGCGGTCCTTCGGTGCCTCGCCGACCGCCACCTGCGAGGGCGTGAAGAAAAACGCGACATTGCTGCTCAAGGCGTTGAGCACCAGCGCCCCGGCGACGCCGAGGCTGGCGAGTGCGCCGACGATGATCATGATGCGGGTGTGGCGGGGTTTCATTCGGTGGGTCTCGCAGGAGGGACGGGCGCGGCATGGGCGCGGTGCTTCTCGCGCAGCAGCTTCAAAACGCTGCCGTGCTGGCGACGGATCAGCCACGGCTCGACCAGCATGGCGAGCGCGCAGGCGCCGAAGCTGCCCCAGACGTAGAGGGCGTAGCCGCCCATCGCCAAAAACTCGGCTGTGTTATTCCAGTGCATCTCTCACCCGCGCATCTTGCGCCACCAGCGTCGTCACCCAATCGGTGTTCGACTCGCGTTCAAGGATCAGGTTGCGCACGCGCGCCAGTGTCACCGCGAACGCATACGCCCAGAAAGCCAGGGCCATCAGCAGCATTCCCCAGAGCATCGTCTGCGCCATCGAGGGCGATCGGGTCAGGGACACCGAGGCGCCCTGGTGCAAGGTGTTCCACCATTTGACCGAAAAATAGATGATCGGCACGTTGACCACGCCGACCAGCGCGAGCACCGCGCCTGCCCTGTCGGCGCGCCGGGGGTCGTCGATTGCCGCCTGCAGCGCCATGAAGCCGAGGTAGAGGAAGAGCAGGATCAGCTCCGAGGTGAGCCGCGCGTCCCACACCCACCAGGCGCCCCACATCGGCTTGCCCCAAAGCGAGCCGGTGACGAGCGAGAGCACCGTGAAGAGCGCGCCGGTGGGCGCGAGCGCGGTGGCCATCATCGCCGAGAGCCGCGTGTTGAAGGCCAGCCCCAAGCCGGCCCAGAAGGCCATCGCGAGGTAGACCACCATCGACATCCAGCTCGCCGGCACATGCACGAAGATGATGCGGTAACCCTCGCCCTGCTGGGCGTCGGTGGGTGCGACGAAGAGGCCGATCCACAGGCCCGCGGCGGCGAGCAGCACGGCGGCCCAGGCGAAATACGGCAGCAGCCGCCCGGCGAGCGGATAGAAGGCGGCGGGCGAGGCGAAGCGCCACCAAAGCGAACCCGGTTTTGTGGTCATCGTGTCAGTCGAGCGCGATGCGCAGCGCAACGGTCGTCGCCCAAGGTGCGAAGAAGGCGGCGATCGCGAGCATCGCCCCGAGGATCGAGAGATGCCCCGCGGCACCCAGCCCGGCCGCGTGCGACTCGACCGCGCCGGCGCCGAAGATCAGGGTCGGCACGAAGAGCGGCAACACCAGCAGCGCCAGCAGCGCGCCACCGCCACGCACCCCGAGCGTGAGCGCCGCGCCGATGCCGCCGACCAGGCTGAGCACCGGTGTGCCGAGCAGCAAGGCGAGCACCAGGATCTGCAAGGCGCCGGCGTCGAGGCCGAACTGCAAGCCCAGCAGCGGCGCGATCAACACCAGCGGCAGGCCGCAGAGCAGCCAGTGCGCGGCGATCTTGCCGGCCACGAGCAGCGCGAACGGCTGCGGCGACAGCGCCATCTGCTCCAGCGTGCCGTCGGCATGGTCGGCGGCGAACAGGCGCGGCAGGCCAAGCAATGTGGCCAGCAGCGCCGAGACCCAGATCACCCCCGGCCCGACGCGGTGCAGCAGCACCGGCTCGGGGCCGATGCCGAGCGGGAACAGCGTGACCGCGACGACGAAGAAGAAGAGCGCGGTCACGACCTCGCTGCGCCGCCGCGCGGCGAGCAGCAGGTCGCGTCGAGTGGCCACCCATGCGGTGTTCACAAGCCGAGCACGCTGCCGCCGTCGAGCGGGATCGCCTGGTGGCTGGTCAACACCGCCAGGCCGCCGCCGGCGAGGTGGCCGCGGATCATCTCGACCACATGCTCGACCGCCTCGGCATCGAGCGCGGCGAAGGGCTCGTCGAGCACCCAGAGCCGTGCCGGCCGTACCAGCAGGCGGGCCAGCAGCACGCGCCGCCGCTGTCCCGCCGAGAGCACACGGGTCGGCAATCCGGTACGCCCGTGCAGGCCCATGCGCTGCAAGGCCGCCTGTGCCTCGGGCTCGCCGAGCGCGAGGCCGTCGAGCTCGCTCGCGACGCGCAGGTTCTCGACCGGCGTGAGGTCGTCCTTCACCGCCGCGGAGTGCCCCAGGTAGAGGGCGGCACGCCGGAATTCGTCGGCCTGGCGCTGGATCGGCACGCCGCCCCAGCAGACCTCGCCCTGCTCGGGGGCGGCCAGGCCGATCAGGGTGCGCAGCAAGGTGGTCTTGCCGGCGCCGTTCGCACCACCGACCTGCAGCCACCCGCCCGGCGCCACCGCGAACTGCAGGTTCTTGAACAAGCTTCGATCGCCGCGTGAGCAGGTGAGATGGGTGGCGCTGAGCATGATGGCGGGTCGGCGGGAGGGCGGTGGAGAACGGCGTGCTGCTGCCGCGGGCGATACGCGGCCCTGCGCAGGACTCGGCAAGCCCCGCAACGGGTTCCGCGGCCGGCTCGACCGGGGCTGGCGCACGGCGCGACGCCGGGCCACGACTGTACACAGGGCGGCGTCCGCGCTGCCGAACGGATTCGCGCGCGCTCGCCAGGGCTGAACCTTGGCGGTCGGCGGGTGAGCAGAAGGCGTCTCCATGGATAGGGCTGCATTCTAGGAACACCGCGTTGCCCGGCCTGCGGCGGAAACAACAACGGCGCCGAAGCGCCGTTGTTCCTTCGCGAGCCCGTTGCCTCGGGCTTGCAGCCCGCGCGCCGCCTCAGGCGTTCGCCACGTTTTCTGCGCTGAAGGGCATGCGCCTGACCATGCCGGGCAGCTTTACGTCGATGCCGAAGCGCGCCGTGCCGT
The DNA here is from genome assembly GCA_031404155.1 of Burkholderiales bacterium. GTDB lineage: Bacteria > Pseudomonadota > Gammaproteobacteria > Burkholderiales > Burkholderiaceae_C > JANNGZ01. Next base: position 3,971 of record JANNGZ010000027.1, read on the forward strand.
TGACCTTGGCCGGCGTGTCCAGCCGCGTCGTGGCTTTGCCGACGATGCGGAACTGGCTCGGATCCTTGAGCGTGGGTTTTTCGGGTGCGGGCAGCTTGGCCGCGGCGGCGGCGAGTTGGCCGTAGCTGGCCTTCTTGCCACCGGGGCCGGTGACCATGCCCTTGTCGGCCTTGAGCGTGGACGCGTCGACGCCCCACTTCTGCGCCGCGGCGGCCACCAGCATCTCGCGCACCTGCGCGCCGGCAACGCGCAGCTTGTCGTAGCCCTCGCGCACCGAGGTCGAGCCGCCGGTGAGCTGCAGGCCGTAGATCAGCGCGTTGCCATAAACCTTGTCCGGCGGCGCAAACGCCACCTTGACCTGCTGGACGTCGACATTGAGCTCCTCGGCGATCAGCAGCGAACTTCGCTCCCGCCAGCCGGCGCGGCCGGGCGGTGTAAGGTGTTGGCCCCACGCCGCGTGCGCTGCCTCCGGGCGCCGCGTGTGCGTTCGCCCGTTCCTTCACAGCCACAGGATGCCCGGCATGACCACTTCCTATCCCAACACCCAGCTCTTCATCGACGGCCAATGGTGCGACGCCGCCGACGGCCGCACGCTCGCGGTGCTCAACCCCTCCACCGGCAGCGAGATCGGCCGCGTGGCCCGGGCCGATGTCGCCGACCTCGACCGCGCGCTTGCGGCGGCGCAGCGCGGCTTCGAGGTTTGGCGCGCGGTGCCCGCGATCGAGCGCGCGAAGATCATGCGTGAGGCCGCGCGGCTGATGCGCGAACGTGCCGCCGCGATCGCGCCGATCCTCACCCTGGAACAAGGCAAGCCGCTGGCCGAAGCCAAGGCCGAAACCGTCTCGTCTGCCGACATCATCGAATGGTTCGCCGAGGAAGGCCGCCGCGTCTATGGCCGCGTGGTGCCGCCGCGCAACTTCAACACCCAACAGCTGGTGCTCAGGGACCCGGTGGGCCCGGTGGCCGCTTTCAGCCCGTGGAACTTCCCGATCAACCAGGTGGTGCGCAAGGTCTGTGCCGCGCTGTCCACCGGCTGCTCGATCATCGTCAAGGCGCCGGAAGAAACCCCGGCGTCGCCGGCTGCGCTGCTGCAAGCCTTCCACGACGCCGGGGTGCCCAAGGGCGCGATCGGCCTGGTGTTCGGCGACCCGGCGCAGATCTCGTCCTACCTGATCCCGCACCCGGTGATCCGCAAGATCACCTTCACCGGCTCCACGCCCGTCGGCAAGCAGCTCGCCGCAATGGCCGGCGCGCACATGAAGCGGGCCACGATGGAGCTCGGCGGCCATGCGCCGGTGATCATCTGCGAAGACGCCGACATCGCGCTCGCGGTGAAGGCCGCGGGCGGATCCAAGTTCCGCAACGCGGGCCAGGTGTGTGTCTCGCCGACCCGCTTCCTGGTGCATTCGAGCATCAAGGCCGAATTCACCGCGGCGCTGGTGGCGCAGGCGCGTTCGCTCAAGGTCGGCGACGGCATGACCGAGGGCTCGACGATGGGGCCGCTGGCCAACTCGCGCCGGCTGGTG
>JANNGZ010000028.1:0-19642 GCA_031404155.1 Burkholderiales bacterium
GGACTTTGGTGCGACGTTTCGTGCGGAGCGGCCGGCAGCGGGTAGGCGGGCATGCGCGGATTTTACGGACCGCGCTGCATTCGGCTCGAGGCCTTCACGCGCCCCGACCTTTAGCGAACAGAGCCGCTCAGCGTGTCGGCGGAAATCCGATGCGGGCGATCTCGGGGTGGCTGGCGCCGAGCTCTTTCCAATGCGCCTTCGCCGCGTCGCAGCGGTGCTGGCGGTGCAATTCACAAAGCAACACCAGCGCCTGTTGCGCCGCCGGCGCCTGCTGGTTCAGCGCGGCCGCATGGGCATAGCGCAAGAGCCCACTGTCGACCGGGTAGCGGCTGAGTGTTTTGCGCAAGGCCTCGAGTTCCGAGGCCGGCATGCCCGCGCGCGGCTCGATGCGCAGCGTCACCAGCGCCGTCTGCAAGGCCGAGAGCAGGTGGATCTCCGGCGGCGGCGGCACCACCAGGTTGCCGATGCGAACCTGGCGGAAGCGGTATGCGTGCAGGTCGGCCTCGATGCGGCTGTACTCGACGCCGATCAGCACCACCGCCGAGCCGAGCACCAGCACCGCCGCGGCCACCACCCCGCGAGGAACGCTGAGCAGGGTGGGCAGCGACGCGCGGGCATTCAGCGCGCCCATCATCAGCGCCACCGGAATCAAAAAATAGGCCTCGCAGTGCGGCAGCTCCAGCATCGCGTGCAGCACGAACACGCCGAGCGCCAGCAGGATCAGGGCTTCGGCCGGCGCGGTGGCGCGGCACCATTGCCAGACGAACCAGGCGACCAGCCCGCCGACCATCAACAGCCCGAGCGGCAGGCCGTTCCAGACCAGCATGTCGAGCACCAGGTTGTGCGCGTGTTGCACCGTCACATGCAGCGGCGGGTGATCGGGCCACAGCTCCAGCTGAACGAGACGGCCCTGGTTCCAGCCGACGCCGGCCCAGGGGTGGTGGCGAATGCTGTCCAACATCAAGGCCCAGATGGCCGGGCGTTTGCCACCGGAGAGTTGGCCGTCGAGCGACAAGGACGCTTGCTGCGGCACCCACAGCGCGGTCAGTGTCGGCCAGGCGAGCGCCAACAGCACGAAGAAAGCGCCGAGGGCAACGAACACGCCGCGTTGCGACGTGGTGCCGAAGCGCCGGTGCCCGAGCAGCGCCGCCGCAAGCAGCAGCGCCACCGCGAGCCAGCCGGTGCGCGACTGGGTGCAGGCGATGCCGAGCAACAGCCAGGCTGCCGCGCCGAGCGCGAGCCGCGCACCGATGCGCTGGTGGGCATGGAACCACCAGAGCGCGACCAGGCCCCAGGCGAGAAGGGTGGAGAGCTGGTTCGGCTGGCCGAGGTTGGCGCCCGGGCGGCCGCCTGGGGCGACTTCAACGAGCATCACGCCAACGTTGAAGCTGAGCCATTGCGCGACGGCGAGCGCGGTGGAAAGCAGCGCTGCGGCGAGCAGGCCGGCGAACAGCGCGTCACAGAGGCGGCCGGGAGTGATGGTTTCGCAGCGGCGGGCGACCAGCAGCGCGACGGCGAAGCCGGCCAGGTAAAGGGCAATGATTGGCGCTTCGGCAGGGAAGATGAACTGACCCAGACCAGCTTGCAGGAGCGGGATCAGCGCGGCGGCGGCGAAGCCCGCCGCCAGCCGGTCGAGCAGCCAACGGCCACGACGGGCGAGTACCGCCGCCACGGCCAGCGGCAGCGCCGCAAGCGCGGCCGCAAACTCACTATGAAACGTTGTCCACGGCTCGTAGTGGAGCGGGATCAGCCAGGGCAAGATGCAAGCGAACCCGAAAAGCAACCAGCCGATTGCCGATCCGGTGGGCGCGGCAATCGCCGCGGGTCGGGCGCGAGCGGCGGTGTTGGTTTTCATCTTGTGAACCGCGTTGCCTCAAGTGTCGCTGGCTGAGATGGCCGTTTCGTCCGCCACAGCGCAGCACGCCACAAATAGCAAAGCGGCCCGGAGGCCGCTTTGCGCAGGAAGGAAATCTAGGGGCCGAGAGTTACACGCGGCACTCGGTGGGCACATACTTGTTGCCAGCAGCGCCGCCGGCAATGGTATGAGTGCAGGTCCAGCGAAGCTGGCCTGAGCCGGCCGTAACTTCGACCGGCGTGAGGATGATGGTGCCCGTCGCGTTCGTCACGGTTGACGTTGCGGTCACGACGCCGGTGCCGTCGGTGATCACGATGCTGGAAACATACTTCGTGCCGGCAGCGGGGAACACATAACCGCTATTCGCCAGTGTGACGGAGGCCAACGCACCCATCGACGACGTCGCTTCGGCCACCGCCAGCTTCGCAGGCGACGCCATCACGATCACTTCGCTCATCTTGGCGCGGGTGGTGTAGTCCTGGTACGCCGGCAGTGCCACGGCGGCCAGGATGCCGATGATCGCCACGACGATCATCAGTTCGATGAGGGTAAAGCCTTGCTGAACGCGTTTCATGGTTTCTCCTTGAGGGGTAGGGACGGGACTGGTTGACGCAAGTTAAGGATGCAGATGGCGTGCCAAGCCTGAAAGCGGGTGGGTGGGCGGCGTTCCGTGGTTTCTTGCACTATCGCCGACCCGGGGTGTCAGGCGGACAAGTCGAATTCGGGCGCCTTGTGACACAAATCGTCACCGCCGGCTCAGCCGAGTTCCAGCGTCTCGCCGGTGGCCAGCGCGCGCACCCGATGCGGCAGCGCGAGCGCCGCGATCTGGCGCAGCACTGCTGCGGTGTCGCCGGGCTTGATGTGCGTGATCAGGACCTCGACGCTGTGGTTCAGGTACGCGAGTTCGCTGCCGAGCAGGCTCGGGCAGAGGTGGCGGCTGACGTTGGCCAACTCGCGCTCGTCGTCGCTGAAGGCGGTTTCGATGACCAGCTGCGAGACCGGAATCTCTCGCAAGCGCGCCCACAGCGCAGGGTTGGGCCCGGTGTCCCCGGTGTAGACGAAATGGCCGCGCGGCGTGGCCACGGCATACCCGACCGCCGGCACGGTGTGCACTGCGCTCAGCGCTTCGATGCGCCGTGGCGGCGTACCGGGCAGGCTGCCGCTGGATGCCGCGAATTCGAGCACCTGGCCCACCGCGAGTGGTGAGAACTCGAGCACCGGATGTTCGACGCTGGGCAGGCGGGTGAAGTCGGGCCAGATGGTGCCGTTGAAAATGTGCTGGCGCAGCGCGTCGAGCGTGCCGGGCAAGCCGTGCACCCGGATCGGCGGGCGGCCGGCTTGAGCGCGGCGGCGCATCACGCTGTCGGCGAGCAGCGCGATGCCGAGCACATGGTCCAGGTGCGAATGGCTGAGCAGGATGTGGTCGACCGCGCCGAGCTCTTCCAGCGTGAGGTCGCCGACACCGGTGCCGGCGTCGATGAGCAAATCGTGGTCGAGCAGGAAGGCGGTGGTGCGGCTGGTGGCAGCAATGGAGCCGGAGCAGCCGAGAACGCGGATTTTCATGGGATGAGGCGCATCATGCCTCGACGATGCGCAGGCGGTTCCGCCGCGGGTTCAACGCTCAGTTTGCGCCGGCCGGGGCTTCGATCTGTCGTGAGAGTTGTTCGCCAAGGGCGCGCAGGACTTCGCCTTCCTGCGTCGCCTCGCGCAGCGCCTTAAGCGCGTCGTGGGCGTGCTGCCAATGTTGCGAGCGGCGGGCTTCGAGCGCAAGGCTCCAAAGCCGCATTTGGCGCTCAAAATTCGGGCCGCCTGTGGCTGCCTGTTCCAGCGCCGTGAAAACGGTCACGGCCTGGGCCGCAGCCCTTGACCGTGACGTTGTCGACCTCAATGAAGGCCACGCCGGGCAGCGCTGCGCTGGCGGCGTCGCGGGTGGCGGCGGTGACCACCAGATCGACACCGTACTGCCGGGTCAGTCCCTCGACCCGTGAGGCCAGGCTCACGCTGTCGCCCAGCGCGGTGTAGGCGCGGCGTAGGTCCGAGCCCATGTCGCCGACGCAGGCCATGCCGGTGTGGATGCCGATGCCCAGGCCCAGCCGCGGCAGGCCACGCGCGCGGCGGTCGGCGTTGAGTTCGGCCAGCGCGCCACCTGCATCGCGCTGGCGAAGGCACGCAGGCGGGCGGCGCTCGAGCGTGCGCTCGAGCTGGGTGACCCCGGCCAGCGGGAAGAACTGCAGCACGATCGCCAGCAGCAGCGCCCAGAGCACCGTACCGACGGCGGTCGGGTGGAAGACGCGGCGCAGGCGCATCAGGCGCGTGCCGCGGCGCGGCGGTTCAGTCGTCGCGATCCGTCGTTGCGATGCGCGGGCAGACCCAGCCTCGGCGCATGCGCCGAGCGCCCGCTCACCCGATCAGAGCTGGATGAACTGCATCTGGGTGCCGGCAAGCTCGATCACGTCACCGTTCTTGAGGTGCACCGAATCGCCCGAAAACGGCGCGCCGTTGATCGACGGCCGCGACGCCCCTTCGACATGCGCGAAGGCGTAACCACCGGGCCGCTTGGTGATCGAGGCCACCTGCACGCCCGGCTTGCCCACCGTGGTGACCACCTTGGTCAGGGCCACCTCGCGGCCCGCGGCGGCGCCGTTGAGCACCCGGATCGAGGCCGGCCCGGCGGAACTGCCACCGAGCCCGCCGAAGACCGAGGGCGAAGTCTGCGGCGCGGTGTGCGCGAACGGCTGCGCGGGAGCGCCCGTGCTGCCGGTCTTCATGATCATCGTCTTTTCGTAGTCGGTGCCGTCCTCGATCAAGTACTTGATCTTGTACTTGCCGATCTCGACCGTGTCGTTGTGCGCGAGCAGCTGCTTCTTCACGGCCTTGCCGTTGATGTAGGTGCCGTTGGTGCTGTTGAGGTCTTCGATGAAGACGTCCGCACCCACCATTTGCAGCACCGCGTGTTCACCGCTGACCGCCAGGTTGTCGATCACGATGTCGTTGTACGGCCGCCGGCCGAGCGTGGTCTTGTCCTTGGTGATCTGGACTTCCTTGATGACCACCCCGTCGAGCGAAACGACCAGCTTGCCCATGCTCATGACCTCTTTTTCGACCGGATCTTCCGCGAGGCGGTTGCTCCGCCGCGCCGCGGGGGTGACAGCGTCAGCGCCGGAACGGCCACCAGGACCGGACGTTGGTCGAGGCTGGCCCCGGCACCCGCGCCAGAACGACCGCGATATTATCCTTTCCGCCTGCGTCGTTGGCAGCGTCGATCAGTGCGCGTGTCGCATCCTCGATCGAGTCGTGCGCTTGCAACACTTGGGCGATGGTTTCGTTATCGAGCATGTCGGACAGACCGTCGGAGCACATCAGGTACACGTCGGAGGGCAGCACCTCATGCAGGTGCGTCTCCAGCAGCACCGTGTCCTCGACACCGACGGCACGCGTGACCAGGTTCTTGTTCGACGAAAACGCTGCCTGCTCCTGCGTGATCAAGCCGGCGTCGATCTGCTCCTGCAGCAGCGAATGGTCGCGGGTGATCTGGGCCAGGCGCCCGCCGCGGAAACGGTAGGCGCGCGAATCGCCGACATGGCCGATCAGCAATCGCATCTCTCGGAACACCGCCACCACCAGCGTGGTGCCCATGCCCGCGTACTGCGGGTTGGCGTTGGCGGCGTTGAAGATCGCGCGGTTGGCGTTGTCGACGCAGATGTCCATCGCACGCCGCACTTCGGCGTCGGTGGCATTGCTGCTGGCCTCGTGCAACCAGCGGCCCAGTTCGGCCTTGATGAAGGAGGTGGCCATGCCGCTGGCCACTTCGCCGGCGTTGTAGCCACCCAAGCCGTCGGCCAATACCGCCAGCGCGGTGCTTTCGTCCAGCGCCACCGAATCCTCGTTGTTGTTGCGCGCGCGGCCGGTGTCGATGGCGCAGTAGTACTCGAGGGTCATGGGCGGTGGGGGGACGGCGGAATCGGAGGTTGAACAAGCGCCCGGGATTGTGCCTCGACTGCGCCGGGCCCGAGCCGGTGGCGGCCCCCCGAATTGCAGGCCGTCGCGAACGAATGACGTGAGCTAAGGCACGCTCGGTGGCTTCAGTGGCTGACAAGATCGAGTTCGGCGCGCCTGATGGCGCTGGCAAAACTCACGCCGTCGGCGAAGCGCTCCGCGGCCGGTTTCCTCAGCGCGGTGGCCACCACATGGGCCAGCGAATCGGGCAGATCCGAGCGCACCGCGCGCAGGTCCAGCGGCTCCTCCGACGCGATCGCGCGCAGCAGTTCGCCCATTGAATGGCCGTCGTAGGGCAGCCGCCCGGTGAGGAGCTGGAAGAGCATCACGCCCAGCGAATAGAGGTCGCTGCGCCCGTCCAGGCGCGAACCCGCGAGCTGCTCGGGGGACATGAACGAAGGCGTGCCGATCAGCAGCCCGGTGCGGGTGCGCTCGCCGTCGGTGAGGCGGGCGATGCCGAAGTCGGTGAGCTTCACCTGGTGTGCGGCCAGGTCGACCATCACATTGGCCGGCTTGACGTCGCGGTGCAGAACGCCCTGCGCATGCGCGCTGGCCAGGGCCTCGGCCACCCGCGCCACGATGCGCAGCACCACCGGCTCGGGCAGCAGGCGCGCGCTGCGGGTGTAGCGCGTGAGGTCGCTGCCCGTGAGCGGCTCCATTGCGATGTAGGCCAGCCCGCGCTCCTCGCCGGCGCCGTAGACGGTCACGATGTCGGGGTGGTTGAGCCGGCTTGCGGCCTGCGCTTCGCGCAGAAAGCGCTCACGCGCGGCGTCGAAGTCGATGCCTTCGAATTCGCGCGCAAGGTCCAGCGTCTTGAGCGCGACCGGCGTGTCGTTGACTCGGTCCACCGCGAGGTAGACTGCGCCAACCGCGCCGCGCCCAATCAGGCGCTCGAGCCGGTAGCCGCCGAGCTCGACGCCCGGGCCGAGCCGATTGGCGCCCAAGGGCCCCCCAGCCGGGTGGCCGCTGGTGCGGCGCTCGCGGTCCATGGCATCGGCGTCCCACGCCGCGTCGCCCTCGCCGTCCATGTCGTCCGGCGGGCTGCGGCCGAAGGATCGAAGCCAGCGCGAAGCGCCGCGGCAAACGCGATCGACGAAGCCGGCCATGGGGAGGGTGCGAATGGCCCGGCAGATCGAACGAGCGCCGCCCACTGACATACTTGTTTCTGTGGCACTCACCATAGCACGGCGTGTCGGCCCACTTTCCACTCGGCCCCGAACCGCCCCCGAGCAGCGCTGACGACGTCGTTGTCTAGGACCTGCACCGCGATGCATTGCGGGCGTTGTCAGCGTCAGCGTCTAGGCGCAAGCACGATGTCGCCAGCCACTCGCTCGGGCGCCGCAGCGCAACCCGATGCCGGCGTTCACCGCTCGAGCTTCGTTAGCGATAGACCAGCACCGGAATCTCGGAATGCGAGAGCACCTTCTGCGTCTCGCCCCCGATCAGCAGACCCGATCGGCCCTGGCGGTCATGCGACGCCATGTAGATCAGGTCGCAGCCCTCCTTCTTGGCGACGGCGAGCATCGCGTCGGCTGGAAAGTCGTCGGTCACGTGAATGCACTTGCAAGGAACCCCCGCCGCGTTGGCGGTCGACGCGACGACGTCGAGGATTTGTTGCGCCGACTTCTCGATCAGCGCGGCATGTTGTTCGGGCGTCATGTAGCCGACCGGAATCAAGCCCCGGTAGACCAGCGGCGTCGCCGCCGGTGCCGCGAAAAAGCCGGTGACTTTGGCGCCGACCGACTTGGCCAGCGCGACGCCGCTCGCAATCGCGGCGCGCGAGTCGGGCGAGCCGTCGGTCGGAATCAGAATGTTCCGGTACATGGCGTCTCCTTGTCGTCCACTGCCCGCACGTCAGCGCGAGTACGGCAAAACCCAGATCAACATGCCGAGCACGTAACACACCGAGGCGCAGACCAGCGTGAACGGCACGCTCCATGCAAGGAACTCCCGCAGAGAGACTTTACGCCCCTCCTCTTTCTCGCCGAGCGTCAAGGCCACATAGAGCGCCGGTGCGCCGGCGACGGTCAGGTTGCTGCCCAAGGTCCCCGACCACAGCAGCATCCACCACAGCGGCCAAGGCTCGATCCCGCCAGCGGCCATGTCTTTGATCGTGTGCAGGAAGGTCAGGATATAGGCATCGTGCTCGACGATGCCGACGATCGGCACGGTGACCCAGTACAGCAAAGTCGCGCCGAGCGCATAGTTGTCGACGAAGATCGGCCGCAACGCGCCGGCCAGCTTGTCCAGAATGTGGCTCTTCTCAAGCCCGCCGACCAGCGCGAACAGAGCGATATAGAAAAAGATCGCGCGCCAGTCGAGCTCTTGCAGGCACTCCTCGAAGCTCGACGCCTTCACTCGATCGCCGAGCAGTGCAAGCACCAGGACCAGCGAAATCGCGCCCGTCATCGCGATGAAGCCGAGTTGCACGCCGATGTATTCGCGCATCGACATCGCCACCACGGTGCCGAGGAACCAAGCCACGACAACCGTCGCGAACAGGGGGTTCTCGATCTTCGCTTCGACGCCCAGGCTGGCGAGGTCGGTAACCCGCTTGTAGCCGCGAAAGCCGTAGTACCACATCGCGCCGAGCGTGATCAGAAAGGTCAGCATCAGGATCGGAAACGACGACGGCCGGCCCTGGTGCCAGATGAAGTCGAAGAATTCGGCGCCGGCGACGCTGTGCAGCATCTGCGGCGGCAGGTCGCCGATGATCAGCGCGGTGCCCATGAAGTTCGCGCCGAAGCCGATCATCAGGATGACCGGGACGACCGGCAGCTTGAGCGCACGCGCGAGCGGCAGCGCCACCGGCGCCATCATCAGGATCGTCACGACGTTGTCGACGAACATCGAAATCGAACCCGCCAGGAAGGTCAGGATCACGACGAGCAAGCCGGGCCTGCCACCGGAAAGCTTCAGCGCCTGGATTGAAAGCCAGCTCGGCACGCCGGTCTTGCCAAAGTAGCTGGCGATGATCCAGATGCCGACCAGGATCGCCATCACGTTCCAGTCGACATACTTGAAGGCCTCGGCCTCGGTCATGATGCCGAGCCAGCACATGGCAGCAACCCCAAGCAGCGCAGCGAGCGTGCTGTCGACGACATTCGTGATGACGGCCAGGATCGTCAACGCGAACACGACCAGCGTCAGCCATTGCATTGGTTCCATGCGGTGTCCTCGTGGCGGCGAATCTGCTCAGCGCCGTTGAGCATGTGCAGCGCGCGAAGGGGCGCGGCGAGTGGGAGCATCACTTGACCAGCAGCACCGGCACCCCGGCGCGCTCGATCGTGCTGTGTGCGACCGACCCGAGCAAGGCCGCGGTGTGCGTACCGAGTCCGCGAGTGCCCATCACGATCAGGTCACACGCCAATGCGCGTGCGGTTTCGGCGATCGTCGGCCCCGGCGGTCCGACGCGTCGATGTTCGTGAAACGCCTGGTTGGCGGACTGGAGTTGCGTGCGCGCCGCGGCGAGCGCCGCTTCGCTGCGCTCGTCGTAGTACTCCTGCAGCGACTGCTTGGCGACGAAGGCAGAAACGTCGCCGGTGACCGGCCGCTGGACGTTCAGCAGGTGCACGTCGATCGCTTGCGGTTCGCGCAAATCGCGGCGCATCGCGAGCAGGTGCGACACGGCCTGCGCCGATCCCTCGGAACCGTCGACCGCCAGCAGAATCCGCCGCAGGCCTTGCGCGGATGCGGCCGCGGCTGGAACAGGCGCCGGAACAGCAGCCGCGGCCTGGCGCGCCGCGATCCACTTGCCGAGCAACAACACGAGCAGGGCGCCCGCGATGCCGGCGCCGTAGCGAACAAAGTCGGTCGCAACGATCTTCGGCACTTGCGGCAACACGTCCGCGCGCACCAGCACCGGGTCGGTAACCACCATCGTTCCGGCGATCCAGCCGAGCAGCATGCCGCCCACCGTGATGATGGCTGGGTAGCGGTCCATCAGCTTGATCACCAATTGGCTGCCCCACACGATGATCGGGATGCTGACCAGCACGCCGAAGACGACGAGCGCCATGCCATGGTCGCTGCCCGAGGACTCGGCCGCCCCGGCGATCGCAATCACGTTGTCCACGCTCATCACGAAGTCGGCCACGATCACCGTCTTCACCGCGCCCCACAAGCGGTCGCTGCCTTCGATGTTGGCGTGCCCTTCGCCGTGTTCGGGCAGTAGCAGCTTGACGCCGATCCACAGCAGCAGCAGCGCGCCGGCGACTTTGAGGAACGGAATCGCGAGCAACTGCAGCGCGAAGAAGATCAGCACGATGCGCAGCACAATCGCGCCGGCGGTGCCCCAGAGAATGCCTTGGGCGCGTTGCGCAGGTGGCAGCTTGCGGCAGGCGAGCGCGATCACGACTGCGTTGTCGCCACCGAGCAGGATGTCGATCAGGATGATCTGACCGACGGCGACCCAGAACTCCGGGGTCATGAACATATCCATCGCGGGCTCCAATGCTGTCTGCGCGCAGTTTAGGAAGGCGCGGCCTCGGCGCGATTCGTGGAACTACAGATACGGGTAAGCACCACCGGCGCGCGACGCGACCGCCACCGGCGGTGCCCCTCGGGAAACGCCGTCAAAGCAGGTTCTTCAGCAGCCGCCCCATCTCCGAAGGATTGCGCGTCACCGTGAAGCCGCAGGCTTCCATGATTTCGAGCTTGGCCTCGGCGGTGTCGGCGCCGCCGCTGATCAGCGCGCCGGCATGGCCCATGCGTTTGCCCGCCGGCGCGGTGACGCCCGCGATGAAACCGACGATCGGCTTACCCATGTTCGCCTTGCACCAGCGCGCCGCGTCGGCTTCGTCCGGGCCGCCGATTTCGCCGATCATGATCACCGCATCGGTGTCCGGGTCGTCGTTGAACAGCTGCATCACGTCAATATGCTTCAGGCCGTTGATCGGGTCGCCGCCGATGCCCACCGCGCTGCTTTGGCCCAGGCCCAACTCGGTGAGTTGCGCCACCGCTTCGTAGGTCAGCGTGCCGGAGCGTGACACCACCCCCACGCTCGCACCCTTCTGCCCCTTGCGGTGGATATGCCCCGGCATGATGCCGATCTTGATTTCGTCGGGCGTGATCAACCCTGGGCAGTTGGGCCCGAGCAGCAGGGTCTTCTTGCCACCCGCGGCTTCCTTCAGCTTCATCTTGTTGCGCACCTCGAGCATGTCGCGCACCGGGATGCCTTCGGTGATGCAGATCGCCAGGTCGAGTTCGGCCTCCACCGCTTCCCAGATCGCGGCGGCCGCGCCCGCGGGGTGGCACATAGATCACGCTCACCGTGGCCCCGGTGTTTTGCGCGGCGTCCTTGACGCTGGCGAAAATCGGGATGCCCTCGAAGTTCTCGCCGGCCTTCTTCGGGTTCACCCCGGCGACAAAACAGTTCTTGCCGTTGGCGTAGTCGCGGCACATGCGGGTGTGGAACTGCCCGGTCTTGCCGGTGATGCCTTGGGTGATGACCTTGGTGGTCTTGTCTATGAGGATGCTCATGCGGTTTCCTGCGGGTGCTTACTTTTTCAGCGCGGCCATCACGCGTTGAGCGGCATCGGCCATGGTGTCGGCGGTGATGATCGGCAGCCCGCTCTCGGCGAGCATTTTTTTGCCCAGGTCCTCGTTGGTGCCCTTCATGCGCACCACCAGCGGCACGCTCAAGTTCACGGCTTTGCAGGCCGCGATGATGCCTTCGGCGATGGTGTCGCAGCGCATGATGCCGCCGAAGATGTTGACCAATATCGCCTCGACCTTGGGGTTGCCGAGCATGATCTTGAAGGCCTCGGTCACCTTCTCGGCGGTGGCGCCGCCGCCCACGTCGAGGAAATTGGCCGGCTCGCCGCCGAAGAGTTTGATCGTGTCCATCGTGGCCATCGCCAGGCCGGCGCCGTTGACCAGGCAGCCGATGTTGCCGTCGAGCTGGATGTAGGCGAGGTCGAACTTGCTGGCCTCGATCTCGGCCGGGTCTTCTTCGTCCAGGTCGCGGTAGGCCACGATCTCCGGCTGGCGGAACAAGGCATTGGCGTCGAAGTTGAACTTCGCGTCGAGCGCCTTGACCCGGCCGTTGCCTTCGAGGATCAGCGGGTTGATCTCGGCCAGGCTGGCGTCGCTGGCCATGTAGCAGGCGTAGAGCTTCTTGAAGATGTCCAGCGCCTGCGCCCGCGAGGCTTCGGGCACGCCGATGCCCTGCGCCAGCTCCAGGCCCTGCGCGTCGGTCATGCCGGTGAGCGGGTCGATGAAGACCTTGATGATCTTCTCGGGCGTCTTGTGCGCCACCTCTTCGATGTCCATGCCGCCCTCGCTGCTGGCCATCATCGCCACCTTCTGCGACGCGCGGTCGGTGACGCAGGCGACGTAGTACTCCTTCTGGATGTCGGCGCCTTCTTCGACCAGCAGGCGGCGCACCTTCTGGCCGGCCGGGCCGGTCTGGTGGGTCTTGAGCTGCATGCCGAGGATCTGGCCGGCAAGTGACTTCACCTCGTCGAGCGAGCGCGCCAGTTTCACCCCGCCGCCCTTGCCGCGGCCGCCGGCATGGATCTGCGCCTTGACCACCCAGACCGAGCCGCCGAGTTTTTGCGCCGCCTCGCTCGCCTCCAGCACGGTGAACGCCGGATAGCCGCGCGGCACCGGCACACCGAACTGGCGCAGGAGGTCCTTGCCTTGGTACTCGTGGATCTTCATCGATCGATCTTTCGCTTGAGGGGTTCGGTGCCTTCAGGTGCTGGGCGCGCTGGCCGGTTCATTGTCGTTGCCCAACTTGGCGCCTGGCTGATGGACCCAGCGCGGATAGTAGGTGCGAACCACCTCGCCGTCGCTGCGCAACGCATGGCAGCGGTCGATCTGGAACGGACGTTGCGCGTCCGGTGCCGAGCCGCGGGTGTCCAGCACCTCGCCGGCAAAGGCTTGGATCACCGCGGTGGGCAACACCTGCGCGAGTTCGCTGATATGGGTGCAGCCGAGCACGCCGCCCAGGCGTTCCCGCAATGCGGCGCGAAAGCCGCGCATCAGGTTCAGGCCCTTGAGCCGCCCATAGGCATCGCCTGGTTCGGCGCCGTGTCTTTCGCAGAACCCGGTGTAGGGCATCCACCGCGTTTCGGAGCCGGCGTCGACGATGGTCAGCGACTGGTCGACCACCACGCGCAACAGCATCTCGTGTATCGGCGTTCCGGCGGGCCTCGTACCGCTCACCATCGTCACGTCGCGGGTCTTGGTGTCGGTGAGGGTGGCGTCGACTTGCCACAAGCCGCCGCCGCAGGCGTAAACCTGGACGTCGATGGCGCGGCGGTGTTTGAGCTGGCGCGTGGGGTCGGCGGCGGGAAGTGCCATGGGGCTTGGGGCTTGGGCGTGTGCGCCGGCATCGGAGCCGAACGCTCTTGGCGCAGCGGAGGGCCTGGTGACATCGAACGGCGCGAAATGTAGCATCCTGCGGCGCATCAACCCTGCTGGAGACGCTGCATCGCGGCTCGCGCGAAGGCGCCCGCGCGCGGTCGTGCGCTGACGTGCCGGCCCGCGCTTGCCTATGCGCTGGCTATGCGCTGGCTGTTGCGCTGGCTGTTGCGCTGGCTGTTGCGCTGGCTTATGCGCCTGCCTACGAGAGAGCATGTTCGCTCGCCCGCGCGACGGCTTCTGCAACGGCTTATGCAACGGCTTATGCAACAGCTTCTGCAACGGCTTATGCAACGACGTAGCGGGTTTGGCTTCTCGCAAGCGCGAGTGCCTCGCACGGCGGTTTCACGAGGCCGGAACCGTCCCCTTGCGTCGGGCAACCCGGGCCGGCGTTTCAGCCGTCGCCACCCGCGCCGCGGACCACACGCCGGATCACATGCGGTGAAAAGCCGCGGGCGCTCAGGAAGCGCGCCTGGCGAGCCCGCTCGGAGGGGTCGCTGGTCGCCTCGTGGAATTTTCGCAGCCAGACCGCCTGCGCCCGCGCCAGCTCGCTGTCCGCCAGCCGTTGCGCCGTCTCAGGGTCCAGGCGCTCGCCGTGTTGCGCCAGCTCGCTGCGGATGCGCTGGTTGCCAAAACGCGAGGAGCGCACGTGCACCCGCGACTCGATGAACCGAGCCGACGAGAGCAGCTGACGCGCTTGCAACTCGTCGAGCAGGTCATCGACCAGTGCAGCGGCATCCGGCGGTTCGCTCGCCGGTCGCTCGCTGGCCGATGCACCTGCCGAGATGTCTTGTCCCGGGCCATCGCTCTGGCCGGCAGGCCCGCCCCGGTTGGAGTCGAAGCCGTCATCGGCCTCGGACAGTGGCTGGCGAGCCTCATCGCGCGCCTGGCGGCGCGCCTGCTCCGCGATCCACGCCAGCAGCTTGCGCCGCAGTTCAACGCGGCTGTGCTCGCGGTGCGCCAGCCAGGCCATCGCGCGCGACTTCAGTGACGGTGGCGCGCCGGTTCTCATCGCTGCCGCCCCGGGGACCGGCGGTGTGTTGTGCGCGCTGCCTAGGCCGCGGCGCCCGGCAACAGCGGAATGCCGACCGCTTCGCGCACCTTGTTTTCGATCTCGACCGCGAGCGCGGCGTTTTCGCGCAGGAACTCGCGCGCGTTGTCCTTGCCCTGGCCGATCTTCTCGCCGTTGTAGGCGTACCAGGAACCGCTCTTTTCGAGCACCCGCGCCTCCACGCCCATGTCGATGATTTCGCCCTGGCGGCTGATGCCTTCGCCGTACAGGATGTCGAACTCGGCGGTCTTGAAGGGCGGCGCCACCTTGTTCTTCACCACCTTGACCTTGGTCTCGTTGCCGATGACCTCCTCGCCCTTCTTGATGCTGCCGGTGCGGCGGATGTCCAGGCGCACCGAGGCGTAGAACTTGAGCGCGTTGCCGCCGGTGGTGGTCTCGGGGTTGCCGAACATGACGCCGATCTTCATGCGGATCTGGTTGATGAAGATGACCATGGTGTTGGTCTTCTTGATCGTGGCGGTGAGCTTGCGCAGCGCCTGGCTCATCAGCCGCGCCTGCAGGCCTGGCAACGAGTCGCCCATCTCGCCTTCGAGTTCGGCCTTCGGGGTCAATGCGGCCACCGAGTCGATGACGATCAGGTCGACCGAGCCCGAGCGCACCAGCGCGTCGACGATCTCCAGCGCCTGCTCGCCGGTGTCGGGCTGGCTGATCAGCAGTTCCTGCAGATTGACGCCGAGCTTTTGCGCGTACTGCGCATCCAGCGCATGTTCGGCGTCGATGAAGGCACAGGTGCCGTCGAGCTTTTGCATCTCGGCGATGACCTGCAAAGTGAGCGTGGTTTTGCCCGAGGACTCCGGGCCGTAGATCTCGACCACGCGCCCGCGGGGCAGGCCGCCGACGCCCAGCGCGATGTCCAGCCCGAGCGAGCCGGTGGACACCACCTGGATGTCCGGCACCACCTCGCCCTCGCCCAGACGCATGATCGAGCCCTTGCCGAACTGCTTTTCGATCTGCGCCAGCGCGGCTTGCAGTGCCTTGGCTTTTTCGGTGTTGAGGGCTTTGACGGGTGCGTCCATGAGGTTCTCCGGTTCGGGTTCTGGGTCGTTCGATGTCCGGCATTATGCCGGTTGGCTGGATATTCGTACAGTAGTTGCTCCGCGTCAACGCGGGCAAGCACCGATCCCTAGAATCGTCGAGAACTCAATGCCCGCCCGACGCCGGGCGATGCCGCGAAGGCACGCTCCGGGGCCTTGAAGGAGACCACTGCATGCGCATCCTGATCGCCGAAGATGACCAGGTTCTTGCCGACGCGCTGCTGCGCGCGCTGCGCCACGCAGGTTATGCGGTGGACCAGGTGAGCAGCGGCAGCGAGGCGGACGCGGCGCTGGCCTCGCATGAATTCGACCTCGTCATCCTCGACCTCGGCCTGCCCAAGATG
The DNA here is from genome assembly GCA_031404155.1 of Burkholderiales bacterium. Lineage (GTDB taxonomy): Bacteria > Pseudomonadota > Gammaproteobacteria > Burkholderiales > Burkholderiaceae_C > JANNGZ01. Next base: position 15,670 of record JANNGZ010000028.1, read on the forward strand.
CATGGCCTGGAGGTGCTGAAGAAATTCCGCGCGCGCGGCGCGAGCACGCCGGTGCTGATCCTCACCGCGGCCGACAGCGTCGAGCAGCGGGTCAAGGGCCTGGACCTCGGCGCCGACGACTACATGGCCAAGCCCTTCTCCTTGCAGGAGCTGGAAGCGCGGGTGCGCGCCCTCACCCGCCGCGGCCTGGGCACCGCCTCGACGATCATCAAACACGGGCCGCTGACCTTCGACGCCACCGGCCGCGTGGCCTACATCAACGAGCAGATGATCGAACTCTCGGCGCGCGAGATCTCGCTGTTGGAGGTGCTGTTGCAGCGTGCCGGCCGGCTGGTCAGCAAGGACCAGCTGGTGGAGCGCCTCTGCGAATGGGGCGAAGAGGTGAGCAACAACGCGATCGAGGTCTACATCCACCGCTTGCGCAAGAAGATCGAGCAGGGCCCTATCCGGATCGCGACGGTGCGCGGCCTGGGCTACTGCCTGGAGAAGATCGCCGGATGACGGGCGCGCAGTCCGCTGCGCTCGCGCCCGGCGCAAGCCGCGTCTGGCTCTCGTGATGTCCAGGCCGGCGCTGGCCCCGGGCGCGCGACCTGCGATTGCTGATCCCCCGCCACGCCGCCGCGTGCCGCGCCATGCGACGATCAGCACGCACCCCCGCATTCGCGGCCGACCCCCAACCCCATGCGCGAGCAACGCTCCCTCTTCGGCGAAATCCTCGACTGGATGCTTGCGCCGCTGCTGCTGCTCTGGCCGATGAGCGTGGCGGTCACCTGGCTGGTGGCCGAGGGCATCGCCAACCGGCCTTACGACCGCGAGCTTGGCGAGATGGCCCGCACGGTGGCGCGGCGTGTGGTGGTGGTCGACCCGTCGGCCACGCGCAAGAACACCGTCACGGTGCGCCTGTCGGATTCGGCGGCCGAGATCCTGCGTGCCGACGATGCCGACCGCATCTACTTCCAGGTGCTCGGCCTGCGCGGCGAGTTCATCGCCGGCGACCGCGACATGCCGGTGCCCGAAGAAACCGCGCCGCCCGGCGAACTGCGTTTTCGCGACGAGCTGCTGCAAAACGAGCCGGTCCGCGTCGCCTACCTCTGGGTGGCCGACGCCCGCGCCGGCGACCTGCCGTCGCTGGTGCAGGTGGCCGAAACCCTGGGCAAGCGCTCGCAGCTCACCGCCGAGATCATCAAGGGCGTGATCCTGCCGCAGTTCGTGATCCTGCCGGTGGCGGTGCTGCTGGTGTGGCTGGCGCTGGTGCGCGGTTTTGCGCCGCTCAACGAGTTGCAGCAGCGCATCCGCCAGCGCGAGAGCCACGACCTGAGCCCGATCGACGAGACCCAGGCGCCCGAGGAAGTGGCGCCGCTGGTGCGCTCGATCAACGACCTGCTGGCGCGGCTCGATGGTTCGATGCGCGCGCAGAAGCACTTCCTCGCCGACGCCGCGCACCAGCTCAAAACACCGCTGGCGGGCCTGCGCGCTCAGGCGGAGCTGGCCCAGCGCGAGCTCGACGCCAGCGGCGGCGACCCGCAGTCGGTGCGCAGCTCGCTGCGCCAGATCGCCCGCTCGAGCCAACGCGCGGCACACATGGTCAACCAGCTGCTGGCGATGGCACGGGCCGAAGACCGCGAGTCCGCGCTGCGGCTGCAGGACGTGCACCTGGTGCGCCTGGCCACCGAGACGGTGCGCGACTTCGTGCCGCGTGCGATGGAGGGTGGTATCGACCTAGGCTACGAAGGGCCCGAGCGCGACAGCGAGCTGACCCAGTTCCGCGGCCAGCCGCTGCTGGTGCGCGAGCTGATCCGCAACCTGGTCGACAACGCCCTGCAATACACCCCCAGCGGCGGCAGCGCCACGGTGCGTGTGCTCGGCGCGGATGCGGACGGCGGCGCTGTGGCCCGCTCGGTCGCGCTTCAGGTCGAGGACAGCGGTCCGGGCATTCCCGAGGCCGAGCGCGAACTCGTGTTCCAGCCCTTCTACCGCGCGCTCGGCACCAACGTCGACGGCTCCGGCCTGGGGCTGGCCATCGTGCGCGAGATCGCGCAACAACATGAAGCCACGGTGACGATCGAAGACGCCCTCGAGGCGGCGCCTGAGCAGCCGCCCGGGACACGCTTCACGGTGCGCTTTGTGGCGCGTGCGGCACCGCGTGTGCCGGCCGGTGCGCCAACCGGCTTGCCGCCCATCGCGCCTTCCGCGGTGCCCGCAGGCGGGCCAGCGGGCCTGCGGGCGGGCGCGCCGGGGCCCGCGCCGGTGTCAAACCCTTCGGCTCAATTCGACAGGCCTTCCTCCGCACCGCGCAACCAGTTGTAGAGCGCGCCGTCGTCGGCGTCGGCCAGGCCCTGTGCGCAGGCTTGGGCAAACAGCGCGGCCGCGGCTTGGCTGGTCGCGAGGACGGGGGGCGGGCTCGTCGGCTGGGTCGTCGGGCCGCTGGTGGGTCCGCTTGTCGGTTGGCACCTCCGGGCAGTGCCCCCATCGTCCGACGCCGTCGTCCCCGCGCCGCTTGCGGCCATGCGCAGCGCCAGCGCCGAATCCTTAGCCAGCAGGCGCATGTGCGCGCGCGGGGCCCGCTCGCCCGCGAGCGCGCGGCGCAGGCGGTCGCTGCCGATCCAGCTCTGGCCGCTGGACTGCTCGATCACGTCGAGCGTGCGCGTGGCATCCAGCCCGAGGCGCGAGGCCAGCGCCAGCGCCTCGGCGGCACCCGCGAGGTTGACCGCGGCAAGCAGGTTGTTCACCAGCTTGGTACGTGCGCCGTCGCCGGGCCGGGTGCCGACACGGAAGACGCGGCTGGAGATGTCGGCGAGCAAGGCAGCGTGGCGTGCGAACACCGCGTCGGCGCAAGCCACCATCAGGCTCATCGAGCCGTCGCGCGCACGCGCCGGCCCGCCCGACATCGGCGCATCGATGCAGTCGATGCCACGCTCGGCAAGGCGGCGCGCGCAGGCCTCGGTGTCTTGCGGGGCGATCGTCGGGCAGAGCATCACCGCGGTGCCCGGCGGGAGCACTGCCGCGATGCCGTCGTCGCTGTCGTCGCGGTCGTCGCCGTCGTCGCCGTCGTCGCCGCCGTCGCGGTCGCCACGGCTGGCCGCAGCGCCATGCCCGAACAGCACCTCGCGGGTTTGCGCGCCGTCGACCACCGCCACGATCACGCAGGCGGCGCCGGCCGCGGCGGCAGCGGCACTGCGGGCCACCGCAGCCCCCGCCGCGCGGGCGAGCGCTTCGCGCCCGGGGTCGATGTCGCGCACCCGCACCGCGTGGCCGCGGTCGAGCAGGCGCAGCGCCATCGCCAGGCCCATGTTGCCGATGCCGACGATGCCGATGCTGATGCCGATGCCGATGCCCTTTGTCGCCATGGGTTGCCGTTTTCAGGTGATGCCGAAGCGGCACTCAGCGGCCGAGAGGCAACGAGCCGGAGTCCGTCATTTCAGTGGAACCACCGCGCTTCGCGCGACCCGCGACGCATGAAACGCGAGGCCATGCCCAGCAACTGCCGCCGATCTGGCTCCGCCAGGCCGCTGGCGGGCCTTGCAGGCCGCATGGCCGCGAGACGCGGCCATTCCTCGGGGGGAGCGGCGAAGCCGCTTCGGGGGGATTCATCTCAAGACTGCATCAAGCGCCGGCTCTTGGCGATCGACATCAGGATGCCCAGGCCGAGGCCGAGCGTGACCATCGCGGTGCCGCCGTAGCTGATGAAGGGCAGCGGCACGCCCACCACCGGCAGGATGCCGCTGACCATGCCCATGTTCACGAAGGCATAGGTGAACAGGCTGAGCGTGACGCCACCGGCAAGCAGGCGCGCGAACAGCGTCGGCGCCTCCGCCGCGATCATCAAACCGCGCAGCACCAGGAAGGCGAAGCCGAGGATCAGGCCGAGCGTGCCGAGCAGGCCGAACTCCTCGCTGAAGGCGGCGAAGATGAAGTCGGTGGTGCGCTCGGGAATGAACTCCAGGTGGGTCTGCGTGCCGGCCATGAAGCCCTT
>JANNGZ010000029.1:0-16246 GCA_031404155.1 Burkholderiales bacterium
CTCGGGCAAGCTCGGCGGCGCCGAACAGGCGCAGGTGGCCGAGTCGATCGCGTTTGCCTATTCACAAAACAAGAACTGGCCCAAGACCAGCGAATGGGCCAACAAGGCCAAGCAGGCGGGCGGCAACAGCGCGTCGCTCAACCAGCTGCTGGCCTATGTGCAATCGCAAAGCGGCGACTACAACGCGATCGCGCGCGACGCGCAGGCTGCGGTGAGCGCGGCCGAACAGGCCGGCCGCCGCCCCGGCGAGGACGACCTGCTGCGCCTGGCCGATGCGAGCCAGCGCACCGGCAACAACGCCAGCTATTCGGCGGCGCTCGAGAAGTTGGTGGTGTTCTATCCGAAGAAAGACTACTGGGCCGCGCACCTGGCGCGCATCCAGCGCAAGCCCGGTTTTGCCGACCGCCTGGCCTACGACGTGATGATGCTCAAGTTCGCCAACGGCCTGATCACCAAGACCGACGAATTCATGGAGCTGGCCCAGCTGGCACTGCAAAGCGCGCAGCCGGTGACTGCGAAGAAAATCGTCGACAAGGGCTTCGCTGCGGGTGCCTTGGGCGCCGGCGCCGAGGCCGAGCGCCACAAACGACTCAAGGACCTGGTGCTCAAGCAGGAGGCCGAGACCGCGGCCAACATCGCCAAACTGGCCAGCGAAGCAGCGGCCGAAAAAGACGGCAGCGACCTGGTGAAGGTGGGCAACACCTATGTGTCCATGGGCCAGGTGGAGCGCGGCGTCGAGCTGATCGAAAAAGGCATTGCCAAGGGTGGCCTCAAGCGCGCCGAAGACGCTAAGCTGCGCCTCGGGCTGGCGCAGTTGCAGTCACCGAAACTCAAGGCCAAGGGCATGCAGACACTGCGCAGCGTGGGCGGCAACGACGGCACCGCCGACGTCGCGCGCCTGTGGTCGATCGTGGGCCAGGTGCCTTGACCCCGAGAAGGACCCACCAATGAGCGAATCCGCCGACCACGTGCTTGCGCGCTGGCAGGCCGAAGAGGCTGCGATCCGGGCGCGGCACAACTTGCCGCCCGGCGTGGCCACGCCCGCGCAAGCCGCGGGCCGCGGCGGCATGGACCTGCTCGGCGCGATGCTCGCCGGCGAGTTGCCGCTGGCGCCGATCGGCGCGACGCTGGACTTCCTCCTGGTGCATGCCGAGCCTGGCGTGGCGGTGTTCCAGGGCAAACCGAGCCGGCGCCACTACAACCCACTCGGCGGCGTGCACGGCGGCTGGTTTGCCACACTGCTCGACTCGGCGGTGGGCTGCGCGGTGCACACCCTGATGGTGCCCGGCCGCGGCTACACCACGCTGGAGCTGAAGATCAACCTGGTGCGCGCCTTGAGCGAACAGGTGCCGCTGGTGCGTGCCGAGGGCCGCGTGGTGCACCTGGGCCGCCAGACCGCGACCGCAGAAGGCAAACTGGTCGGACACGACGGCAAGCTGTTTGCGCATGCCACCACCACTTGCCTCGTTTTTGATATCAAGGCATCGAAATGAACGTCTTGCACACCATGCTGCGCGTGGGCAACCTGCCGCGCTCCATTGCTTTTTACAGCGAAGTTCTGGGCATGCAGTTGCTGCGCACCACCGAGCGGCCGGACCAGAAATACGACCTCGCGTTCGTGGGCTACGGTCGCAACCCCGAGCATGCCGAGATCGAACTGACCTACAACTACGGCGTCGAGCAGTACGAGCTCGGCAGCGCCTTCGGCCATATCGCGATCGGCGTGCCCGACGTGGCCGCCACCTGCGCCGCGGTGCGCGAGAAGGCGGCTGCGCTCGGTGGCGCGATCACCCGCGAGCCCGGCCCGGTGAAGGGTGGCGCGACGATGATTGCGTTCATCACCGACCCCGACGGCTACAAGATCGAGCTGATCGAGCGCCGGTAAGTCGGGGCATGTACTCACCCCAACACTTCGATCCGCCCGACGCGCAGGCATTGCGCGCGCTGATCGACGCCGCACCGCTGGCCACTTTGGTGGTGATGACGCCGCAGGGCCTGGACGCGAACCTGATCCCGATGGAGTTCGCGCCCGACGAGGGCCCGCACGGCACGCTGCGCGGCCATGTCGCACGCGCCAACCCGCTGTGGCGCGAGGCCCTGCCCGAGCACGAAGCGCTGGCCGTGTTCCAGGGCCCGCAGGCCTATATCAGCCCGAACTGGTATCCGACCAAACGCAAACACGGCAAGGTAGTGCCGACCTGGAACTACATGGTGGTGCAGGCGCGCGGCACCTTGCGCGCCATCGACGACACCACGTGGTTGCGCGCACTCGTCGGCCGCCTCACCGACCGCCACGAATCGCGCAGCGCGGTGCCCTGGCAGGTGAGCGACGCGCCCGCGGACTACATCGCGCAGATGCTGGGTGCGATCGTCGGCATCGAGATCCGCTTGAGCGCGCTCAGCGCGAAGTGGAAGCTGAGCCAGAACCGCGGCCATGCCGACCGGCTCGGCGTGGCCGCGGGGCTGATGGCGCAGCCGGGCGATGATGCGCGCGCGATGGCTGCGTTGATCAAGCCGCCGGCCGGCGAGTAGACCCTTCGATTCGAGCACGCGCGCCGCGTGGCGCGCCCCCGGATCAACGAAGCGCCGAGGCTTCGCGCGCCAGGCGCGTGATGCGCGGCCAGTCCCTGGCTTGCAGCGCATCGCGCGGCGTCAACCACGAGCCGCCGCAAACCTTGACGTTCGGCAACGCCAGAAACTGCGGCGCGGTCTCGGGCGTGATGCCGCGGTGGGGCAGAAGACGACGTCGGCGAACGGCCCGGCCAGCGCCTTGAGCATCGGGATGCCGCCGGCCGCGGTGGCGGGGAAAAATTTCAGGAAGTGCAGGCCGTCGGCATGGGCCGCCATCACTTCGCTCGCCGTCGCCACGCCGGGCAACAGCGGCAGGCCGGCGTCGCGACACGCCGCGCCGATCCCAGGCGTGTAGCCCGGACTGACACCAAAGACACAGCCTGCGTCGCGCGCCGCGCGCACATCGGCCTGGCTGCGCAGCGTACCCGCACCGAGTACGGCCTCAGGCACCGCGCGCGCAATCGCTTCGATGCAGCGCAGCGCGACCGCGGTGCGCAGCGTGACCTCGAGTACCCGCACGCCACCGGCCACCAGCGCCTGGGCCATCGGCACCGCATGTTCAAGCTGCTCGAGCACGATGACCGGGATCACCGGCCCGTGGTCGGCGAGTTGCAAGGTGCCCGGTAGCGCGGAGGCTGTCATCGAATCCCTCTCAGAGCCATGAGCAGGCGCCTTCTTCGGCACTGCCCACGTTGCGCCGCAAGCCGGCAAAAAGTTCGCGCCCGAAGCCGTGCGCGTTGTCGTCAGCCTGCGCCGGTGGGATCGCAATCAGCTCACGCGCGGCCCAGGTCGCATCGTCGACCAGCACCTCCAGAATTCCGCGCTCCGCGTCGAGCTGGATCATGTCGCCATCACGCACCTTGGCCAGCGGCCCGCCCGCCACCGCCTCGGGGCTGACATGGATCGCCGCGGGCACCTTGCCCGACGCACCGCTCATGCGGCCGTCGGTCACCAGCGCCACCTTGAAGCCCTTGCCTTGCAGCACCGCCAGCGGCGGCGTGAGCTTGTGCAACTCGGGCATGCCGTTGGCGCGCGGGCCCTGGAAACGAACCACGGCGATGAAGTCGCGCTCCAGCTGCCCGGCATTGAACGCCGCGAGCAGCGCACCCTGGTTGTCGAACACCAGCGCCGGGGCCTGCACCACATGGCAGTCGTCGGGTACCGAGGACACCTTGATCACCGCGCGGCCGAGTTTTCCGGCGAGCAGCTTCAAGCCACCGCTGGCCGAGAACGGGGCGGCCACGCCGCGGATCACATCGCTGTCGCCGCTGGCTTCGGGCAGCGCCTGCCAGCCCAGGCGCTGGCCCTCGCGCAGCGCGGGAACTTCGGTGTAGGCGCGCAGGCCACGCGGGCTCACCGTCGCTGCGTCGGCATGCATCAGGCCGGCGTCGAGCAGCTCGCGCAACACGAAACCCGGTCCGCCGGCGGCCTGGAACTGGTTCACATCGGCGCTGCCGTTGGGATACACGCGCGCCAGCAGCGGCACGATGGCCGAGAGTTCGGCGAAGTCGCTCCAGTCGATCGTGATGCCCGCGGCGCGCGCCACCGCCACCCAGTGAATCAGATGGTTGGTGGAGCCACCGGTGGCCAGCAGCGCCACCATCGCGTTGACGATGCTGCGTTCGTCGACCAGGCGGCCGATCGGGAGAAACTGCGGACGCAAACCCGCAAGAGGCGTCGGCTCGTCGCTCGCCGCGCCATCGCGCCGGGCCGCATCACCCGACCTGCCGGCAATGCCGAGCACCAGGCCCACCGCCTCGCGCGTCAAGGCCTCGCGCAACTGCGCATGCGGGTGCACGAACGCGGTGCCCGGCACGTGCAGACCCATCGCTTCGAGCAGCATCTGGTTGCTGTTGGCCGTGCCGTAGAAGGTGCAGGTGCCTTCGCCGTGGTACGCGGCCTGCTCCGCGGCGAGCAGCTCGGGCCGGCCCACCAGGCCCTGCGCATGTTGTTCGCGCACCTTTGACTTGGCCTGGTTCGACAAGCCGGTGCCCATCGGCCCGGCGGGCACGAACACGCAGGGCAGGTGCCCGAAGTGCAGCGCGCCGATCAGCAGCCCGGGCACGATCTTGTCGCAGACCCCGAGCAGCAGCGCGGCATCGAAGACGTCGTGGCTGAGCGCGATGGCAGTGGCCATCGCGATGGTGTCGCGCGAGAACAGGCTCAGCTCCATGCCGGGTAGGCCCTGGGTGACGCCGTCGCACATCGCCGGCACACCGCCGGCCACCTGCAGCGTGGCGCCGTGGCGGCGCGCTTCGTCGCGCAGCAGCGCCGGGTAGCTCTCGTAGGGCCGGTGCGCCGAGAGCATGTCGTTGTAGGCGGTCACCACGCCGATGTTGGGCGCGCGTTCGGCGACGACACGCAGCCGGTCGTCGCGCGGCAGGCCGGCAAAAGCATGGGCCACGTTGGCACAGCCCAGCCGCTCGCTGCCGCGCTCGCGGCCCGCCAGCTTGTCGATGCGCGCCAAGTAGGCGCCGCGCGACGCCGCACTGCGCTGGCGGATGCGGTCGGTGACCGCGAGCAGTTCGGGGTGGCTTGATGTAACCATGGTTTGGATTGTCGTGTAACTAGATTACATCGTCAAGCCAATGGACTCTCCGCAAATGCCGACCGCCCGCGCCTGCGTGCGCTTGCGTACAGTGGCGTGCGCCGCTTCATCGCCCATGACACCCGCCGCCACGCTCGAACCGCCGTCGCCGCTGCGCGACCCGCAGGCCATGCTGGACGCCGTCCTCGCCGGCTTGCACCCGCAGCAGGACCTCTGGCTCTTTGCCTACGGCTCGCTGATCTGGAACCCCGAGGTCGACGCGGTCGAACAGCGCAAGGCGCGGGTGCCGGGTTGGCACCGCGCACTGCGCATGCACTCGCGGATCAACCGTGGCACCCCGCAGCGCCCCGGGCTGGTGTTCGCGTTGATCGCCGGCGGCTGCTGCCGCGGCCTGGCGTACCGGGTGCCGCGAGCGCGCGCGGAGCAGGCCTTGCGGCGGCTGTGGCCGCGCGAGATGCCCAATGGCGTCTACGACCCGCGCTGGCTGGTCTGCCACACCGTGCCGGGCGTGGTTCGCGCACTGGCCTTCACGCTGAGCAAGCGCAGCCCGAACTTCACCGGCCGCCTCGACGACGCCCACCTGCTCGACGTGCTTCGCCACAGCAGCGGGCGCTACGGCCGCACCCTGGACTACCTGGCGCAGACGGCGCAGGGCCTGCGCGAGCACGGCATCCAGGACCGCGAAGTGGAGCGCCTGATGGCGCTGGCCCGGGCACACGGGCTGGCGTAAAGGGCCTGTGGGCGGGCGAGCTTGAGAGCAACCCCAGGCGGCGTTGCCGCCGCCCCCGAGGGGGATGAACAAAGTGGCAGAGCCACATTTGCTCATGAGACAGACGCCGGGAGAGCGGAGCCGCTTCAGGACACTCGAGCGCCGAGGCCCGAGATTTCGCCACCGGGCCGCAGCAAGTTGGCACGCACCGCCTCGAGGTCGGCGTCGCTGTCGACATCGATCAGCACGCCGGCGTCATCGACATCCACCCCGAGCGACGGATAACGAGCCACCAGGCGGCGCGCCCCTTCGTCGCCGGTGAGCGCGATCAGCTCCGAGTACAGCTCCACGCCGAAGCCCACCGGGTGGCCGCGCCGGCCGCGGTGCTGCGCGTAGGCCACCGGGTGCTCTTCGAGCGCACGCGCCACCGCGACCAGGCTCGACGGCTGCACCAGCGGCATGTCCCCCGGCAGCACCAGCCAGCCGGCCGCGCCGGAACTTGCCGCCACGCCGGCAGCGATCGACGCGCCGATGCCGGCAGCGGTGTTGGGCGGCAGGTCGGGCAGCACAACCACGTCGCGGCTGGCCACCAGGCGGCGCACCAGGGGCTCGAGCGCGGCGATCGTCACCACCAGCACCGGCAGGTGGCTCGCCACCGCGTTGCGCAGCGTGTGCGCGAGCACGCTGGCGCCGTTCACGCTTTGTTCGAGCTTGTGGGTCGAGCCCGCATGGCGGCTGCTCCGGCCTGCCGCCAGCACGATCACGTTCGGTCGCGCCCGCACTTTCGTTTGCCCCTTGCGCTGCGGGGCCACGAGCGCGGCCCCATCCTGTACAGAATGGGTTCGACCTCGCGTGGCAGGTAGTGGGACCTGTACGTAAGGCCAAGTCCTTAAGCAGTTGTGCTGAAGGTGGCAACCCTCATCGCCGCTCAGGCACCTGCGTGAACTTTGGCACACGCGGTTTATGCTGGCGCATGAACCACGACATCGCCAAGCTGCGCAAGAGCTACGAACGGGCCGAGCTCGACGAAACGGCCTCGGACCCCGACCCGCGCCTGCAGTTCGAGCGCTGGCTGCGGGAGGCGCTGGACGGCCAACTCCCCGAGCCGAGCGCCATGACCCTGGCCACGGTGGGCGAAGACAGCCACCCTTCGACCCGCGTGGTGCTGCTCAAGGGCTGCGACGAACGTGGCCTGGTCTGGTTCAGCAACTACCAAAGCCGCAAGGGCCGCGAACTTGCGCTGCACCCCTTCGCGGCCTTGCAGTTCCATTGGGTCGAGCTCGAGCGTGTGGTGCGCATCGAAGGCCGCGTCGAGCATGTCAGCGCGGCCGAGTCCGACGCCTACTACGCCACACGGCCGCTGGACTCGCGCATCGGCGCCTGGGCCTCGCCGCAGAGCGAGGTGATCGGATCGCGCAGCACGCTGGTCGCCGCCGCCGCGAAATACGCTGCCCGCTTTGCGCTCAACCCACCGCGCCCGCCACACTGGGGCGGCTTTCGGCTGGCGCCGGAACGCTGGGAGTTCTGGCAAGGGCGCAAGTCGCGGCTGCACGACCGCTTGCGGTATCGACTGCAAAGCGGGCGCGAAAGCGGGCGCGAGAACGACACCTGGGTCCGCGAGCGGCTCGCGCCGTAGACCCAAGCGCGCGTTCAACTCGCGCGCGACGGTAGCGAATGCGGCCCAAGCGCACCCGCGCGGTCGGCTGGCCTGTCAGCTCGGCTGCACCGAAACGATCAGCGCATCGATACCGGCCAGGAAGCGGTTGAAATCGATCGGCTTGGTCCAGTAGTCGTCGCAGCCCCGTGCCAGCGCCAGCTTCACGTCGTCGGGCATCGCATTGGCCGACAACGCCACCACGCGGCAGCGCGAAAGCGAAGGCTCGGCGCGCAGCCGCTCGAGCACTTCCAGGCCGTGGAGGTCGGGCAGTTGCAGGTCGAGCAGCACCACGTCGGGCTGCTCACGCAGCACCAGCTCGATGCCGCTGCGGCCGTCGACCGCCTCGAACAAGGCCACGCCAGGGCGCAAGGAGAGAATCTCGCGCACCAGCATCATGTTGATCGCGTTGTCTTCGATGCACACCACCCGCAGCGCAGCGTCTAGCGCGGAGCGGGCGCTCGGCCGGTTCGGGTCGACCGCGGGTGACAGCGCTGGCATCGCCGCGTCGTCGAGCCAGACGGTGAACTCGCTGCCGCGGCCCGGCTCGCTGGTGACCTCGATCTCGCCGTCCATGCGCTGAAGCAGGCGCCTGACCAGCGTGAGACCGATGCCGCTGCCGCCTTCGCCGCCGGGCTTGCCGGCCAGGCGCTCGAAGGGTTCGAAGAGGCGCACCAGCTCGGCCGGCTTCAGGCCGCGCCCGCTGTCGCGAACCACGATCGAGCGCCGCGGCGACTCGCCGTCGCCGGCAACCAGGCCGGTCTCGAAGGACACCCAGCCGCCGCGGCGGTTGTAGCGGATCGCGTTGGACAGCAGGTGGTCCAGCACCTCCGCCAGCCGGGTCGGATCGGCCGCGAGCGCACCCCACAGCGGGGCGTCGCCGACCCGAAGCTCAACACCGCGTTTTGCCGCCAGCGCGGCCATGCGCCCGCAGGCGGCACGCAGCATCGTGTCGATGGCCACCGGCTCACGCAGCACCGGCCGCGACTCGGTGTCGACGCGCGCGAGGTCGAGCACCTTGTCGATCATCACCAGCAGCTGCTGGCCCGCCACCTGAATGCGCGTCAGCCGCTCGCGTTGCCACGCACTCGGCACCTGTTGCCGGTCTTCCAGCAGGATGTGGGCAAAGCCGAGCACACCGTTGAGCGGGGTGCGCAATTCGTGGCTCATGCGGGCCATGAATTCCGACTTGTTGCGGCTGGCCTGCTCGGCGCTTTCCATCGCCTGGCGCAAGGCCTCGGCTTCGCGGCGCTCGGTGACGTCGAAGTTCACGCCCGACATCTGGATGGCCCGGCCGCGTTCGTCGCGCACCACCTGGCCGCGCGAGGCGATCCAGTGCACGCTGTCGTCGGGCCAGCGCACCCGCCATTCCTTGACATAGGGCTGCCCCGACTCGATATGGCGCCGGGCCTGCGCCAGCATCTCGGCGCGGTCGCGGCGGTCCATCGTGAGGGTGGCCAGCTTGGCGATCGGGCGCGGGTCGCTCGGGTCCAGGCCGCGCAGCCGGTACATCGCGGCGTTCCAGTAGGTCGGCACACCGTCAAGGCCGCGCTCCCACAAACCGATGCCTGCCGCGTCCATGGCACGCTGCATGCGCTCGCGTTCGCGCGCGAGCCGGAGCTCGGCTTCGCGGCGCTGCGTCACGTCGAGCAGGATGCCAAAGCTCCGGCGCCTGCCGTCGCGCAGCTCGCGCTCGGTCCAGCTGGTGACCCAGCGCACCGTGCCGGCGTCGCCGCGAATGCGGAACTCGTCGCCCCGTGGGGGCGCGTCCCCGGCTTCACTCTCGCGGATCACGCGCGAAACATGTTCCCGGTCCAGCGGATGTACATAGCGCTCGAGCCACTCGGCACGGGTCGGCACGCCGGCCGACGCCGGCCGTTCGTGCAGGCGGAACATCTGCTCGTCCCAACCGGCCAATTCGTTATCGCCGCCGCGGCTCCAGCGTCCGAGACCGGCGATCTCGCCGATACGGCGCATCTGCTCGCGCAGTTCCTGCACCAGGCGGCGCGCGCCATCGTTTTCGCCGTCCGGCGAGGGGACAACCTGCTCATCGAGAGACCTGTCCGCAGCATTGGCATTGGCATTGGCATTGGCGTCGGCGTCGGCGTCGGCGTTGGCTTTCGTGTTCGTGTTCGTGTTCGTGTGCGTGTCGGCATCGGCGTTGGCAGCGGCGTTCGCAGCGGCGGTGGCGCGCGCTGGCGTATTGGGCTCGCCGGACGACGAAGAGCTCGTCGCTACGGAAGGTGTATCCGTGCTCGGCGGCGAGGGCACCTCGCCAACAGACGCCAGCGGCACACTGCGCTGCACGTCGATCCAGAGCAAGGCACCGTCGCCCGACTGGACCCGGCGGCCGAGCACGATGACCTGGCCGCCGTCGTCCAGCGCGACATGCCAGCGCCCGTCACGCTTGCCGGTTGCGAACACCGCCGCGACCAGCTTGCGCCATTGGTTCGGGCCGAACCGCAACCCGGCGCCCCACCGGCGAGCCGGCGGATTGACTTCGAACTGGAGCGACGCCGACGCGCCGCGCCAAACGCGCAGCGCTGCGTGGGGTGCTTCGCGCCAGTGGTTGTCCATGCTTGGAGGCTCGGCCCGGGAACGAGTTGTTCGAGCGAATCAGTGTAGCCACGCAGTAGCCGCGCCCGGAGCGTCGCGGGCCGTTCAGTGCCCAGGTAACGCGATGTACCGCACGCTGCCCGCGGGTGCAGTGCGCAAACGGCAACAAGGGCGCTGAAGCGCGCCGGTCCCTGCGCGGGTTGGCGCGCGTGTCCGCGGGCGCCGCTCAGTTCGCCGGCATGGCGTCGCTGACGCGGTAGAACAGACCGTAGGGGTCGTCCAGCAGCACCGACAACCGGCCCTCCACCACCACCGGGTCGAGCGTGTACTTCACCGGGGTACGGCTGCGCACCTCGACCAGCCCCTCGGGCCCCGCGGGCACACAGAAGCTGCAACTGGTAGGCACCGCGGAGAGCAGGAAGTGGCGTTGCTTTTCGCCCGGCTCCAGCGGCAGCATGAACCCTTGCACTTTGACCGTGGTGCGGTCGAGTGCCTTCACCGGCGCCGGAAAGGTCGGCACGATCTTCTTGTTCTCGACCTTGGTCGTGACCGCCGACAGCAGGGTCCAGGCCAACACACCCTCCTTGTTCTGCAAGGGCTTGAAGGCGCTGCGCGGGTCGTGATAGCCGGCACCCTGCCCGATCGTGGGTGCAGGCGGCGTGGCCGGTGCCGTATTGGGCGTGGCCGCCGGCGCCGTAACCTGCGCGGGCGCGCTGGTGTGCGGCACGATCGCTGAGCCGGTCTGCGGGCCGGTCTGCCCCATCACGCCGGCCCCGTACACCGCCAGGCCCAGGGCCAAGAATCTGAATTCAATCTTCATGTTTCATCCCAACTTGCGTACCGCTGGCCAGACCCTCACGGGCCGCCCGGTAATCCTTCGCACAGACCTCGTCGTCTTCATCGAACCGCGCCTTCATCGTGCCGACTGCATCAGCCGCGTCGGGTCGATCATCACCGCTCGCCAGGCCGGGCGCAACGCCGCCAACAGCGCCAGCAGCAGCACGAAGCCGACCGCGAGCGTCTCGGCCCTCGAAAACCAGGCACCGCTCACCGCCAACGAGCGCTGAGACGCCAGCACCCAGCCTAACAAATGGGCGGCGCCATGGCCGAGCAGGAGACCGGCGGCGACGCCGAGAAGCGCCAGCCAAAGAGCCTCGGCGAGCACCAGCGCGGCCACGCGCGACGGCGGCGCGCCGAGCATGCGCAGCATCGCCAGGTCGCCTTCGCGCTCGCGTACCGCATGCGACAGGGCGACGAACACCGACAGCCCCGCGGCGAGCAGCATCACCAGCGCCATGCCGCGCAGCACCTCGCTGCCCACACCCACCATGCGCAGCAGGCGCGCCGATTCCAGCGCCGGCGCCGCCGCCTGCAGCGCCGGCATGGCGTTGACCCAGCGCGGCAGGCTCGCCGCGGCCAGCGGCGTGCGGTAGCGCAGCAGCAGCAGCGTGACTTCGCGCTCGGCGTGCGCAAGCTCCTTGCCCCCGCTGTCGGCCGCCTCCCTTTCATGCACCTGCCAGACCGACTCGGTGGCGGTGAGCACCAGCCGGTCGAGCACGCAGGCGCAGCGCGCGAGCAGGCCGACGACGCGGTACGGCAACTCGCCATGCGCTTCGCCTTCGTGGCCCAGGCCGTGCACGCCCGCAAAGCTGGCACCGAGCGCGAGCCCGCTGTCACGCTGCACCTCGGCACCCAGCACCGCCTCGAGCGGCGCTTGCCAGGCCCGCCCGCCGGCGAGCACCGCGCCGTACAGCGCGAGGTAGTCCGGTGTGGTGCCGACGATGCGAAAGCCCTTCAGGCTGTCGCCAAGGGACAGCGGCACCACACGCTCGACCATCGGATGCGCGGCCAGGGTTTGCTGTGCCGCCAACGGAATGTTGGCGCTCGGCGCATCGAGATGAAAAACGCCGGCCAGGATGAGCTGCAGCGGGCTGCCCTTGGCGCCGACCACCAGGTCGATACCGGCCAGGTCCCGCTGCACCGCCTGTTCGACCTGCTCGCCGACCAGCAGCACAAAGCTCATCGCACCGATGCCCAAGGCCAGCAGCGTGAGGTTGAGCAGCGCCACCAGCGGGCGTGCCCAGAGGTAGGACCAGGCGAGTGCGATCAGCCTCACCGCACGGCCCCGTTACCGGCGAGCCGCAACACCGCGGCAGCGGCGAGCGCATCACGCACACGCGCGTCGTGCGTGGCCACGACCAGCGTCGCGCCGGCCTCTCGGGCACTGCGTTGCAGCAGCGCAAGCACCGCGGCGGTGCTGCCGTCGTCGAGGTTCGCGCTCGGCTCGTCGGCGAGCAGCAGGCGCGGCCGGCGCAGCAGCGCACGCGCCATCGCCACCCGTTGCGCCTGGCCCAGGCTCAGCTCGTGTGGGCGGCGCTGCGCCAGCCCATGCAGCCCCAGTTCGGCAAGCAAGCTGTCGATGCGCGCGCCATCCACGGCCGCGCCGGCCGCGATGAAGGGCAGCTCCAGGTTGCGCCGCACGCTCAAGGATTCGCTCAGGTGCAGCCGCTGCGGCATGAACCCGAGCGTCGCACCGCGCCAGCGGTCGCGCTCGGCGCGGGTCATGCGCGCGGGCTCTTCGCCCGCCACCTGCAAACGCCCCGCGCTCGGTGTCAGCAGCGCCGCGACCAGCGCAAGCAGGGTCGACTTGCCGCTGCCCGACGGCCCGGTGAGCAGCAGCGCGCCGCCCTGCGCCAGATCGAGGTCGGGAAATGCCAGCGTCGCGCCCGTGCCCCAATCAAACCGCAAGCCTTGCAGCGCGAGCACGTGGCGGCGGGCAGGCAGGCGGTGCGATGAGGCGACGACACGGCGCGGCAGCGGCGCCGCTCAGGCCTTCACGCGGGCCGAGAAGGTCTTGCGGAATTTCGCCACCTTGGGTGCCACCACCGCCGCGCAATAGCCCTGCCCCGGATGGTTCGCGAAGTAGCGCTGGTGGTAATGCTCGGCGCGCGAATAGTTGGCCAGCGGCGTCACCTCGGTCACGACGCGCCCGCCGCAGGCCGCGTTCACCTCGGCGAGCACTTCGCGCACCACCGGCTCCTGCTGCGGCCGTTCGAGGTAGATGCCCGAGCGGTACTGGGTGCCGACATCGTTGCCCTGGCGGTTCAGCGTCGTCGGGTCGTGAATCGTGAAGAAAATTTCCAGCACCTCGCGCAGTGGGATGCGCGCGGCATCGAAGGTCACCCGCACCACCTCGGCGTGGCCGGTTTCACCCGAGCACACCTGCTCGTAGCTGGGCTGGTGGACATGGCCGTTGCAGTAGCCCGACTCGACCGCGAGCACGCCGTCGACAAGCTCGTACACCGCTTCGACACACCAGAAGCAGCCACCGCCCAGGGTGATGGTGTCGGGCTGCGCAGCGAGGTTTGGATTCATGGTGTTCTCCTGCGGTTCGGTCGCGGATGCGAGCCGAACCTGACGGTGAACCTTAACCGAAACCTCGACGCGCGGCCCACGCCGAAGTGGACCCGCGCAACAAGTTCGCGGTCGCGCAGCGGCGCCCGGCACACCCGCTCAGGGCACGGGCTTGACCTCGACCTTGAGCGACGCGAACCAGGCCGAGAGATCGTCGATGTCGGCATCGCTGAGCGGTTTGGCCATCACCGCCATCACCTCGTGGGCGCGTTTGCCGCCGCGGTATGCACGCAGCTGCGCCGCGAGGTAAATGGCCGGCTGCCCCGCGAGGTGCGGGGTGTCCGGCGCGCTGGCCAGGCCGGTCGGCCCATGGCAGACGGCGCAGGCCAGGGCCTTGCGCCGCCCGGCCGCTGGGTCCGCGGCCTGCGCCGCAGCCGTGCCGGTGAGCGCGGCGGCAAGCAGGCCTGCGAGAACGGGAAGGATCACGGCGCCGTGTAGGTGATGCGGTAGAGCGCGCCGGCGTAGTCGTCCGAGACCAGCAACGAGCCGTCCTTCATCACCGCCACATCGACCGGGCGGCCGCGGTAGGTGCCGGTGTCGCCGTCGAGCCAGCCGTCGGCGAAGACCTCGGTCTTGTCGGCCGTGCCGTCGGCTTTGAGCGAGGTGAACATCACCCGCGCACCGATCGGCTTGGTGCGGTTCCACGAACCATGCTGGGCCGAGAAGATGCCGCCCTGGTACTTGGCAGGGAACTGGCGGCCGCTGTAGAAGCTCATGCCCAGGTCGGCGGCGTGCGCCTCGGTGTAGACCTGCGGGTCGGTGATGTTGCCGGGCAGCGGGTTCTTGTCGTAGCCGTGTTCGGTGATCCGCGTCTTGCCCTGCTTCCACGGGTAGCCGAAGAACTGGCCCTTGGTGCTGATGCGGTTGATCTCGCCGGCCGGGATGTCGTCGCCCATGCCGTCGGTCTGGTTGTCGGCGAACCAGAGCGTGCCGTCCTTCGGGTTGAAGTCGTGGCCGACCGAGTTGCGGATGCCGGTGGCAAAGACTTCGCGCTTGCTGCCGTCGAAGGCGTTCATGCGCACCATGCCGCCGATGCCGGTCTCGTTGTAGAGCTTGATCTTGTCGCGCGGCTGCACGTTGTGCGGCTGGCCCAGCGAAACGTAGAGCATGCCGTCAGGGCCGACCTTGCACACCCGCGCGCCGTGGTTGTACGACTCTTCTTCGGGCGGGATCAGCTTGCCCTGGCCGACGACTTCGATCACCGCGACGTCGGGGCCTTCATAGAAGAACTCGGCCGCGGGGAAGTTCAGCACACGGTTGTGTCCGGCCACGACGAGAAAACCGTCCTTGGTCCAGCACACGCCGTTGGGCACCTTGAAGTTCAGCGAGGGTGCGAAGGCCTTCACTTCGTCGGCGATGCCGTCAGAGTTGCGATCGGTGACCGCCCAGACCGTGGTCTTGCGGGTGCCCACGAAGAGCATGTTGGTGTTCGGCGCCACGGCCATGTGGCGCGCGTCGGGAACGATCGCGATGAGGTCGATCTTGAAGCCGGCGGGCAGCTTGACGCGCTTCAGGTTCTCCTTGATCGCCGCGGCGTTGGCGCCGGCAAGCTCGCGCATGCGGTCCTGCCAATGCCGGCGTCGGTCGGAGTCAGTTCGCCAAGCACCGCCCGAGCGACACGGCGTAGGCACCGGCGCGTGCCGCCAGTACCGGGTCAGCGCTCGGCGCCAGCCCGGCGGGCGCCCGAGCAGTCAACGCCCCAGGTTCTTCAGCCGCGCCGGCTCGATGATCTCGATCCAGTAACCATCGGGATCCTTGATGAAGGCCACGTCCTTCATCTTGCCCTGCTCTGGCCGCTTCACGTAGGGCACCGCGTTGGCGTCGAGCCAGCGCACGGCGGCGTCGAGGTCGGGCACCGAAAAACAGATGTGCCCAAAGCCCTGCGGCTGGGCATTGCCGTCGTGGTACTTGAAGTCGGCGTCGGCCTCGGTGCCCCAGTTGTGCGTCAGCTCCAGGATGCCCCGCTGGGCGAAGGTCCACGCAGTGCGCTCGCCCGCGTCTTCGGGCACCGGCGCATCCGATGCGCGGTGCAGGAAATAGAGCGAGAACTTCATCTCGGGAAAGTCGAGCTTGCGCAGCACGCGCATGCCGAAGATGCGGGTGTAGAAGTCCAGCGCCACGGCCGGGTCCTTCACGCGCAGCATGCTGTGGTTGAGCACGAACCCCCGCGATGCGTCGCCCGGCTCGGCGCAGACGCCGGGGTGGGTTTCGGTGATGAAGGTCATCGGCTTGAGTCCGGTGCTTGCTGCGGCTTCACGCGCGCCGCGCCGCGGCGGGCTGAAACGGCCGTACCGATGCCGTCGCCACGGGCTCGTGCGGCACCTGTTCGCTGTCGTGCAGGCGCTTGCGCATGTAGCGCATGCAGGTCACGCGCAGGAAGGAAGCGAAGTTCGGCACCTCGCCGCGGTGCGCCAGGATCTCGTCGTGGAACAGCGCGATCAGAGCGTTCGTGCTGCGGCCTTCGGTTTCGGCCATCTCGGCCAGGATGTCCCACGCCATGTTCTCGAGCCGGATGCTGGTCAGCACGCCGTGGATGCGAATCGTGCGCGAGCGCTGCTCGTATTCGATCGGGTCGGCCTTGACGAAGAAATCACACATGGCATGTCTCCTGAATGTGGGCCCCAGGACGCGGCGACCTGCCGCTTCTGATTGTGCGCGCGGTCATCTGCTTCGCAATGTAGTCGGCCTGCCGGATCGCCAGCGCGACTCTGGCCAGCGGCACCGCCACATTGATGGCCGCGCCCAATACCGTCAACATTCCGCGCGCCTTTAGCTATCAGGGCACGTTGCGGCT
>JANNGZ010000030.1:0-8395 GCA_031404155.1 Burkholderiales bacterium
GGGCTCGGCACGCCGGCGAAATGCGCCGCCGCATGTTGGTCCACCCGGATGCCGAGGTAGGTGAAGGTGATGCCGGGTTTGAGCGCGTAGGCCAAAAACGGCGGCGTGTCGATCGGCCGCGCCCAGTGCGTCTTCGGCGGTTGCAGGCCCTCGGTGTGGCAATCGTCGAGCACCGCGTGGTCGAAGGTGCCGGCGCGGCAGGCGGCGTTGAACTCCTGCACCGTGTTCATGAAGCGCTGCTCGTCCAGGCCGATCGCGCGCGCCAGCGTTTGGAGCGTGCCAGCCTTCACCCCCGGGAACACCGGCGGCATGAAACGCCCGACCGATTTGGCGTCGATGATCGAATAGCCGAGTTGCCCCGGCTGCAGCGCCACCAGCCGGCCCCAGATGGCATAGCGCTTGGGCCAGAAGTCTTCGCCCTCGTCATAGAAGCGCTGGGCCGCTTTGTTGACCATGATGCCGAGTGAGACGCAGTCGACCCGGGTCACGATGCCGCCGTCGTACAAGGGCGCGCGCGCGTCGACGGCGACGCAGTGGCTCTGGTTCGGGTCGCCGACCGCGTCGGCGCCCTGGTCGAGCAGGTTCTTCAGCAGCACCCCCTGGTTGAAACGCGTGCCGCGGATCGCGAAATTGTCGGCCGGCCATTCGCCCCGCTCGTTGCAGCCCCAGGCTTCGCGCATCCACGCCAGGTTCGACTCGAATCCGCCGGCCGCGGCAACACACACACGCGCCTCGATGCGTTCGCCGTTTTCCAGACGTGCCGCCACGAAGCGCCCACCCGCGCCGAGTTCGAGCGCGGCCACCGGCGCCCGGTAGCGAACCGCCACGCCCAGCCGCAGCGCGCTGCGGTAGTACGCGTTCACCAGCGCCTTGCCGCCGCCCATGAAAAACGCGTTGGTGCGCGACAGGTGCAGCGTGCCGGAGAGTGAAGGCTGGAAGTGCACCCCATGCCCGCGCATCCAGGTGCGCACATCGGCCGAGCCGCGGATCGCGAGCCGCGCGAGCGCTTCGTTGGTTTTGCCCGCCGTCACCTTGAGCAGGTCCTGCCAGAACTCCTCTTCGGAGTAGGCCTCGGTGAGCACGTCCTGCGGCGCGTTGTGCATGCAGCGCAGGTTGCGGGTGTGGCCCGAGTTGCCGCCGCGCCATTCAAGCGGCGCGGCTTCGAGCAGCAGCACCGAGGCGCCCGCTTCGCGCGCGGTGAGCGCGGCGCACAGGGCGGCGTTGCCGCCGCCGATGACAAGAACGTCGATCACCGCCGAGCCGTGACTTTCTCCTCCCCCGTCAAGGGGGAGGGAACTGGACGATGCGCCTCCTCCATCGAGGAACGCGGCCAAGGGCAGGGCCTTCACGCTCAATCCGGCTTGATGCCGGCCCGCTTGACGATGTCGCCCCAGACCCGCTGCTCGTCTTTGATAAAGGCCGCAAAGTCAGCCGGCGGCCCGCCACCACCCACCGCGCTGTCCTGCGCGAAGCGCTCGGTCACCGAATTCGCCTTCAGCGCCTTGAGCGACTCCTCCTGCAAGCGCTTCACCACATCAGCCGGTGTGCCCGCGGGCGCCAGGATGCCGTACCACTGCGAGGTTTCGAAACCCTTGTAGCCCATCTCCTCGACGGTCGGCACCTCGGGCAGCGCGGGCAGCCGTTTGTTCGTGCCCACCGCCAGAGCGCGCAGCTTGCCGCTCTTGATATGCGCGATCAGCGCCGGCAGCCCGGCCGAGCTGGCCTGGGTGCGGCCGGCGAGCAGGTCGGTGAGCTGCGGGCCGGTGCCGCGGTACGGGATGTGGGTGATGAACATGCCGGTCACCAGCTTCAGGTACTCCATCGCCAGGTGGCCGGCGCTGGCATTGCCGGCCGAGCCGTAGTTCAGCTTGCCCGGGTTGGCCTTCACA
The DNA here is from genome assembly GCA_031404155.1 of Burkholderiales bacterium. Lineage (GTDB taxonomy): Bacteria > Pseudomonadota > Gammaproteobacteria > Burkholderiales > Burkholderiaceae_C > JANNGZ01. The sequence continues at coordinate 1,890 of JANNGZ010000030.1, forward strand.
TGGGCCACGAACTCCTTGAAGTCCCTGGCCGGCACGTCGGGGTGGCAGACAAACAGGTTCGGCACCTTGGCCAGCAGCGTCACCGGAATGAAATCCTTGTTCACATCGAAGGGCTGGTTCGGGAAGATCAGCGGGTTCACCGCCAGCGTGCCGACATGGCCCAGGATGATGGTGTGGCCGTCGGGCGTGGCCTTGGCCACGTCGGTCATCGCCGGGATACCGCCGCCGCCGCCCTTGTTGTCGACGAACACGGTCTGGCCGAGTTGTTTGGTGAGCTCGTTGGCCACGGTGCGGGCCACGATCTCGCTCGTGCCACCGGGCGCGAAGGGCACCACGAAGCGGACCGACTGGCGCGGCCAGGCGGCTTGCGCAAAGGCGAATGGCGGCAGCATGAGCGCGGCGCTTGCGAGCGCGGTGCGGCGGTTGATGGCGGTCATGGGGTCGGTCTCCTTGTGGTGGGTATGGCGCGGGCGCAGGTGAGGTGTCAGAACTGGTAGCGGCGCAGCCCGCCGTCCACCGGAATCACCGTGCCGGTGATGTAGCTCGCCTTCGGCGACGCGAGAAAACAGACCAGGTTGGCCAGGTCTTCCGGCTCGCCAAAACGCGCCATCGGAATTTCGTTCTCGGCCTGCCACTGCCGGTACTCTGGGGTGTAGTTGCGATAGATCTGCTCGGAGTGGATGCGCCCCGGCGCAATGCAGTTCACCGTGATGCCATGGGCGCCGACCATGCGGCTCAAACCCTTGGCCCAGCTGTGCATGCCGGCCTTGGCGCAGAACGCGCCGTTGATGTGTTCGGGCTCGCTTTTGCCGGTGATGTTGACGATGCGCCCCCACTTCCTGTCGATCATCTGGTCGATCAGCGCGTCGCCGAGCTGGCGCGGGCGGTGGAAGTTCAGCGTCATCGCCTCCTGCCACTGCTCTTCGCTCACATGCAGCGCCTTGAAGCTGCGCGAACCACCGGCGTTGTTGATCAGGATGTCGACATGGCCGAGGCCGGCGAGCGCCGCGCGGGTGAGTGCCGCTGCGGCGTCCTCGGCGTACATGTCCTGCTCAATCACCAGCGGCGCCTGGCCACCCGCGGCCACGATCTCGGCGGCCACCGCATCGAGCTTGTCGCGGCGCCGGGCGGTGATCGCGAGCCGCACGCCCTCGGCGGCAAGCGCCAGCGCAATGCCGCGGCCGATGCCGGTGGAAGCGCCGGTCACCAGCGCGGTCTTGTCGGCGAGTTGCAGGTCCATCAAAGGTCTCCTGGCATCGGTTCGGGCTCGGGCTCGGGCTCGGGTTCGGGTTCGGTGAGCGCCGGCGACCGCGCACAGCGGAGTGTCGCCGAGCACGGCGCCCGACGTGTCGACCCGCGCCGCCAGCTGAGCCGCCAAAGCAGCTTGCCACGTTCAGCGGCGCGAAGCAGACTGTCCAGGCCTTGAATTCCCGTCAAACAAAGGAGACCCGATGAAGATGATTTCAACGCGCCGGCTGATCATGGGCTTGGTGCTGTTCGGCAGCGGCGTTGCCACCGGCCTCGTGGCCCAGACCCTGACCGACTCGCCGCAGCGCGTCGAGTCCAAACGGGCCGACCTGTCCGGTGCACCGGGCATGGAAGTCATCGCCTCGACCGGCGAGTACAAGCCGGGCGAGGGCATCGAGCTGCATGTTCACCACGGCATCGAGGCCGCGTATGTGGTGCAAGGCGCGACCGTGCAAGCGCCGGGCAAGGAGCCGATGATGCTGGCGACCGGCGCCAGCCTGCTCAATCTGCGCGACGTCAAACACGGCGGCTTCAAGATCGTCGGCGAGACACCCCTGAAGCTGTTCACGGTGCATATCGTCGACAAGGGCAAGCCGCTTTACGACTACACCAAGTAGCGCCGGTTTTCCCGGCCGGTCGCGCCGAGCGCAGCGCGCATCGGTGCGCCTCGGCGAGATCCGGTGCGGCGGGCGGGTACTCCTGCTCGCCTCCCGCGGGCCCGGATAATTCGCGGGTGAGCAACAACAAGCTTCAGCGTGTGGTGGTGGGCCTGAGCGGCGGCGTGGATTCGGCCGTCACCGCGCACCTGCTCAAGGCGCAGGGGCATGAGGTGGTTGGCCTCTTCATGAAGAACTGGGAGGGCGACGACGACGACGAATACTGCTCGTCGAGCATCGATTTTGTCGACGCCGCCGCAGTGGCCGACCTGCTCGGCATCGAGCTCGAACATGTCAACTTCGCCGCCGAATACAAGGACCGCGTGTTCGCCGAGTTCCTGCGCGAGTACGCCGCCGGCCGCACCCCCAACCCGGATGTGCTGTGCAACGCCGAGATCAAGTTCAAGGCCTTTCTCGACCACGCGGTGCGCCTGGGCGCCGACAAGATCGCGACCGGGCACTACGCGCGAATCCGCCGGGTACCGGCGGATCCGCGCACACCTGCTGCTGCTCGGGTGCGCCCTGTTCCGGCGCACCCGGGCATGCCCGCTGGGCGTCATGACGAGTCGCACGCGGCCGCGCGCGGGGGCGCGGGTGATGGCGGCGTCAGCTACCAGTTGCTCAAGGGCCTGGACCCGGCCAAGGACCAGAGCTACTTCCTGCACCGCCTGAACCAGGCGCAATTGAGCCGCACCCTGTTCCCGGTCGGCGAGCTGAAGAAAACCGAGGTGCGCCGCATCGCCGCCGAGATCGGGCTGCCGAACGCGGGTAAGAAGGATTCCACCGGCATCTGCTTCATCGGCGAGCGGCCGTTCCGCGAGTTCCTCAACCGCTACCTCAGCCACGAGCCGGGCCCGATCAAGGACGAGCGCGGCCGCACGCTCGGCCGCCATGTGGGCTTGAGTTTCTACACGCTCGGCCAGCGCCAGGGCTTGGGTATTGGCGGGGTCAAGGGGCGAGCGGACGCCGGCGGCGAACATGCGCCCTGGTTCGTGGCGCGCAAGGACCTCCAACACAACACGCTGGTGGTGGTGCAGGGCCATGAACACCAGTGGCTGCTCTCACACACGCTGACCGCCGACGACACCAGCTGGCTGGCGGGCGTGCCACCGCCGCCCGGCGCCTTCGCCGCGAAAACGCGCTACCGGCAGGCCGACGCGGCATGTGCCTATTCGGCCGTCGACAGCGGGCGGTTCCGCCTCCACTTCGATGCGCCGCAATGGGCGGTCACCCCGGGGCAGAGCGCGGTGCTCTACGACGGCGAGGTCTGCCTCGGCGGCGGGGTGATCGCGAGCACGCTGTCCTGATAGCCATTGGCATTCGATCGAACAGAGGCTCGGCCCGCCAGACTCCGTTCGCGCTGAGCTTGTCGAAGTGCCCGTGCATCCTGAGCCCGTCGAAGGGACTGAGCCTGTCGAAGTGCCCGTGCAAGGGCTTCCTGCAGGATGGCGAACAACTCGCCATGGCATGCTTGGCGCGCATTCGCAAAGTGGCATCGTGTGACCATGGCCGACAACAAACAAGCTCCCGCCTCGCTCTCGCAACTCAAGATCGACCGCAGTGCCGCGATCCCGGCGCGGCGGCGGCGCAAACGCTGGATCACCTGGGGCATCGTGGCGCTGGTGCTCGCCGCGGGCGCGTTCGCGGCGCTCGGCCCGCGCAAACACGATGTGCAGGTGACCTCGGTGCTCAGCTCCACGCCCTCGGCCCAATACGCGCAGCTCACCGCCAGCGGCTACGTGGTGGCGCAGCGGCGCGCGGCGGTGGCGTCCAAGGGCACCGGGCGCTTGCTCGAACTGAATGTGCGCGAAGGCTCGGTGGTGAAAAAAGGCGACGTGATCGCGCGCCTGGACGCCAGCGATGTGAACGCCTCGGTCAACGCCACGCTGGCCGGTGTGCGCCAGGCCGAAGCGGGGGTGCGCCAGGCCGAAAGTGCGCTGGTGCAGGCGCGCCTGGAGGCCAGCAATGCAGAGGCCGAACTCAAGCGCAGTCAGGGCCTGATGGCGCAGAACTTTGTTTCGGCGCAGGCGGTGGACGCCGCGGCCACGCGGGCCAGCGTCACGCGCGCGGCGGCGCAGGCGGCGCAGGCCGGGGTGGCGCAAGCCCAGGCCTCGCTGGGGCAGGCGCAGGCGCAGGTCAAGGTGCAGCAGGTGAACCAGGACAGCACCGTGATCCGGGCGCCCTTCGACGGTGTGGTGCTGGTAAAAAACGCCAACGTCGGCGACATGATCACGCCGTTCTCCAGCGCCTCGGGCAGCCAGGGCGCGGTGGTCACGATGGCCGACCTGACAACGCTCGAAGTCGAGGCCGATGTCTCCGAGAGCAACGTGGCGAAGGTGAAAGCCGAGCAGCCGGTGGAGATCGTGCTCGACGCCATCGGCGAGCAGCGTTTTCGCGGCAGCGTGGCGCGCATCGTGCCCACCGTGGACCGCGCCAAGGCCACGGTGATGACCAAGATCCGCTTCGAGGCGCTGGATGCGCGGGTGCTGCCCGAGATGAGCGCCAAGGTCACCTTCCTGAGCCAGCGCCCGAACGACGCCGAACAGAAAAGCGTGCTGGCGGTGAACCCGAAAGCGGTGGTCGAGCGCGAGGGCAAGAAGCTGGTGTTCCGCATCGCCGGGGACGCGGTCGAGGCGGTGCCGGTGACCCCCGGCCGCACCCTGGGCGACCTGCTCGAAGTTAGCGGCGCGATCAAATCCGGCGAGCGCCTGGTGCTCGCCCCCGAGGTCAAGCTCAAGGGCGGCGACAAGGTCAGCGTGGCGGCGTCGAAGTGAACAAGGCTGCGACCAACACCGTGGGCCACGTCGGCGAAGAAGCCCGGGGCAAGCGCGCGGGCGCAGCGGCTGGCGCGGCCGTGGGCGCGCCGGTGGGCACGGCGGGCGATGACGACGCCCCGCTGCTGATCCGCATCCGCGACCTCTCCAAAGCGTACCGGCGCGGGGAGCAGGAAATTCCGGTGCTGCTCGACATCCACCTCGAAGTCCCGCAGGGCGATTTCGTGGCGCTGATGGGCCCGAGCGGCTCGGGCAAGAGCACGCTGCTCAACCTGATCGCCGGCATCGACAAACCCACCTCGGGCTCGATCGAAATCGGCGGCGTCAACATCGCGGACCTGAGCGAAGGTGAACTCGCCGACTGGCGTGCCGCGAATGTCGGCTTCATCTTCCAGTTCTACAACCTGATGCCGGTGCTGACCGCATTCGAGAACATCGAGCTGCCGCTGCTGCTCACCGGCATGTCCGCGCGCGAGCGCCACACGCGCGTGGACGCCGCGCTCGCGTTGGTGAGCTTGGCCGACCGCGCCGACCACTACCCCAACGAGCTCTCCGGCGGCCAGCAGCAGCGTGTCGCGATCGCGCGCGCGCTGGTCAGCGACCCCACGCTGATCGTTGCCGACGAACCCACCGGCGACCTCGACCGCGTCACCGGCCAGGAAGTGCTGATGCTGATGCAGCAACTGGTGCGCGAACTCGGCAAGACGATCGTGATGGTGACCCACGACCCCAAGGCCGCGGCGAGCGCCAAGCGCATCGTGCATCTTGAAAAGGGCGTACTCGTCGACGACGAGATGGCGGCCACGCCGAACTGAGCCCACGCAAGCGGCGCCAAGCATGTTCCTGCTCAAACTCCTGCTGCGCAACGCCTTCCGCCACAAGCTGCGCACCCTGCTCACCATCGTCGGGCTGGTGGTGGCCTTGAGCGCGTTCGGCCTGCTGCGCACCGTGATCGACGCCTGGTACGCCGGTGTCGAAGGCAGTTCGAGCACCCGGCTGATCACCCGCAGCGCCATCTCGCTGACCTTCCCGCTGCCCTTGAGTTATGCCGAGCGCCTGAAGGGCGTGGACGGGGTGAAGAGCGTGTCCTGGGCCAACTGGTTCGGCGGCATCTACATCACCGAGCGCAACTTCTTTCCGCAGTTCGCGATCGACCCGCAGAGCTACCTCGCGCTCTACCCCGAGTACCTGATCCCCGACGAACAGAAGCTCGCCTTCTATCGCGACCGCAGGGGCGCGGTGGCCGGGCGCAAGCTCGCCAACCAGTTCGGCTGGAAGATCGGCGACCAGATCCCGATCCGCGGCACCATCTACCCCGGCACCTGGACCTTCACGCTGCGCGGCATCTGGGACGGCCGCGACGCCAAGACCGACGAGAGCCAGCTGCTGTTCCACTGGAAGTTCCTCAACGAGACGGTCAGCGCCGCCCGGCGCGGCAACGCCAACTTCGTCGGCGTCTATGTCCTGGGCATCGACGAGCCGAACAACGCGGCCTTGATCAGCAAGCGCGCCGACACCATGTTCCAGAACTCGCTGGCCGAAACGCTGACCGAAACCGAGGCCGCGTTCCAGCTCGGTTTTGTCTCGATGAGCGAGGCGATCCTGATCGCGATCAACGCGGTGAGCTACATCGTGGTGCTGATCATCATGGCGGTGATGGCCAACACGATGACGATGACCGCGCGCGAACGCCTGGCCGAATACGCCACGCTCAAGGCCCTGGGTTTTTCGCCCGGCTTCGTGGTGCGCCTGCTCTTCGGCGAGAGCCTGTTGATCGCGCTCGTCGGCGGTGTGGTCGGCCTGCTGCTCACCCTGCCGCTGGCTGCCG